>JABIRI010000273.1 GCA_018667915.1 Opitutaceae bacterium | reverse complement strand
CATCAACTGAGCTCAGGCTTTGTTGCGGTCCCAGCGCACGCCAATTCCGATCGTGTCTGGGATCTGCTCGCACCGGCCCATTTACGCTTCGACTGCCCAGCGGGGGTTGATCGCGTCACCTTCGCCCACGGTCTAAAAAAATCGTCTCGAGACTTTAGCGATGGCTATGATGTCACGGTTCGTTGGATCCCGGATACCGGGCTCCCTCAAATCATCTGGCAACGCAGCATCAAACCGCGCAAAAGCGGGCAGGATCAGATGCCTCAGACCGAGGAAGTCTCACTCCCCCCACGCGGCTCCGGAGATCTTGAGTTTCGATTCACCACCGGCGAAGCCAGCGACCCCGATAGCGACCACCTTTATTTCGGTAACCTTGTGGGTCACACGCAGGGCCCGATTTTACGACTGGGGCACGATATCATCACAGCATTACCCCCACCCACCGATTCCTTCCAGTCCGATCCGGAAGGGAATTGGCTGCTGCATGTGCCTTCGCGCGTGGAGTGGGAACGCCCCGCTAATCTGATGTCACTCAGTTTTGAATACGGCTTACTGCCGGGAGCCTACACTTCTGAGGACGGCCACAGTGACGGGGTGCAATTCACGTTGGAGCTGGTTCCTGAAGTGGGTCCGACGATTTCCCTATTTGACCAAATCCTAGAACCCTTCAACCACCCGGCCCATCGGGGACGACAACGCATCGCGGTAAATCTTCCCCAGCAACCGCAAGGACATCTGGTGCTCACCACGGGTCCCGGGCGCGGATCCGATTCATCGTGGGATTGGGCTTTTGCCGCCCGATTCGTCGGCAAGGCTCCTGGCCCGCCTATCGTTATTTCCCCTGCTCGCCAGCTTCTCGCAGTAGAGACCTCCGGACATGAAGGCGGTTGGGCCGATCAATTCGACGCGACGCACTGGGGTGCCCAAAGCCCACAAGAGCTCACCTACACGAAACCGGCGGACTTAACCGCGGTGACATTTAGCTACGGCTTAAACGATAACGCGGCCCGCGACGAAAATGGCCAACGACGAACTGACGGCGTCGAGGTCGTCGTGATTTTCGCCCCCGACCAAGGTCCTGAACAAGAGATTTACCGACGTTTTCTTGATCCGTTCGTTAACTCGGAAGACGCTGGCAAACAAACCGCCCGCATCACCTTGCCGCTCGGCCAAAGCGGCCAACTGAAGTTTCAGATGAATCCCGGTCCCTACGGCAGCAATGCCTACGACTGGGCTTATTGGGGGCCCTTCGAAGGCGAAACCGTAGCGGGTCGAAATTCGCAATGAACCGGTTCACTGATCTCATGAATCGTCCGGTCGCCCTAGCGATTGCAGTCACCTTACTCGCCGTTTGGGTGACTTGGTTACGTGGCCCCAGTTTGGAAATTCCGGTTTGGAATGTGGACGAAACAATTCATGCGACGGTTGCCGAGGTATTATTGGATGGCGGCACGCTTTATCAGGACGCCATCGATCAACGCACTCCCCTCACTTACTTTGCCACCGCGGCGGTTTTTGCGCTAACCGATTCCAGCATCACGGCCCTTCGGATTTTGGTGCTGCTAATGATATTCGGCGTCGCGCTAGCCCTCGGACGGGTTGCCTATCGAATTAACGGCCCATTCACCAGCTTTGGCGCTGCCCTGATTTTCGTAGCGTTCTCGAGTTTCCTCCTTCTGCCCGAAGATACTTTTGCCGCACATACGGAGTGGTTTGTGGTGTTTTTCACTACCGCGGCAGCGTGGTGTTTTCTAGCTGGCCCCGAACGTATCCCTTCGATCAAACGCTCTTTTGCTGCCGGGGGACTCTTGGGATTGGCCGTGATGAGCAAACAGTCGGCGTTGCTCGATATCGCCCCGCCCTTGGGAGCGTTGATCGCAATCGTGGTGGATCGTGAGCTTGACTGGGGCGCCGCATTGCGACGTGCAGCCGCTATAATCGCTGGGGTTCTCGTTAGCGCTGTGATCGTGTCTGCTCCAGTTCTACTAAGCGGTGCGGGCGCAGACTACCTCTATTACACGTGGACGTATAATATCGAAATTTACGGCGCAGAATTTTCGTTTCCGGAAAAACTCTGGTCAGGCCTCCACCTCTTCGAGCAGGTGATGTTGAAGTATCCGGTTTTATTCGTGACGGGGATCATCAGCCTCCTGTGGTTATTAGCCCGTTGCTTACAGTTTAACCCAACGGGTGTCGCCAAGACTCGACGTTTTGGAGAAGTGTATCTCCTCATTTGGCTGGTCACAT
>JABIRI010000187.1 GCA_018667915.1 Opitutaceae bacterium | reverse complement strand
TCACGTTTAGCACTACGCGCGGGAGGTGATGCTGCAGCGCCAAATCGACGCCTTCTTTGACGTGACTTTTGATGATCAGCGCCGAAAGAGAGGGGTTATTGAAGTCGTGGGGATTGACGTCGTCGCGTTGGTTTTCGGTGAAGTATTCGGGCTTCACCATTTTTCCGATATCGTGAAAGAGCGCGCATACGCGGGCGCGCAGAGAGCGGGCACCAATCGCCTCGGCGGCGTTTTCCGCGAGCTGCGCTACGACCAACGAGTGGTGATACGTGCCGGGAGCTTCCATCTGCATGCGCCGGAGTAACGGATGATTATAATCCGTGAGCTCGAGCATAGTGATGTCGGTTGTGCGTTTGAACAACGATTCGAGCAGGGGCAGCAGTCCCACCACCACAACGCCGGTCAAGATGCCGGTAGCCAGTCCTGCTCCCATTTGTTGGAGCACGCTGATGGGGGGGAGTTGATCCACGACGCCGATCAACAGTGCAAACGTCGCGACCACAACCCCGCCGAACGTCGTTGCGCGCACAATCGCGCCACGTTTTCGGGTCTGACGGGAACTCAAGATCGCGACCATCGAGGCAAGAAAAGTCAGCACGAGCAGATCCATGCGATTGCCATAGATCACACCGGTAAAAATGGAGATAAGCAGGGCCATGAACACGGCGGAACCGGTATCGATCAGGATTGCCACGACCACGGGCGCCAGCGCTGTGGGGGCGATGTAGGGGAGGATGGCGGCCAATTCAGAGTGCTCGATAAAGAAGGGCAGGGAGGCGAGCTCATAGCTCGCGCGCACCGCCCCGAGGTTGAGCACCACGACGAGAGCCAACAGTCCCAGTCGACTGTTGCTGTTGAGTGTTTCGAGATCCTTGAGGCGGATGTAAATCGTGCAGGCGAACAGCATCGCGAGGACCAGCAAGACGCGACCAAAGAGCTGCAGCCCTTCGTCGATGCGGGCGGCGCCCGATTGCAAAACGATCTCGCGGTGCGCGATCAACATTTCGTGTTTTTCGGCGGTGACGCGAATGCCCGGCTCAAGGATGGTTTGCCCACGCTCGACGGTCACGTTGACCGGCTCCAAATTGGCGATCGCCGATTCCTGCAGGGCCTTGGTCGCGGATTGATCGTAGATCAGATTGGGCGTGACCCCGTTGCGGAAAATACGAAAGAGCGAGAAGGTGGTTTGGCGGCCGATGCCTTCGGCGTTCAAGTTAATGCGCAACAGGGTGAGGGCTTTTTCGAGCGATTCCACCGCTTGGTTCGAAACGCCGTCTTCTTGCGAAATTTGAAATACCAGGATGTCACTCGAGTCAGTCGAAGCGGCGAGACTCCCGCCGTCGTGAACGCCTTGTTCATAAATGTCGCGTAGCACGAGCAAGGCACTTTCGACGACACTGAATCGTTGTTGAGCATCACCCAATCGAAGCAGTGCCTTCATGTCGGCCGGGTTCGTGCGATACGGGCCTTTGGCATTAAAGTCGGCGGTAATGTTATTGAGCCGAAGTTGAGCTTCCGGCGATTCGGCGCTCTCATCCGGAAAGTCAGCTTCGAACGTTTCGAACGCGGTGAGCAGATCCTGAATATGAATCTCGAATAGGCGGAGGGGCTCGAGTTCGAGACGGTAAACGGGCGGGGTGCGATCGCGCACTTGTTCGCGTTTCAATCGCGTGAGTTCCGCGCTTTCGTAGGAAAACGTTTCGTTGGCCACAATCCTCACACTCGCGGTCTGGTTCGTCTGCACGGGTGTATCCAGAGTGCTGACCCCAACCGAACTGATGAGAACGATGGCCGCGACGGTTGCCACGAAGATGAAACTGGCCACGACGCGACTCTGTTCGAAGAACTGAATCAGCCCCGGAGGGGCTTCGCGCTTGCGTTTGCGTCGCGTGGTGCCGCCGCGCAGCAGCTTGAGTTTAGGTAAAAAGGACACGGGTCGAGTCGAGTGATGGGTGTTCTCTCTTAGGCGTCAGACGCGGGAGGTTGCTCGGCGTTCATCGGATTGTGGAACTGGTCGTAGGCTTCGATGATGCGTTGCACGATGGGGTGACGGACCACATCGGCACCACTAAAACGGTGAAAAGCTGTGCCTTCAACGTTTTGCAAGACTTGCTCGACCTCGAGGAGCCCAGAGTTTTTGGACCTTGGAAGATCCACTTGAGTGGTATCACCGGTTATAATCATCCGCGAATCTTCGCCTAAACGGGTCAAAAACATCATCATTTGCTCCGATGTGGTGTTTTGCGCTTCGTCGAGAATGACATAGGCGTGCGAAAGGGTGCGGCCCCGCATATAAGCCAGTGGCGCGATTTCAATGATTCCCTTCTCTGTCAGGCGGGCGACGTCTTCCGACGAAAGCATGTCGGCCATGGCATCGTAGAGCGGACGTAAGTAAGGCAGGATTTTCTCCTGTAAATCGCCGGGAAGAAATCCCAATGCTTCACCGGCCTCTACCGCCGGACGCGTGAGGATGACCTTCTCGACTTCGTTGTTGAGCAGGGCCGATACGGCCCGCGCGACGGCCAGATAGGTTTTGCCGGTGCCGGCAGGACCGATGCCAAACACCACTGGACAACGGAGCATCGATTGGAGATAGAGCTTTTGCCCGAGCGTTTTCGGCACGATCGATTTCCGTCGCGTTTTGATCACCATCGGATCCTCGAAGAGAGACCGCAATTCGTCCGTCTTGTCTTGGGCCACCAGATCGACGAAGCGGTTGAAGTCGGGAGTGCGAATCAACACCCCCTGCTCGCGTGCTTGATCGAGATAATTGAACAGCGTTTCGACTTTGGAAATCGTCGATTCCTCACCTTCTACTTTGAGCCAATCCTCGCGCGTGGTGAGCTTGGTATTCAACGCCGACTCGGCGTAGTCGAGGTTGTTAGTATGCCCCGCGAACAGTTGGTTCAGGTGACGAGGGGTTGAAAAATAGAGCGTCTTGGCAGCCATGGCAGGTGTATCCGGCAAATAGCGGTGAATTAACCCTGAGCGGTGCGGGTCAACTCGGTCGCGGTGTCCCGCAGTTTCTCCCAAGTCGATTCCAGAGCCTGAGGCAGCGTGCGCGTTTGGCCGAGCACAGGCATGAAATTGGTATCTCCATTCCAGCGCGGCACCACGTGGCCGTGAAGATGGGCGATGCTTCCGCCCGCCGCGGACCCGAGATTGAAACCGACATTGAAACCATCCGGATTCAGGGCGGCTTTAACGACTCGTTTGCCGAGAGTAATCACGGCCATCAGGTCAGCCGATTCGTCGGTGGTGAGATCTTCCAAATCAGCGACTTCGCGAAACGGAATCGCGAGAAGGTGTCCCGGATTGTAGGGATAACGATTCAGCATCAAATAGGACAGCGGGGAACGGTGCACGATCAACGCCGCCCGGTCGTCGTTGAGTGCCGGGAGTTCACTGAAAGGCCGGCCCGAGTCGGAGAACCGGGGCGAATCGATGTATTCCATTCGCCAGTATGCGTGTAGCTGATCCATGATTGGGGCGGGGAGTCAAAGAGGACGGACATGCGATGTCAAAACCGGTAAATGGGCCTCGAATCCGTCCCATGGACGGTGTCTGCCCATCGCGTGGCCCGGAAAATTCTGAGCCTGACATTTGGCAAACCATCACTCACGGGTGACGTTTTGTCATGAAGGTTATGCAAGCACATCGACGCGTAGTGGTAACTGGTCTGGGAGCGGTAACGCCCGTGGGACTCTCAGCGAAAGACACCTGGGAGAGCCTTTCGGCAGGACGATCCGGCATCGGCCCCATCACCCGATTCGATGCTACAGACTGTCCGGCGAAGATTGCGGGAGAAGCCGGTGATTTTGATCCCGGAGCTGCTTTGGCCCAGCCGTTGCGCCCCTATGGCAATGAACGCGCGGCCGTCACCGAATACTTTAATCGTAAGGATCTGAAAAAATTCGGCCGATTCACTCACCTCGGCGTGGCGGCCGCGGTGGACGCCTATACCGATGCCGGACTTGATGCCCAACGTGCTCAGCTCAACGCCGACCGCATGGGCGTAAACCTCGGCGTAGGCTTGGGCGGACTGCCCGAAATCGAAGCGAGTCAGGATACCTTTCGTGAATCCGGGTTTCGTAAAATTTCACCGTTCTTCATTTTTCAAATCGCGCCCAATCTGCTCGCCGGCCAGGTCAGCTTGTTGCTGAACCTACGCGGCCCCAATATGGCGGTCGCGTCCGCTTGCGCTACTTCCGGCCACGCCTTGGGAGAGGCCGCTTCCTCCATCGCCCGGGGTGATACCGACCTCATGGTTGCCGGTGGCGCCGAATCCACCGTAACACCTCTCGCGGTGGGTGCATTCGCTCGTATGCGCGCCCTTTCGACCCGCAACGACGATCCGACGGCCGCCTCGCGTCCTTACGATGCGGGCCGTGATGGATTCGTCTTGTCGGAAGGTGCGGTTGTTTTCGTGCTCGAAGAACTGGAACACGCCCGCGCTCGCGGAGCGAAGATCTACGCAGAGCTGAGCGGCTACGGTGCCTCCGCCGATGCCTATCATCTCTCTTCGCTTTCCCCTGGAGGTGAAGGTTCTCAGCGCTCGATGCGAGCCGCCTTGAATTCAGCAGAACTCGCGCCCAACGCCATCGATTTTGTTGCGGCCCACGCGACCTCGACACCGGGTGGCGACGGCGAAGAAGCCGGGGCAATCGCCAGTGTATTTGCGGAGAACAAAGCCAACCTGCACGTCAGCGGTGTGAAATCCATGACCGGACATCTCCTTGGAGCCGCAGGTTCCATGGGCGCGTTTACCGCGGTCAAGGCAATCGAAACCGGAGTGGTTTCCCCTACAATAAACATCGAGAATCTTGATCCTGCGGTGGAGGCCACCGGCCTCAACGTGACGCCTAATCAGGCGGTGAAAAAAGAAGTCCGAGCAGCGCTCGCCAACAGTTTCGGATTCGGAGGCACCAACGCCTCCCTAGTATTCAACGCCATTTAAATAACCTAAAATACGAATTATCAGTAATATATGCATATTTGTCACCATTATGGTGACAAATATGCATCCTTACGGGCAACGCCCGTGGAAAGGTTCACGCCAGTGCCAAGAGTGACGCGGGGTTGGGGCAGGGAACGGGAATCCCAACGGATGCTGGTGCGTAACGCGGATGCGAACGTATGTTGGCGAACGACGCCGATGCTGGCAGGATTTCACCTCGGATAGGGTTAGTCTCTGCTGGGAGAGTAACTTTAATTTTGATATTGGTATATCATAAATAAATGAAATAGAGTAATTAAAAGATATTTGTCACCATAATGGTGACAAATACTGAAGGACGGTGAAATCATTTAATTGGTTGTAGGGAGGGTTTTTTGGGGAGGCGGAGGAGGAAGTGGGCGAGAGGTGCTTGTGGGGGACGGAAGTGTATGGGTTTGTTCGGAAAGTTAGGGAGCGCGGTCGCGGGGCGAGGGGTTGGGAGGAGGTCGGTTGGGGGGACTTTGAGGGGGTGGCGGCGAGGCTGGTGGGGAATTTTGACTGGCGGGGCTTGGGGGTGAGGGTGAGAGTCGGCGACTTTCATGCTGAAAACCTATTGGAATCGCGGGGTGGAGACCCTGACTTTGCCGTTCATGTTGGCGCTGCTTCTCAGTGGCGGATTCATGGCGTTCGTGGCGTGGGATCATTCGCATTGGTGGTCCAATCGGGAGGACTATGGCTTTGGTTGGCTGGTGCCGGTCTTCGTCGGCTACGTGGTGCATGAGCGTTGGGCCGATATTTTGCGGGCGATCTCAGACTGCTCCGGGCCGTCGAGTGTGCGCGCGGCGGGTTGGCAGAAGTGGGTGCTGAACCTACTGATTTTTGGTGCGATGCTTGGCGGGGCTTTGATGTTTTTGTTGGGGGCTTTTTATCGTGCAGGTGCAGGACCGTCGCATCCTGGATCGCTAGCGCTTTCGATGGGCACAGGCGCGATTGTTTTGAGTTTGTTAATCGTCAATTCACCCGAAGCGGAGTCTCCGGTAGCTGGGGGGCTTTGGGATGATTCGCGGATAAAACTCACAATGCTGTTTTTGTTTCCGGCTTTAGTCTGGTTGGTGTCGGCGCCGATGGTTTCGGTGCTCGAAAATCAATTGAGTCTGTTCCTGCTCAACAAGGTCGTGACGGTGGTATTTTTCACTTTTGATGTGCTCGGGCTACCACTGCAGCAGGAAGGCAACGTGCTGGTCTTGCCGCCACTGGCCGATGGTTCTGACAATCGGGTGGGGGTGGAACAGGCCTGCTCTGGGATCCGTTCGCTGACGGCCTGTTTGTTCGCCGGATCGTTTTTGGCGGCCGTGTTTCTCAACAAACTTTGGAAGAAAATTGCGTTGGTGGCGGCGGCGATGGGGTTCGCGTTTTTGACGAATCTTGTTCGCAGCCTCTTCCTTACGTCGTGGGCGTATAATTACGGGCACGAGGCGATCGAGGGAACGGTTCATGACGTTGCCGGATATTCGGTGTTGGGGCTGACGGTCGTCGGGTTACTCATGTTGTTGCCACTCTTCCAATTTGAGTGGTCGACGACGATAGCGGAGGAGGAAGAGTCATGATCGATTGGTTAAAACGAAACTGGTGGTGGGGCGCGGGGATTATGGTCGCGGGTTACAAACTGTCCCTGCTGCGCAGCCAACATATCTACGCGATCAGCAATGCGCATCACGACGAGGGGTTGTTCATGAAGCTGGCGACGCACGTGGTGCGCGGTGAATGGTTTGGTCCTTACGATCAACTCACGCTCTCAAAGGGCCCGGCGTATCCGCTCTTTATTGCCGTAAATTTTTGGGCGGGACTCCCTTTGGCTCTCACTCAGCAGCTGCTCTACGTCGTGGGTTGCGCGGCAATAGTTTGGGCGATCAAACCGATCTTGCAGGCAAATTGGGCGCGGTTGTTGGCGTTTAGTTTTCTGGTCTTCAACCCCCTGACTTACGAAGGCGAGACGATGACCCGCGTGCTGCGTCAACACCTGACGGTGCCGTTGGCGTTGTTCATGGTGGCAGGTGTCATCGCGCTTTGTTTACGACGCGATGCCGCGCGGTCTTGGCAAGGTCTTTGGGCGGCGGCGGTGGGGCTTTCACTCGGGGTATTTCAACTGACGCGCGAAGAGGGAATTTGGATCATGCCGCTGTTCGTGCTCGCGGGGGCGGCGTTGCTGGCCGTGTCCTGGAAACAAGGTAAAGTGAGACGCATCGAAGTTGGAGCACTGGCTCTGTTGGTGGCGCTGTTTGCGGCGATGCCGGCGTGGTGGATTTCGGCTCAAAATAAAGAGCATTATGGCTGGGCCGGACAGGTAGATTTTAAAGAAGACGCTTTTGCCGATGCGGTAGGGGCGTTGTCGCGGGTGATGATCGGACCGGATTGGGCGTTTGTGCAGTCGAATCCGGAGGCCCGCGCAGCGATCTATCCGCATAGTCCGGCGTTTGATGAATTGCGGCCACACCTAGAATCGGGCCCGATCGCGGACAAATGGATGGAGAGCGAAAGGCACCCCAACGACGCGCGATTCTACATGAACGGTTGGTTCAATTGGGCGTTGCGCGATGCCATCGCGGCGGCGGGATATGCC
>JABIRI010000223.1 GCA_018667915.1 Opitutaceae bacterium | reverse complement strand
GTGGGCGCTCCCGGCTATCAAGGCCACCGCCACCACCCACGGGGACCCTAATTACACCGTCCCACATTCTCAATGAGTCACGACCATCCCGGCCCCGCACTCGCCTCCCCGCCTGAGCACCTCGATTACAGTCTTACGGGCGAGAATGCGTCCCGCGCCGTAGAACTGGGATTGGCCGAAGCCGACTGGTATCAAAGCCCGGTGCCGCGCGCCGAAATGCGCAAACTCCTCGAGCGCCGCGATGGACCCGCCATTCGAGACACCGTCATCTGGTTCGCCATCATCATCGGTTCCGCTGCCGCCACCATTGCTCTATGGGGTTCATGGTGGGCCCTGTTGCCCTATCTGATCTACGCGGTGATCTACGGTTCCACCTCCGACTCCCGCTGGCATGAATCCAGTCACGGCACGGCGTTTAAAACCGATTGGATGAACAACGCACTCTACGAAGTCGCCTCCTTCATGGTGATGCGCGAATCGACCCTTTGGCGCTGGAGTCATACTCGCCACCATAGCGACACCATCATCGTGGGCCGGGACCCCGAGATTGCGGCCCCCAGGCCACCCGATCTCACAGCCATCGCGTTGGGCTTCTTTAATATCGGAGTTTACCCCCTCTATTTCGGGAAAATCCTGCGCCACGCGTTCGGCAAAATGTCCGCTGAAGAACGCACCTTCATTCCCGAATCCGAATTTCCCAAGATCTACTACAAGGCCCGTATCAGCGTTTTGATCTATGCCGGGGCGATCACCGCTTCGCTCGTGACCATGAGTTGGTTGCCCGTGTTATTGGTCGGCCTGCCTAATCTATTCGGGAATTGGCTTATGCCGATCTACGGCCTCACCCAACACGCCGGATTGGCCGAAAACGTTTTGGATCATCGTCTCAATTGCCGGACCGTTTATATCAACGGCCTGAATCGATTCCTGTATTGGAATATGAACTACCACGTGGAGCATCACATGTTCCCACTGGTGCCCTATCATGCGCTGCCTCAGCTCCACGAGTTGGTCAAAGACGACATGCCCACGCCTTATACCGGACTCGTCGACGCGTGGCGTGAAATCATCCCCACGCTATTCAAGCAGGTCAAAGATCCCTCCTTCCACATCAAGCGCAAGTTGCCGGCACCCGCGTCCCAGCTGGATCAAACTTCGCCGTCTTCCGATGCCGAACCGGACGACCAAGGTTGGGTTGAGGTCTGTGCCGCCGCCGACCTTGGTGCCGCCGACGTTATCCGATTCGATCACGGCAAAAAGACTTATGCCCTGGTCCGGGACGAATCCGGCGAGCTCCATGCCACCGACGGTATTTGCACCCACGGCAATACCCACCTCGCCGATGGGCTCGTCAAAGGGAAGATCATCGAGTGCCCCAAACACAACGGACGGTTTAATTTGGCCGATGGTTCACCCGCCCGCGCTCCCATCTGCCGCGGACTCGCGATCTACCCGATTGAAGAACGCGCCGGAAGACTCTGGCTCAATGTCATGCAAGCCGGCGGGGATGGCGCCCGGGTTGAACAAACACTCAAACTTCGCGTCGTCAGCAATCGCAGCGTCGCCACTTTCATCAAGGAACTGGTGCTCGAACCGATCGATGCTTCGCAATCGATCGCCTTCACTCCCGGCGATTATCTCCAGATCAATATTCCGTCCTTCACCGAGGTGCGTTTCTGTGACTTCGACATTCCCTCACCGTTTCGCGCCGTTTGGGAGCAGCACCATCTCTTCGACCTCACGGTAAGCAATCCCGAATCGGATCGGCGCAACAATTACTCCCTCGCCAGCAATCAGGCCAACGAACACGAACTCCGATTTAATGTGCGGATCGCCACTCCCCCACCCGGTCAGGATTGCCCTCCCGGCGTCGGCTCGAGCTATGTATTCAACCTCAAGCCCGGTGAGCATATCACCGCTGTCGGCCCCTACGGTGATTTTCACCCCAAACCCACGCAGCGGGAAATGGTCTACATTGGCGGCGGAGCCGGCATGGCGCCGCTGCGAGCTCACCTCTCCTATCTCTTCGACACCGAGAAGACCGCCCGGCGGGTCAGCTACTGGTATGGTGCCCGTTCCCGTCAGGAAATTTTCTACGAATCTGTCTTCACGGAGATGGCGGCGGCTCATCGCAACTTCTCCTTTCACCTCGCCCTGTCCGACCCTCAACCCGAAGACAACTGGACGGGCGCAACCGGCTTCATCCATGAAGTCGTGCGTCGGGAATACTTACAGGAGCACCCCAACCTCGCCGCCGTGGAATATTATCTCTGCGGTCCACCCATGATGATCAAGGCCTGCACCGCCATGCTGACGGAACTAGGCGTCCCGGCCCATCAAATCGCTTACGATGAGTTCTAATTCGACCGCACTCCGGGCAAAACTTTGTATTTCTCATCGTTGAGTTTGGTCGGCAATGTCCGTTGATTCGTTGTCTTGTCCATGAATTCCGACACTCCCAGCACTCTTGTAGCCCTCCTCTACGGTCCCGACTACAAGGGTATCGTCGCCAAAGTCTCCGGCTGGATATTCGAAAACTCCGGTAATATCATCCACGCTGACCAACATCGCGATCAGGAAGAAGGTATCTTTTTTCAACGCGTTGAGTGGAGCAACGAAGGCTCCCTCTCCGCGGAATCCGTGGCGCAGTCCTTTCACGAATTCTCCGAATCTGTCGGCATGAAATCCATCGTGGCGGTCTCGCATCGCAAACCGAAGATCGCTCTTTTCGTCTCCAAGTTCGACCACTGCTACCACGACCTCATCCTACGCTGGAAAGCCGGCGAATTCGACTGCGACATCAGCTTGATCATTTCGAACCACGAGGATCTAAACGCCTCCAGTGATCACTACGGCATCCCGTTTCATCACATTCCAGTCACTAAGGAAACGAAGGCTGAAGCCGAAGCCCAGCAACTCACACTCCTCCGCGACAACGCCATCGAACTCGTGGTGCTCGCCCGCTATATGCAGGTGCTCTCCGCCGACTTCTTGGCGAAGTTCGCGAAGCCCGTGATCAATATCCATCACTCCTTTTTACCCGCATTCGTCGGCGCCCGGCCCTATCATCAGGCCTTCCGCAAAGGCGTAAAAATTATCGGTGCCACCGCGCACTACGTCACTGCCGACCTCGACCAAGGACCGATCATTCACCAAGGCGTCGCGAACGTAACCCACCGCCACAGCATCGACGCCTTCATCCAAAAAGGCCGGGACCTAGAAAAGATGACCCTCTCCCAAGCCGTCCGCTGGCAGTTGGAAAACCGCATCCTCGTCTACGAAAACAAAACCGTCGTCTTCGACTAGGCAGGGGCTTCGATCCGTCTCCGGCCATCCCAAGGCTTCGCGCCCCCCCTCGCCAGCCTGCCACCGTTTGCATCCCAGCAAATCGTAATTCGTAAATCCAAATTCGTAAATCGCCGAACTACCCTCACGGGGAATGGCTTCGGCCTTG
>JABIRI010000291.1 GCA_018667915.1 Opitutaceae bacterium | reverse complement strand
TCGGGCAACTCCATATCTTTGGTCAGCCCATACGCCCAATCCACCAACTCAGCGTTCAACTCGAAGGCGATCGTCTCAACCGTCCATCCGTCCTCCAGCGAGTTGGGCTCGTGCGCACCTAAGGCGATAAATCCGTATTCCCAATCCTCGGGGATCTCACGACCGTCGATTTCGTAAGCGAGGTCGCCATCCACCACCCACTTTGCCCACGCCGCGGAGCCCAACGAGCAATCCTCGGGGTCTGCTCCGGCGATTCCGGCGACCACCCAGTAGGCTTTCGACAGATCAAATCGATCGTCTTGCCCCAGGGCCATGATCGTAGCGGTGGCATTGGTGACGCCGCCCGCGGTGCAGATAACCATGACTCCGTCCTCCCGGTGGTAAATATTGTGCAGACCCAATGGGAATTCGATCTTCCGGTCGAATCCCCCCCGTTCCACCCAGCGCTGAAACTCACCGGGGATGTCTCCCGTATCTTCGCCGATCTCAAACATGGTCACCACGACCACTTTGATCGGCAAAGGAGTCTCGGCGGCGGCAAATGCCGCGCTGATTGTTCCTCCGAAAATTGCGATCGAAAGGATGAGAGCGTGCCGTAACCGGAGATTCATACCTGAATCACAAAGCATCTCATGGGCGAATGCCCAAGAAATTCGTAAATTACTTAACTGTTTTCGGAGTTCCTGACGAACCGCGCCTTGCCGCCTACCTCCCCACTCGGCACAAAGGTCGAATACTTTTCTAATTTACCCCATGAAAGAACCGCTTCATCACTACGTTCGCCCCGGTATCGTCCACTTCATGGCCTATCCGGTCATTAAGGGAGAGGGTCCTATCATCGAATCCCTCACCGAGCTTCTGTCCGATCGCTTTTTCGAAGTGATTGAAATTTCATGGATCAAAGATCCTGAAGTGCGCAAGGAAGCCAAAGCACTGCTCGAGGCCGCCGGCGTAACAGTGAAATACGGCGCCCAACCCCGTCTGCTCACGCAGGGGCTCGATCTTAATAGTCTCGATTCAGCCACCCGCGATCGCGCTGTCGCTGAGATGATCGCGGGAATCGATGAGGCATCTGAAATGGGCATCACCGACTTCGGTCTCCTGAGCGGCCCCTATCCGGGAGCAGCCGACGAGGCTGCCGCGATGGACGTGCTCACCACGTCTCTCAACGAGATCTGCACCCCCGCGACGAATCTGGGGGTCAACGTAGCCCTCGAAGTATTCGACCGTTCGATCGATAAAAAGTGTTTGATCGGGCCGGCGGACTCCGCCCGAGAAATAGCCGAACGCGTCAAAGCCGAGCACCCGACTTTTGGCCTCATGGTCGACTTGTCCCATATCCCGCTGCTCAGCGAATCATCGGCCGAAGCGCTTCAACCAGTGAAGGACCATCTCGTTCACATCCATATCGGCAATGCCTACATGGACGACCGGTCCGATCCGGCATATGGCGACATGCATCCCCGTTTCGGATACCCGGGTGGTGCGAACGACGTGCCCGAAATCGTCGCGTTCCTAGATGAATTATTCAAAGTCGGTTATCTCAAAATCGATGGTTCCAGTCGCAGCGCGGTTTCCTTCGAAATCAAACCCGTGGGCTCCGAAAACCCCCGCACCATGATCGCCAACAGCCAACGTAAACTCGTTGAAGCCTGGTCCCAAGTCACCGTCTGAATCGATTTCACTGACATGTCTGATAAACCCAAAATTTTCCTAACCCGGCCCATTCCTCCCGCCTCCATGGAGCTGCTCAAACAGGAGGCCGAGCTCACCTACAATCCCGATGACCGCGTCCTGAGTCGGAAAGAGTTGATCGCCGGAATGGCCGGACAAGACGCCCTGCTCTGCACCTTGATGGATGGCATTGATGGGGAGTTATTGGACACCAATCCAAACCTCAAAATCGTCGCGAACTACGCCGTCGGCTACAACAACATCGACGTGGCCGCAGCCAGTGCGCGCAACATCCCGGTGACCAATACGCCGGGCGTGTTGACCGCATCCACCGCCGATATGGCTTGGGCGCTGATGTTTGCCATCGGCCGACGGGTAGTCGAGGGCGACCAACTCGTGCGCTCCCGCAAGTGGCAAGGCTGGGGGCCCATGCAGCTCCTGGGCCAAGACATCACTGGTGCCACACTCGGATTGATCGGCTTTGGCCGCATCGGCAAAGCCATGGTCAAGCGAGCGCAGGGATTCGACATGAAGGTGGTTTACTGGAATCGCACCCGTCTGTCCGAAACCGAAGAATCCGAGATGGGCATTACCTACGCCTCACGCGAAGAGGTTTTGGCTCAAGCCGATTTCGTATCGCTTCACGTCGCACTCACTCCTGATACCACCCATCTGATCGGCGCAGCGGAATTCGCGGCCATGAAATCCACCGCCTATTTGATCAACACCGCCCGTGGTCCCGTGGTGGACGAAAAGGCACTGGTTGCAGCGCTAAAATCGGGTTCCATCGGTGGCGCCGGTTTGGATGTATTCGAACGCGAGCCCATCCTCGAGCCCGAGCTCTATGACCTTCCCAATGTGGTTATTCCCCCTCACCTCGGTAGCGCCACCATCGGCACGCGCACTAAGATGGGAAATATGGCCGCCGAAAACTGTTTCGCAGCCTGTCGCGGCGATCGCCCGCCCAATCTCGTTAATCCCGAAATCTACGACGAATAATTAAATCTAATTCGGGAAAGCTCTACCCGCTTTGAGTTTTTCCGAACCTCAGTTTTTCAGCTTTCCCCACTACCCCATGTCATCCCTCCTCGCGCTCCTCCCCATCGCGATTGTAGGCATCTTCCTCGTTGGTCTGCGTTGGCCAGCCAGCAAGGCGATGCCGCTTTCGTTCATTACCGCCGCATTGCTGGCGTTGTTCTATTGGCAAATCCCCGGCGCTCAGGTGGCCGCGGCGTCCGTGCGCGGACTTATGATTTGCCTACAACTGCTCTTCATCATTTTCGGCGCAGTGCTGTTGCTCAATACACTCCGCGAAAGCGGTGGGCTGGCGACCATTCGTAACGGCTTCACTTCGATTACCCCGGACCGTCGCGTGCAGGTGATCATCATCGCGTGGCTATTCGGCGCGTTCATCGAAGGTTCCGCTGGATTCGGGACACCGGCAGCGGTGTGCGTCCCACTTCTTGTAGGATTAGGGTTTCCCCCGATGGCGGCAGTCGTTGCTGGCATGATGATCCAAAGCACACCGGTTTCGTTCGGTGCAGTGGGAACCCCTATTCTCGTGGGAGTAAACTCCGGTTTGAGTGGTGCGCCTCAGGTCGAAGCTTTTAACGCGGCTCAAGGTATCACTCAAGCCGGTCTGGTCGATTCGATCGGAGCCAATGTCGCGATGATTCACGCCATTCCCGGAACGTTGATACCATTATTGGTCGTCTGTTTCATGACCCGATTTTTTGGTGCCCATCGTTCGTTTCGCGAAGGGCTGTCCATCTGGAAATTCGCCCTTTTCGCCGCCTTCGCAATGACCATTCCTTACGTGATCATCGCCCGGACGCTGGGGCCGGAATTTCCGTCCCTACTGGGTTCATTGATCGGTCTGGCCATCGTCGTTCCTGCCGCGAAACGCGGTTTTCTACTACCGAAAAACGCGGCTTGGGACTTCCCTCCCCGTGAGGGTTGGTTGGCCGACTGGCAAAGCGACGCCGATCTTCAAACCGCCGAACCCACCACGAACCTTTCTCTATTCAAAGCATGGTTACCCTACCTGTTAATCGCGGTGCTCTTAGTGATCACCCGACTCCCTGCCCTAGGAATCAAACCGCTCCTCACCGCCGTCGCATTTGGAAGTTCGGGATTATTTGGCACGGAGGTCGGATTTAGTCTGCAGCCGCTTTACTTGCCGGGATCGATTTTTCTACTCGTGAGTGCGATCACCGTTTGGTTACACCGCATGCCCAGCGGCGGGTTTCGCCGCGCGCTGTCTCAATCGGGTAAGATGATTGTCTCGGCATCCACCGCGCTCGTATTTGCGGTGCCTATGGTGCAGGTCTTCATCAATTCCAACGGAGGGGCCGCCGGACTCAGCTCCATGCCCGTCGAGCTCGCAGGTGGGGTTGCCCACCTCGCGGGTAGTGCTTGGCCATTTTTTGCTCCCTTCATCGGTGGGATCGGCGCTTTCGTCGCCGGCAGCAATACCATCAGCAACATGATGTTCTCGCTCTTCCAATTCGAAGTCGCCCAGCGCATCGACGCCCTGCCCCGAATCGTAGTCGCACTACAAGCGGTGGGCGGAGCCGCCGGGAATGTCATCTGTGTGCACAACGTGGTCGCCGCCTCCGCCGTCGTCGGCATGGTGGGACGAGAAGGCGATGTCATCCGCAAGACCGTTCTTGTATTTCTATACTACGCCACCGTCGCCGGCATCATCGGTCTCATTCTCGCTTAAACTTCAATTCCACTCTCAATCTAAAATCGTCCTTCGTAATTCGTAAATTTCCTATGTCTATTCCCGCCGAACTCGACCCCGCCGAACGCATCCTCATGGGCCCCGGTCCCAGCACTGTGCCCTCCCGTATTCTGCGAGCGATGGGCTCTCCCACCTTGGGTCACCTGGATCCGCAATACATCGGCTACATGGATGAAACCTGCGCCATGCTGCGCGAGGTGTTCCAAACGAAAAACGCACTCACCTTCCCTGTTTCTGGCACGGGTATGGCCGGCATGGAGGCCATCGCATCCAACCTGATCGAACCCGGCGACGAAGCGATTGTCTGCATTAATGGCGTGTTCGGAATGCGGATGCAGGACATCATCGAACGGTGCGGCGCCACGGTGCATGCGCTATCGATTCCGTGGGGTGAGACCTTCACCGACGAAGCGGTCGCGGCAAAAATTGCCGAGCACCCTCAGGCCAAGTTGGTGACCATCGTGCACGCCGAAACCTCCACCGGCGCACTCCAACCCCTAGCCGGCATTTCTAAAGCAGTTCACAACGCCGGCATGCTGTTCGTAGTCGATGCCGTGACCTCTCTAGGAGGTCACGAGCTGAAGGTCGATGAGTGGCAGATCGATGCCATATTCTCCGGCACGCAGAAGTGCCTGTCCTGCCCGCCGGGCCTGTCTCCCGTATCATTTTCCGACGCGGCTCTAAAAGTCATGGAGGCACGCAAGACCAAGGTGCAGAGTTGGTATCTCGATGTTTCGATGCTGCGCAACTACTATACGGGGTCGGGCGGCCGCGCCTATCACCACACCGCGCCAATCAATATGATTTACGCTTTGCGTGAAGCGTTGCGCATCGTGCTCGAGGAAGGTCTTGAAGCTCGGATCGAACGACATCGGGTCATGCATCTGGAACTCCGTGCCGGACTCGAAGCGTTGGGCTTAAGCTACATTCCTCAAAATTCCCTGCACTCACTGAACTGCGTTTCGGTCCCAGAGGGCACCGACGAGGCTGCGGTTCGACGCAAGTTGCTCGAAGACTACTCTATCGAGATCGGTGCCGGCCTCGGCGTCTTCGCTGGCAAGGCCTGGCGCATCGGGTTGATGGGCCACTCCGCCACGCGCCGCAACGTGCAGACCATTTTGGCCGCCTTGAAAGACTGCTTGGGCTGAACGTAACTCAACTCGCTGCGCATGACTTCCCTCGAAGGACTCCGGGACATCGTCCCACAGGATCGTCTGTTCGTTGATCAGGCGCAACTGAAGTCATTCGAGTCGGACGGACTTACCGCTTTCAAGGCGAAGCCCCGAGCCGTCGCCCTGCCGGTAACCGCAGATGAGACGATCGCGCTCGTCCGTTGGTGTGCTCGGGAGAAGGTTCCGTTTGTCGCCCGCGGGAGCGGCACCAGTCTTTCCGGCGGATCCCTGCCCGTGGAGGACGGCATCGTGATCGGGTTAAATCGGCTCAATCGCATCATTGATCTCGATCCCGAGGAACGCATCGCGGTCGTCGAGCCCGGCGTCATCAACGCGCATGTGACTCAAGCAGCGACTCCGCACGGTTTGCACTACGCACCCGATCCTTCGAGTCAGATCATCTGCACCATTGGCGGAAACGTAGCGTTCAATTCCGGTGGCGCTCATTGCCTCAAATACGGGATGACGGCCAATCACGTGCTCGCCATCAAAGCCGTGCTAGCTACCGGCGAAGTCGTGACATTCGGCAGCCGCAGTCGCGATCATCTCGGCCCTGACTTAACCGGGCTTTTTTGTGGCTCCGAAGGCCTCTTCGGCATCGCTCTGGAGATTACCCTAAGCCTCCTTCCGCCCGCCGAAGAATTCCATACCGTGCTCGTCGGCTACCGCTCTTTAGAAGCAGCGGGCGAAGCCGTGTCCGCTATCATCGATTCGGGCCTGCTGCCGGGCGCATTGGAGATCATGGATGCCTTGGCCATCGAAGCCGCTGAGGCCGCGGTGCAGTGCAACTATCCACCCGGCGCAGCCGCGGTGTTGATTGTCGAACTCGAGGGTCCGAGCGAAAAACTAGCCGTGGAGCGGAAGCAGCTCGATAAATTACTCGCAGCCACGAACGCCTTCGAAACTCGAGTGGCTTCGGATGCCGCCGAACGGCTATCGATTTGGCGCGGACGGAAATCGGCGTTTTCGGCCGTCGGTCGATTAAGTCCGGACTTCATCGTGCAAGACGGAGTGGTGCCGCGTTCGCGCCTCGGAGAAGCCCTGCGTCGAATCGAAGAGATGTCGCGGGAGACGGAGATTCGGGTCGCCAACGTGTTTCACGCGGGGGACGGAAATCTGCACCCCTTGATCCTCTACAATGGTCACGAAGAAGGTGCCCTCGAACGGGCCGAAGCCTTGGCAGCCCGGATTCTCCGTATGTGTATCGAGATGGGCGGTTCTCTCACCGGCGAACATGGCATCGGAGTTGAGAAAAGCGCCTATCTACCCGACATGTTCGACGAAACCACTATCACGTGTTTTAAAGCGATCCGCCACGCGTTTGATCCGGACGAAATCGCGAACCCCGGTAAGATGTTTCCCGGACCTGAAGCACCCGCGCTGCAACACCCTGGAGCCCACCCTCTCGAGCAAGCCGGCATCATTTCCCGTGAGTGACCCCACCACAGAGTCCGAAGTCGTCGAAGCCGTCAAATCGCATGACCGGCTGCTTCCCGTCGGAGGCGGCACCAAGCCCCGACTCAGCTCCGTCGGTGAGAATACGCACCGACTGGATATGCGGAAACTGACCGGCATCACCGAATACCAATCATCCGAATACACCATCACGGCACACGCTGGCACCATGATCAGCGAAATCCAAGAGACGCTGGGTCGGCAGGGACAATACCTGCCCTTTGACCCGCTGTGGGTGGACGCGGGCGCAACCCTCGGCGGCACAGTAGCCGCCAATGCGGCCGGTCCTGGACGTTTGCGATTCGGTGGTTTGCGCGACTTCGTCATCGGCGTGCGTTTAGTCGACGGTCGCGGTCAGGTGATCCGAGGCGGCGGTAAAGTCGTCAAAAACGCCGCGGGTTTCGATCTGCCCAAGCTCATGGTCGGCAGCCTGGGTCGCTGGGGAGTGATGACCGAAATTTCCTGCAAAGTTTTTCCGCAACCCGCAGCATGGTCGTCCCGAGAGTGGGTCTTTTCCGATCATGAAGCAGCGATGGCCAAGGCGATGGAGTTAAGTCGGTCCCGCTTTGAACCTGACGCGACCGAATACCTGCCGACCGAACACCGACTGGTGCTGCGAATGGGTGGGCCCGTGGAGAGTTTGGATGCGTTAAATGCTGCCGTCGGCGGCGCGCCCGGCCCTGATCAAAACTGGTGGCAACAACGCAAAGAATTCACTTGGGCGGACAGCTCAGCAGCCCTGATTCGTGTCGCCACTTCGCCCCGCCAGGTTGTGCCCTTGCTGAATGGACTCGCGATCGATCCTGCCACTCACGTTCAAGTGAGCGCAGCGGGAAATACCGTTTGGTTGAATACCACCGAGGTTTCCAAAATCGATGAGATCCTCCGTTCGCTAAACCTCACCGGACTCGTCCATCGGGGCCCTGGGCCGGATAGGTGGCTGGGACGTAAATCCGACCGAAAACTCGATGCGGCGTTGCAAGCTGTATTCGACCCCGAACATCGTTTCTGCGTCGCAGCGTAAATCCACCGACCAGTTTCCAACGCATACCCCGTGCAACACACCATCACACCAGATTCCCACGGACCTCTGACCGTTCCCATGGCCGACGCGGTCTCGAAATGCGTGCACTGCGGATTCTGCCTCGCGGCGTGTCCCACCTATTCCGAGCTCGGCAGCGAATCGGAATCTCCCCGGGGCCGCATTGTCATTATGAAGGAAGTGTTGGAAGGAACACTTACGGTAGCCGACGCGGCACCGCACGTGGATGCATGTTTGGGATGCCTCGCCTGCGAACCGGCCTGTCCTTCGGGCGTGCCGTATCGTGATCTGATCAGTTCTTATCGGGCTCAGACCAATCCCCAGCGCAAACGGAGTTTCGTAGATAAACTCAAACGGCAAGTGGTTTCCAATACGATTCCCTACCCGAGTCGTTTCCAAACGGGCGCGAAGCTCGGTCGTCTAGCCAAGCCGCTCAAAAATTTCTTACCAAAGTCGTTTCAGCCGATGCTCGAGCTGCTACCTGATGAAGCACTGCCTCCCATGGTCGTCTACCCGCCGACCGTAACACCGGACGAGTCCGTGGAGGTTCGCGGACGCGTGGCGTTGTTGTTGGGTTGCGCGCAACAGGCGCTCGATCCCGACATCAATGACGCCACCATCGAGGTGCTCAATCGCAACGGAATCGAAGTGGTGATTCCTGAAACCCAAGGCTGTTGCGGTGCACTGAGCTGGCACGTCGGCGAATTGAAAGACGCTCAAAAATTCGCGATTAACAACTTGGGGGCATTTCCAGCCGATATCGATGCGATCATCACGAACGCCGCAGGTTGTGGGTCAGGAATTCACGAATACCCGTTGATCCTGAAAGGCACTTCGGCCGAAGCCGCCGCCCAAGCGATGGCGGAGCGCACCTTTGATATAACGGCATACCTCGCAAAATTGGGTAACCTCGCACCTATCTCAGCTCCGAGTCGACCGGTTCGTATCGCTTACCACGACGCTTGCCACCTCGCAAATGCACAGGGTGTCCGAGTGCAACCTCGAGATCTCCTTCGAACGATCCCCGGGGTAGAAATAATCGAGATCCCCGATGGAGGGACATGCTGTGGTTCAGCTGGCACCTATAACATAGATCAACCCGAGATCGCGGCATCATTGGGTCGACAAAAAGCCGAGCACATTCGTAACACGCAGCCCGAAATGATTGCCTCGGGTAATATCGGATGCCTGACCCAACTCCGCACCCACTTAAACAACGATGGCCAGCAACCGATTCCGATTCGACATACCATTCAGATTCTCAGAGACGCCTATGCTGGGTCTTTATGACCTCAGTTGAGATTTAAATCAGGATTCCATTCGCGTCTCGCCGCACGGGTATTTGCTCAACAGTTTACAGGAAAGCATGCTCAAAGCCCACGGCGCGCCTTCCTTCCAAAATCTGAAACTCCGCATATGTCTCGTGGGACTCGTGGGCTTGTCCCCTATGGTGTTCGCGTGGGTGACCGGTAACGTTTGGGAAGATTTCTTCATCACCTTTCGTTGCAGTCTGAACCTCGCCAACGGGAATGGTCTCGTCTACGAGGCGGGCCGCACCCTCCACGTCTTCACCTCTCCTTTGGGCGTTTTGTTGCCGGCAGGAATCGCTTGGTCAATTGACTCCAGTGATCCCGTCACCGTTTTGTGGGGTTTTCGAATATTGTCAGCTTTCGCACTGATGGTGGGCTGGTGGTATACCAGCCAATCGATCAAAGATACTCCACCATTGGCAGTCGCCGCTGTGCTGTGGATTCTCGACCCGAAACTGGCTGCTTACGCAACGAACGGTATGGAGACTGCATTTGTCGTGCTGTTCGTCATGCTCGCGTGGCACGCGCTGTTGGAAAACAAGTTCAATCTGGCAGGTATCGCGCTCGCCGGAACACTCTGGGCGCGACCCGATGGGTTTATCTTCTTTGGCGTGATTGCGATCGCCACGGTCCTCGTCCCCCAGGGCCCCCGACCACGTTGGCAAGACTGGCTTCGCGTCGCTGTAGTCGGAGCCCTCATTTACACCCCTTGGTTTGTGTGGGCTTGGACCTACTACGGATCCCCCATCCCCAACACCATATTGGCCAAGAGTGGCTCCACCACCCTGGTCGATCGTCCGTGGGAAGCGGTGCGTTACCCCTTCGATCTTCTGTTCGGATTCACCGCCAATCACGAGGTTTTCCTTCCCCCCTACTACTACTTCGGCGCATGGTCAAAACATCTCCAAACCTTCGGGAAAGTGATCACCATTATCGCAGTCATACCTGCATTTTGGCCACGTTGCCATCGCTTCGCCCGCGTAGCTTCGATCGCATTCCTGCTGGGAGGTATCTACCTCGAACTTACCACCCGAGCGCCCTGGTATTACCCCGCTTGGGCAGTGCTAGGCTATCTCGCTATCGCCGGTCTTTTCGTTGCCGGATGGGAAAAGCTTCAATTCTCCGTGGGAAGAAGACTCCTCTCCGCCGGCGCTTCCCTCCTCATTATCATTCAGGCTACGATGCTTATTTGCGTCGGTCGTCAGCTTCAAGAGCAACAACGCATCATCGAATGGGGTCTTCGAGCTCAGATTGGCTATGATCTTAAGGCGATGGCGCGCAGTCCGCTGGATACCGTATTTCTCGAACCTCTGGGATACATCGGTTATTTCTCGGAATTGTCGATGCGTGACACACCGGGTTTGAGCTCCCCCGAAGTGATCGCGCTGAGGCAAGAGGGCATTTACGCTATGCCTGAAATTATCCATCACTTGAAACCCGATTGGGTCGTCATGCGTTTCGCCGAATACCTACGATTCGACGACGAACAAAGGGGTAGACTCGATGCGACTTTTGTTTTTCGAAAAGCATACAATGCCACCGACGAAATCGCGGCGGTAAATTGGTTGCCCGGCCGCGGTTTTCTCAACTTCGACGCTAGATTTGGAATCTGGCAACGGGTGTCGGACAATTGAACCCTTCATTCTAAACCTCGCCAACGGGATCGTGATCCTACTAGACGTTGAAGATGTCTGAATCTCCCGACCCGGTTTCGCCACTCACGACCGATCCTTGCCCGTGCTGTAGCGGCAATCCATTTGGCGATTGTTGCGCCCCGATATTAAAGGGCGAAACGCCTGCTCCGTCAGCCGAACGGTTGATGAGATCACGCTACACTGCGCACGCGATTCACGACTTTCCTTATCTCCATCGCACGTTCACCGAAACGATGAACACGGCCTACGTTGAAGATGAATACGGCAATGATATCGAATGGACCAAACTGGTCATAAACGCCCATGAGCCGGACGTGAGACCGGGTGTTTCTCACGTCGATTTTTCCGCCCATTTTAAGGAAGAAGGAAATGCCGGAGTGATGCACGAGAAGTCCGAATTCGAGCATATCGAGGGCAACTGGATCTTCACCAAGACCCTCCGGGAAGGACCGGCTCCCGCCAAAGCCGCGCCCAAAATAGGGCGTAACGACCCTTGCCCTTGTGGATCGGGCAAAAAATACAAGAAGTGCTGCGGGACCGCCTGAGGAAGACGGCTTAATAAACACAGCCTGAGGAAGGCGGTCGATTCAGCGTGGCTTCGGGAAGCCAAAAAAAAACGCCAAAACGCATTTCGCGCACGGCGATTCACCACTTTAAAACGGAAAACGCCGCCTCTGACCAAAGCCGGAGGCGGCGTCTAACGAATTCTTTAGTCGACGACCGACAGATTTTCGGCAGAGGATTTGC
>JABIRI010000127.1 GCA_018667915.1 Opitutaceae bacterium | reverse complement strand
GTCTGGCTGCCGACGGTATCTACGTCGATGTAGAGCTGCATGGGCACGCCGACATGAACCGCGTCGGTGCGTTGTTTGCAGTCCCATTGCCAGGCGCGTTTCTTGACGGTCTGCCAACGTTGGCCGCTTTCGGGCCAGCTGCCGTTGATGCCGATGTGCATGCCGTTGTCCTCGGGGCCGGTGGAATAGATGCGGCCCCAGAAATAGTAGCGGCCTGGGGTGGAGAAATAGACGCGGTAGGTGAGGATCGCCATCTTACCGGGCTCGGGGGAGAAGTTCTCGCCGCGAATGAGTTTCTCATCGTGAGTGCGACGGTTGTCGGGGAGAATCTCGAGGTAGGCGCCGCCGCTGGCATCAGCCGCATTGGCGGGGTCGGCATCGGGTTCGATATCCGGCGCGTTGACCGTGGAGATGATGTGCCAGGCGCGCACGTCGGTGAGCTCTTGTTTGACGAAGTGTTCGGCTTCGGCGGCGACGAGGCCATCGACCTCAACGAAAGTGAGGTTGGGATTGGCGATGGGGTTGAGGGTCGCGAAGGCGTGCCCGGCGACGAGCAGTCCCACGAGACTGGCGATGAGGTAGCGTAGTTTCATGAAGAGGTGGTTGGGTTGAATTTTGCGACGGCATCAGCCACGGCATTATCGTCCCCGACATTGCCGGGAAAGACCACGTAGCTGAGGCCGGGAAATTTAGTTTCTGGACCGAGGCGCCACACCGGCACTCCGGGAAGAATTTGGCCGGCGACGATGGCGCGTTTGACGCCCAGGCCTTCGGTGGCGGTATCGCTGGACGTAATCCCTCCCTTGGCGATGAGGTAGCGGGGACGCACGGCAATGGCCTGCACGACTTCGACTAACGCACGGGAAACTTCGGAGCCGATGGAGAGGTTGGCCCCGTCATCGGAACTGCGCACGAGTTCGCGGCTGGTGTGTACAACCACATCTCGACCGTCGGAGAGGGCGATATTCATTTTGGCGATGGCTGCGGCGATGGTCTGGCTGCGGGCTTCCCGAACCAGGAGATCGGAGACGTCTAATTCGATGCTCACCAAGTCGTGGCGCGCTTCGAGCTGAGCAAGTTGCGCCGTGGTTTTGGGCACGTAGGATCCCACGACGGTGAGTCCGCCGTGTCGGGCGCCGGCCGGTTCGATCATGTCTTTGCCCGTGAGCAAGGGCGGAGGGCGTTGGCCGACCCGGGCGCAAACATAAGAAGCGGCGGTGCGCGCAATGAGGGATCGTCCGGCCGTTTCAGCCGCGAGCGAACCGGCGGCCACCACTTCAATATCACTTTGGGTGGTCGCGTTGGTGATGACCACGCTTCCGCGGGCGGCTTCGGTGAGTTTTTGCGCCACTGCGGCAGGACCGCCTTGGCGGATGAGTTCCAGAGAAAGGCAAATCACGTCTTGGGCCGAAACCGCACCGTCGGTCTTTTCCTCCACCCACTCAGGGAGGTATGACTTGGTGTATCCGAACACCGCGTCGCGGGCGAACGGCGTCTCGGCGGCGGGCACGAGTTGACCGTTTTCGGCGACGTAGTGGGTATCGTTGAGGGTGTAGCGTCCACCGGCGGCGAAATAGGGCGCGATCAAGGTCAGATCGCCGCCGCCCAGTCCATCTGCCACCACGTCCGTCTCGAGGGGGTAGTGTCCTCGCAGGGTTGAATCGCTGCGACTGATGACAGTGAAGGCACGACCCTCTGCCGCCTGTTGTAGGTTACGAATGAACTGACGATGCAGGCTCCGTGAACGGTCGCTGGTCAGGCCTCGGGAGTTGGTCAGGACAAAACAACCCGCGTGATCATTGGCAAACTCGGTCTGTAAGGAGGGCACATCCCAATGCGTTAAAACGGGTAGACCGGCAACCGTTTGAGTGCCGGTAGGATCGTCGTCAAGGATCCATACCTTGCGCGGGTGCTCAGCCAAATGCGCTTGGATCGACGGCAGTTCGTCGTGTTCCCACGGAGAGGGCAACGCAGCGAACGCGGTAGTTTGATCCCTCGGAACGGCCATTACTTTCCGGTGAGCTCAACCTGAATATTGTGCGTGGCGGTGCGGTCCAAAAAGAGCGCCCGTTTCCCTTGCGTGCCTTGATGCAGATTCGGCGCGGTGGGCAGGGGTGACTTCTCGCCGGAAGCGGCGACGTCATCGACGTTCAAACAAAAGTGATGCAGGCCCGGCCCATGCTCTTTGAGCCAAGCTTGGAGGGGATGGTCGGGCGTGAGGGGTTGGACCAACTGGAGTTGGGTGTTACCCATGTCGAGATGGGTGAGTCGCACCGTGCCTGCCATGACGTCTTCGCTGTAGAGCAGAGGAAACCCGAGTTGGTCGCGCCAGAGTTTCAGGGCCTCTTCGGTGTCCGGCACGGCGATGGCAAGGTGGTCGAGACCGTTGTGAGGGAGAGAAGACATTGGAATTTTGGAATTACGATTTACGAATTACGAATGGCTGAGGGGCAGGAGGTTGATGGGCGCAAAGCCCGACCCTCGGGCCAAGGGATGGAGAACTAGGGAGTGATGGTTTCGACCTGGTTGTTGGTGGCCGAGCGGTAGGCGGCTTCGACCAGCGCGACGGTTTTAAGGTAGTCCTCGCCGGTGCTTTCGAACGGAGAATCATTCAGCACGCAGTCGACGAAGTGCCGTTGAATGGCGTGCACGCAATCACCGGCAAAGTCGCGGCGCTCGTGAAAGTATTCGATGCGTCGTGCCTCTTCGCCCAAGGGCTTGAGCGTGAGTCCGCCTTCGAGGTCCAGTTCCAAGTGCCCGTTGCTGCCATCCAGTCGCACGGTGCCGAAGGTGTAGCGGGCGTCCGCGGTATCAGCCTCGTTATAGCGTGAGGCGTCCAACACGGCGGTCGCGCCGGACGCGAAACCGCAGACCACTTGGCCGGCGTCCTCGCCTTTGATGACCGGGTTGCGCTGTTGCAGCCGGGCGTAGATCGACGTGATTTCGCCGCCCAGAAAACGGAACGTATCCAGAAAATGGACTCCCGTTTCGTAGATCAGTAACCGGGGGTAATCACGAAAGAAGGGTTGGCGGGCCAGATAAGCATTCTCCGGCCAGCCGTCACCCATGCGCATGCGAACGGAGATGGAATACAGTTCGCCGATGGCTCCGGCATCGAGTTGGCGCTTCATCTCGCGATACCAGGGTTGCCAGCGCCAGTTCTCGTGAATCATCAGTCGCACGCCGTGGCGAGCGGCTGCCGCTACGACCGCACGACTTTCGGCTTCGGTAGGAGCGACCGGTTTCTGACAAATGATGTGGATCCCTTTGGCCGCGATGCGTTCGACCAGATCGAGATGGGTTTCCGGCGGAGTGATGATGTCGACGACATCGGGATTTTCCTCGTCGAGCACGGTCTCGAGATCCGCTAGCGCAGCCACGCGGGCAATGTTATATTCTTCGGCAATGCCGGTCAGCTTTTCCGGGGTTCGATTGAGCGCGGCTACAATCGTGGTCTCCGGAATCCGCTTCCAGGCATTGTATTGGAAACGGGCGAAATAACCCGCGCCGATGCAGATAACTTTGAGTGACATGGTGGGAGCTTAAGCGGCCGCGCGGATGGGATTCTGCGGTTTGATGAAGAACCAGACCGCGACTGCAACCGCGTTCAGAGCCGCGGCGACAAAGAAGAACGGGGTGGAACTGCCCGTCCATACGAGAAGGTAGGGGAAGGCGAGACTGGTGACGAACGAGCCGATGTTACCCGCCATGTTCATGGTGCCTGAAACGGCTCCGGCGGTCTTGCC
This sequence comes from Opitutaceae bacterium, assembly GCA_018667915.1. Taxonomy (GTDB): domain Bacteria; phylum Verrucomicrobiota; class Verrucomicrobiia; order Opitutales; family Opitutaceae; genus Actomonas. The sequence goes on along the minus strand of JABIRI010000127.1, from coordinate 3,478 downwards.
GCCGACATCGACACAGGCCGACCACGATGGAGGCAGAGTCATATCGGCGCCAAAGACCGCAATCGTCAGGAAGAGGACCGCGGGAAGCGCTGAATCCATTTCGAGGCTCACCAACAATCCCAGGGTCGCCAGGGCGAAACCGACAACGGCGGGGATGCGGCGCGAAATTACTACACCGTGATTGCGGAAGAGGTAGTCGACCAGCCACCCGGAAAACCAGTTGCCTGCGGCTCCGCCCAACAAGGGAAGTGCCGCCAGCATACCGGCATCGGATGCGGTCAGATCATAAGTGGTCTTCACGTGTTTGAAGAGCCAGGAAAGACAGAAGAAGAAGGTGAAGTTGGAGCAGAAATACTGCACCATCAGCAGGCGGACATTGGAGTTGGATACGAGTTCACCAAACTTTGGCGCCGGCGCATTGTCGGTCGCGACTTTTTGGCGGTTGGCGACGATGTGCTCCTTCTCCTCTTCGCTCAACATGCCGTGTTCTTCGGGAGTGTTGCGGAAGAACAACCACCATGCCCCGGAGAATCCGACTCCGAAAACCCCCAGAATTACGAAGGAACCACGCCACCCCGTGGTGTCGATCAGCCACACCATCAGCGGTAACGCCAACGCACCGCCGAGTCGCGACGCCGAGAAGTTGATGCCCGTGACCAGTCCCCGTTCCCGGGTGGGGAACCACGACAGGGTAGCCCGGGCCATGCCGGGGAATGCACCTGCTTCGGAAGCACCGAAGAGGAAGCGCACAATCAACATGGAGACGAAGTTGAATCCCGCGGCCGTGGCGGCGGTCAAAACGGACCATAGCGCGATGACTCCGGTGAGGAGTGCCCGTGGCCCGGCTCGGTCGGCGATGATGCCGGAAGGCGTCTGCGCCAAAGCGTATCCGAGCGTGAAGATCGAGAGCACCCAACCGAACTGGGTGTCGGTCAGATTCAGGTCTGATTTAATTCCGTCTCCCGCGACCTGAATGCAGGTGCGGTCAATATACAGGAGCAACGAAATGAAAAACGTGGCGAAAACAACAAGAGTGCGGCGTGGCATGGGGCGGGGATTTCGATTTACGGGGACGAGCGCCTTGGGCGCTTAAAATTTACGATTTCGGAACTTGGGAGGATTCAGGCCAGTAGGTTGGGGTCCACGCCTTCGATCGCGAAGGCTCTTACCGGCGAACCGTCACTCTGGTGGAGTTTTAAAGGGGTCGCGGCAAAAAGGACGCGATTGGAAGTCAGGGATTCAAGATTAGTGAGTCCTTCCACAATGTTGATCTTACCGGCGAGAAGGATCTCGTGGATCAACGTGACTTCGGCGAGGTTGTTTACGTCGGCCACCGAGGGAGGCTCGACCCCGAGCAAACGCACTCCGCGATCGACCATCCAACGAGCGAGTTCCTCACTGATACGGGGCATGGCGTCGCGGTAGACCGTGCGATCATTGACGTGCGCGCTCCAACGGGTGTGGAAGATCAGGCTCTCACCGGGTTTGAATTTGTCAGCCACCTCGCCGAGGTCGGCGACGGTGAGGAGTTGCTTCGGAGCACAAGGCAGGACGGGGATGATCCAAGCGGGACCGAAACATGAGGAGAGTGGAGTTTCGTCGATGGTGCCCGGGCCGGCTTCGAAATGAACCTGCGCATCCATGTGGGTGCCGCTGTGCGAGTAGAGGTGCCACGTCGAGGCGTTCCATCCGTCCTTGGCCTTGGTAAAAGCAGGCTCGGTCTCCACCCCGCGGAGGCCCGGGGTAACGGTCAGAGTGAGATCGACGATGTGAGGCATGTTGAGGGGGAAAGGCTGAAAGCTGAAAAACTGAAACCTGATATCTACAGCGCGGCGATGACGAGGTCGGTGATTTCGTTGGTGCCGGTGGAGCCACCCAAATCGGCTGTTAGGTGGGCCGGATTCCCCATGACGGTGGCTACGGCCTTTTCAATCATACGAGCGCCACGGACGGTTTCGGCCGTGCCCAACCATTCGAGCATGAGGGCGGCGGAGAGGATGGTCGCCACCGGATTGGCGATACCTTTGCCGGCGATCGTGGGCGCCGTGCCGTGCGATGGCTGAAATACGGCGTGTTTCGGGCCAATATCGCCGGAAGGCGCCATGCCCATGCCACCGACGATGCCGGCGGCGAGATCTGACAGAATATCGCCAAACATGTTTTCGGTCACCATCACGTCGAATTTTTCCGGATGCTGCACGAGAAATAACGCCATCGCATCCACGTAGACTCGATCCGTTTCGATGTCGGGAAACTCGCTGGCGATCTCGTCGAAGATTTTGCGAAAAAAGGCCATGGACGGAAGCACGTTGGCCTTGTCGACGAGGGTGACGTGTTTCCGTCGTTTGGCCGCTAGTTTGAACGCCTCGCGGCAAACCCGCTCCGCGCCGGGTCGGGTGATCTTCATGGTATCGGTTTCAAACTCGGGCTCGGGCTCGCGGGGGCGGAGTCGATCGACAAACAGACCTTCGCAGTTCTCGCGGATGATCACGAAGTCGATCTCCTTTTCGCCGTCACCGCCGTAGCCTTTGAGCGGCGTGTGGCTGGCGTGGTAAAGTTTGATGGGGCGGACGCCGTTGAAGAGATCGAGTTGTTCCCGGATGTCGATTTGCGGGGTCATCTCGACGCCGTTGGGCCAACGCACGGATGGCAGGCCCATGGCGCCCAACAGAATGGCGTTAGCGGTTTTCATGCGCTCGACGGCACTGGCGGGTAGCGGATCTCCACTCTTCAGATATTCGTCGGCTCCAACCGACAACTCTTCGTAATCAAAACTCACGTCGTCCAATTTAGCCAAGGTCGCATCGAGAATTTTGACACTGGCATTCACGACCTCCGGGCCGATTCCATCTCCAGGCAGGAGGGCAATTTTGAAAGAAGACATAGGGAAGGAAAATCGCTGTGATGAAACGCGAGGGATCGTTCAACACTGTAGCAAAGATGGCGTCCTTCGGCCATGAGGAAAAAAACATAAGAAAAGAGATTTTGCGTCAGATGCAGATCTCGTATAAGATTGCCTTGATATGCCCAACCGTCCCCGCGTCGCTCTGCTCATTGAGACGTCCAATCGTTATGGCCGCCAGTTGTTGCGCGGGATCCGACAATGGGAGCATGAACACGGTCCGTGGGCCTTGCGATTGGTGGAGCAGGGGCGGGGGGCTACGGTCCCGGGCTGGCTAAAGAGTTGGGATGGCGATGGAATCATTGCCCGCGCGGAGCACCGGGGAATTGCCCAAGCGCTTAAGGCCACTGGGCTACCGGTGGTGGATGTGAGTGCAGCGGTCGAACGGTCCATGTTTCCCCAAGTCGTCACGAATAGTCGGGAGGTGACCGCGATGGCGTTTGATCACTTCCGGGATCGTGGACTTACCCATATCGCTTATTGTGGTGCTCGCGGATTTCGATGGGCGGCTCAACGCGGGGAGTATTTTAGGCGTGAAGTGGAATCGCGTGGATTGACGTTTCACGATTTTAAACT
>JABIRI010000165.1 GCA_018667915.1 Opitutaceae bacterium | reverse complement strand
TGGCACTGTTGGTCGCGAGTAGGAAATCCAATGTCTTACCGCGGCCCTCCGCATCGAGGAAGGGGCGCAACCATTCGCCCACAGCAGCTTCCGCTTCGGGAAACTGGGGCTGCATGAAGGGCTGGAGGTCGATCGCGTCGTCGCCCCGATAGGCGAACGGGAGATCATTGGTATAGATTTCCATCACGAAATCGAACGGGTTCAGGTTGAACTGCTCGAGCTCGTAACGGCTGGTGATAATCAGCTCGTCGGTCTTCTCAGTGAAATTCAGGTGCGCGACGGAGTTATCGAAGACGTCGTGTTCCCAACTGATTTGGTGCAACGGAGAGACTTCGAGGGAGGACTCGAGGATGTTTAGACCGTGGTTTTCGCTCGGACGGAGCATCAGACGGTGCTTCGTCAACTCGACGGGACGCGTATAACGGTAGCGGTTGGAGTGTTCGATGGAGATGCGCAACACCTCAACCTAGCGAGTGAACCCGCTGGGTCCTAGTTAATTCGTGAAGCTTCGCGCTTGTGTTTCGGGATTATGAACCTGAGAGAGCTGGGGGTGGAGTCTTCACCTACGCCAACTCAGACCCAAGCCGCCCGAGATCGGCGCAATTATTGGGTCTATCTGTTCGAAGGCGGATTCTTCGTGTTTGGCATGGGGTTTGTGAATGTGCAGAGCCTTCTGCCGGCCCTGATCCTGGAGGAGGGAGGCCCCAGTTGGGTCGCGGCCTATATGCCCACGATCATGATGATCGGGATGTTCGGAATTCCGATGTTGAATGCCGGCTGGATCGATCGGCTCAAGCAACTGAAGCCGTTCGTGAAACTTACGGGATTTTTCCAACGGATCGTATATTTGGTGATCGGTTTGGTGTTGATTTGGGGAGGGCTCAAAGGCTCGGCCGTGTGGATGGCATTGGCGGCGGCTCCGCTGTTCTCCGGCATTCTGGGCGGGTTGGGTTTCGCCGCTTGGCAACGGCTATTCATGAACTCGGTGCCCAGTGCGAAGCGGGCTTCAAATTTGGCGTTCCGGTTTTTGTTTGGCGGAGTTACCGGCATCGTCGCCGGAGCTCTGATCAATTGGACCTTGGGACACTACCCCGGGACAATTGGTTATGGTCTGCTGCATTTATGGGCGACCGTCTTCTTCTTCGCATCGTGGGGCATGCTCTTTCTCGTAAAAGAGAAGCCCGTGGAACCGAAACCCGACGCGGTGGAGGAAACGGTAACTTCGGAAGGCGTGTGGACCGTGTTGAAACGCTATTATGCCCCCGGACCCTTGCGGCGGTCGCGGCGGAGCTTTGTGGGATCCCTGTTTTTTATGCACGCGTTCACGTTGGTGGTCCCGTTTTATGCGGTGACGCTGCTCACACGGCTCGACCAGCCCAAAAGCTTTCTGGGGATTTTGGCGATGTGGCAAATGGGAGGACAGTCGGCGGGCAATCTTCTCGCGGCTGCCGTGGGAGATCGGTGGGGCGGGCGAGCCACGTTCGGATTTGGATTGTTCGCGGTTTGCGTGACGATCGGGGCGGCACCGTTCTTGAATGATCCCTTGCACGCTCAGCTCGCCTATGCGGCGTTCGCCATGAGTATGATGGTGATGTTCATCGGCAAAGATACGCTCTTGATGGAGCTCAGCCCCGAGAAAGGCCAATCGAGTTATTTGGCCGGTATGGCGATGGTTACGATGCTCTCGTTGGTAGTGTTTGGAGGGGTGGCTCAGCTGATTTGGTCCAGCTTCGGTGGTTTCGACACGTTGGCATTCGTCGCGATCATTCTCTGTGTCGCGGGGTTTGGATTTTTGTCGTTCGTCGAGGATCCTCGCGGTGCGCACGTCAATCCGCTCCGGGCCATTCGCCGAGGCATCCTGCGGGTGTTTCGATAATCCCAACGGATACGAAATCCGATTTGCCATCGAGGGGATAGCTGGGGCATGTTGATCGTTCCATGGCTGAAACCAGTGAGAATTCCTCCGCAATCCTAGATCGTTTTTCCCTGCCCGACGACGGCGGCCATTTCGGCCAATACGGTGGTGTTTTCGTTCCTGAAACCCTCATGACTGCGCTAAAGGCGCTCGGCGAAGTCTATGATGAAGCCCGTCAGGATCCCAATTATATCTCCGAGCTGCGGGGGCACTTGAAGGAATTCGCGGGTCGTCCCACGGAATTGTATTTCGCGAGCCGCCTGACCGAGCACTGCGGCGGAGCCAAAATCTATCTCAAGCGCGAAGATCTCCTCCACACCGGCGCCCACAAGATCAACAACGCCATCGGCCAGGTGCTCCTCGCCAAACGCATGGGTAAGCAGCGCGTCATCGCCGAGACCGGAGCCGGTCAACACGGCGTCGCCACCGCCGCGGTGTGCGCCAAATTTGGCCTCGAATGTCGGGTCTATATGGGCGCGGTGGATATGGAACGCCAGTCACTGAATGTTTTCCGGATGCGCCTGATGGGCGCGGAAGTGATCGGTGTCGAAGCGGGTCAAAAAACCCTCAAGGAAGCGATCAACGAAGCCATGCGCGATTGGGTGACCAACGTGCGCTCGACGCACTACATCCTCGGTTCTGCGCTCGGTTCACATCCGTATCCCATGATGGTCCGTGATTTCCACCGTGTGATCGGCCAGGAAACCAAAGCCCAGATTTTGGAGCGTGAAGGCCGCCTTCCCGATGAGATGATCGCGTGTGTCGGCGGCGGCTCCAACGCGATTGGATTCTTTTTCGAATTTCTCGAAGACGAATCCGTCCGCCTCATCGGCGTCGAAGCCGGCGGCCGAGGCATTACCCGCGGCGAACACGCGGCGCGCTTCGAAGGAGGCAAACTCGGCGTTTTGCAGGGCTGCAAAACTTACATCCTCCAAGACAACGACGGACAAATCGAACTGACGCACTCCGTCAGTGCCGGATTGGACTACGCCGCGATCGGTCCCGAACATGCCTACTACCGTGATCGCGGTCGGATCGATTTCGCGAATGCCGGTGACGATGAAGTCATGGAAGTCTTTCAGCTTTTCTCCCGCCTCGAAGGTATTCTTCCCGCCCTGGAATCGACTCACGCCCTGGTGCACGGCATCAAACGCGCCAAGGAAATGAGCAAGGACGAGATTTTGATTATTAATCTGAGTGGTCGCGGTGATAAGGACGTGGCCCAAGTCCAGCAGCTGCTGGACTTGGAAGTATCAAGTTCCAAATCCCAAGTATCAAGATGACGGCACCGGGTGGCGAGTTAAGCGAGCGCACTTATTGGTTTGCGCGGGATGTGCGCAAAGCGGTTAACCAGCTTTCTCGGACTCTATCAGTCACTGAAGATTCAAAGCAGGTGATTCGATCATCTGGATCAGTGGCGGCAAACTATCTGGAGGCTCAGGAGGGAATGAGTCGCAAAGACTTTTTCTACCGCCTGAAAGTTTGCCGAAAAGAGTCCAGAGAGTCCCAGCTGTGGCTGGAGCTCCTCGCAGAAGATGTAGACCCTTCAATCGCGGAAGAGCTGGACCGTCTCATCGATGAGGCAAATCAGCTCACTCGGATTTTCTCATCCATCGTAAAGAAACAGGATGAGTCCGAGGGCTAGGATTCTTGATACTTGGAACCTGATACTTGGAACTTCGCGCAACTGCGCGCTTGTTACTTCTTCTCATGTGACGAGATACTCGTCCCATGAGAAGTATGACCGGATTTGGACGCGCTACGGCGGATGTTGATGATGCGTTGATTGTGGTGCAGGTGAATTCCGTGAATCGGAAGACCCTCGATCTAACCGTGCGCTTGCCCGAGGCATGGTCGCCAATGGAATCCAAGATCGTAGAAAAGGTGCGAGAATCCGCGAACCGCGGTAAGATTTACCTGACGGTGGCGGCGGAGGCTCAGGGAGGGGTTAAAGGGCAAACGGCGGCCCATCTGCGACGTTTGGCCGATCTCGCGACGGAGAATAATGTGCCGTTCGAGCCCGACGCCCGGCTGTTGTGGGACATCTCAAATGATCGCCGTTCTTTGAGTGAACCCGAACTCACGGAAGTGCTGGAAGTCGCCATCTTGGATGCGACCGAAAGTGCTCTGCGCTCATTCGTCGCGATGCGGGCACAGGAAGGCGAAGCGCTGTTGGTTGATTTCATGACACGGGTAAACGCGTTAAAACAGCATGTAGCTGCCGTAGCCGAACGTGCTCCCGCGGTCGTTGCCGATTATCGGGAAGCGTTGTTTAAACGTCTGCGCGATGCGAATCTGGAACTCGATTTGGAGGACGAACGGGTGTTGCGGGAAGTTTCGGTGTTCGCCGATCGCTGTGACATCACTGAAGAACTCACGCGATTGAATAGCCATC
>JABIRI010000126.1 GCA_018667915.1 Opitutaceae bacterium | reverse complement strand
GCCAAGAAGCGAAGGCGATGAGGAAAGCAAAAACGTAGATGAGCAGCGAAGTGTAGAATGGCGCCGCCGCATTAAATTTCCGTTCGGCGTCGGCCTTTTTCATTTGCGCTGAAAACTTGTTGTCCAGCTGGGCGGTGTAGAGTTCCACGATGGTATTAAACGTCTCGGGGGATTGGTCTCTCCACGCCCGCCCCAGTCCCGCGTAAGCCATGGCGTAGGGATTGACCATGCCACTTTGGAACGACTCGAGGAGGCCACGGCCGGTCTTTTGCCAGAGGTGATCCGAGGTGTCCTCGCCGAGAGGGGGCAAGGGAAGCAGATTGGCGAGGTTATCCATCCGCAGAAAGATCTGTCCGGCGTCCAGCATTTGCTCGGCCAATTCCTCGTCGTGTTCTTCACCTTGGGAGCGGGCTCGAACCGCCGCGATGCCCGGTCCGTAGTTTTCCTGTAGTTCCTGAAGCAGGGTGAGAAAGTCCACGTCCTCGGGGAGGATCAAGCTGTGCTTCACCTGCTGGTAAAGCACGAGGTTGTTACGGAGTTTTAAGACCGCACGTTGAAAGGGACTGCGTTGCGGCGCTTCTAGTTCGCCGGCTAGACCGGCTTGGCGATCGATCTCCGCCAGATAAGACTCGAGTTGATCAAAACTAAACCGACTGTGACGCGAAGGAAGAAATCCCAGCACGGCCATGAATCGAGCCACGGTGCTATCGTATTCTCGTTTCAGGGTCTCGTCGGTTTGCCCGATGAGATCGAGGGCTTCGAGGTTCTCGATTTTGAACGTGCGGTAGGCGTCCACCTCGTTAGGCCGGAACAGCGCGTCCAAGAGCCATTGATTAGGCGTAATTTTCGATCCGTCTTCCAGATAAACCGCCTGGCGGCTTTGGAGCATGAGCAGAGTGGTCCGCCCCACGGTATCAAAGGGTTTGATACGGCCATCGGCCAAGACGGGTAGACGGCTGAATCCCTCCAGATCAAAATCAGATTCGGTGGAGGACGGGAAAATACTGCGCAGGACTACAACCAGCCCTAATCCTAACACGATAAAAGGAATAATACGTTTCATGGCGTTCAGGCTTTGGAGGATCGCCGGTTTAAAAAACGGCCGAGATGGGCGAGGAACTGCCAGAGTAATCCGATGGTCATTAAAATGCAGGCGATGTAAGGCAGGGCGCGACCGGGGTTACGCACGACTTGAAGCACGCTGAAACCGTTGGCGCTATCCATTTGATACTGATAAAAGGTGTAACCTTGGTAACGCAGAGGGTTGTTCATCCAGATCAACGATTCGCGATCTTCACTGCCGTCATTGGCTCGGACTTGAACGAGGGAAGAGAAGTTTTTGGGAATGTTTGAGCCCGGATAGACGTCATGTTTCAGCTCTTTGAGTTGAACGGTAAAAGGCTTGTATTCGCGTTCGAAACGGAAAGCGATTTGCCATTCTTTTCCCTCGTAAGTGAAAGATTGCGGCGCGACTAGCATGGGAGAAACGACCCACGTGCCAATCGAGCCTCCTGGGCCGACGAGTTCGACGAGAGCAGTGGGCAGATTTCGCTCTTCGTCGTTATAGGAAACGGCCAAAGGGGAGATGCCCAGGCGAGGGCCAATACCTTGAGTAGATGAGTTGGGGGCAAGTGCCGATGAGTCGACTCCTTCCGGCAAGGAGTTGAGCATGCCGATATTGGCGTTGGGGTAGTAAGCCCGGGGAACGACGCGAAACGGAAGTTTGCCATTCTGCACGGAGTCAAGGTTCGCGATCATCGATTCCGGAATGGAAACAACGTCGTCGAAGTCAGTCTGACTCTTATCGATTAACACCACTTCGTTACTCCGAAAACTCTCCGAGTAACTCCGGGATTCTCCTTCAGCCAAACGCAGAGAGAAATCCTCCTGCAGAAGACCGATCGCAAGTTCGCCCACCAGCAGCACAATCAGCCCGATGTGGGTGAAATGGATTCCGGCCTTTTTCCACGCAAACCTGAAGCGGGTGAAATGAGCCGCCAGCAGGTTGATCATCAAGAACCCGCCTACCAGATAACCTCCTGGAAATACGGGAACAGGAACTTGGCTGCCGGGGAAATTCGCGAGGACGAAGAAGCTGCGGAAGAATTTCTCCTGCACTCCGTAGATGCCGAGTTCGACCTGCGCTAATGTAGCTACGAAAACGAGCACCATCGACAGGGCGAGAAGCACCACCGTAAGTCGCAGTGAACTGAAGAATTCGACGAATGCCTTGGTGAGGTCGTTCACAAAATTATGGAGTTAAGGTTGGGCGGGCCCGATGGTGCCGACGAAGGCGCGAAAGTTTTCAGCCTCAGCCGCGATGAGTTCGGAGGGACCCATGAGTTTAACAAACCACGATTCGCCACCGTGATTGAAGATGGCGCCATCGATACGTGTCGGGGATCCGGCTGCTTCGCCGGTCATCGTCACGAAATCCACATGGAAGTGGGCGGTGTCGGCGTGTTCGATCGAAGATTGGACGGCATCGGGAGACAGGGCAGCCAACCCGATTTGGCCGCGCCAGCGATTCACGTTGGCGGCAAGCCCTCCGGCGTCACCGGGGAACGCGATGATCGAAAGATCGGCGGTTACGTCGCCTTCGCCACGCAGAGTGAAGCTTCCACGGCGCATTCCGCCAGCGGACAGTTCTTCCCAGTGGTCAGGAGCCGACCAGGTCAAGCCAGAGGCGGTAGCAGCCGGGGAACCGTTGGCCGCGGTTGCTCCGGGGCTGGCGGGAGTGGCCTCCTTGGGCACCCGATAGGTGCGCACTTCATCGCGGTTACAACCGGTGAAGGAAAGCAAGGTGATCAGGGAAAGCGCAGCCATTCGTGTGGGCATCTGCTCACTAATCCCGTGATCGGGGCCAAATTCAACCCAATCCGGTAATGTATCAGCCCAAGTGGGTGATAGGATTAGGGAAACCACTCTGGAGCTTGTATCCGCGGGAACCCCCCGCGTAACGTTTGGCCATGTCGATTAAGATTCTCAGCGATACTGCCCTTTTGGTGGAAGTTACGCAGGAACTTGATCCCGCGAGCCTTAGGCGGGTGCAAATCCTAGCCTTGCGGATTCAGCAAGAGGAGTGGCCGGAGGTCGCTGCGGTGGTGGCTTCGGCCACCGCGTTGGCCATCTATATCCGGCGTCGCTACAGCTGGCATGAAATTGCGACGCGGTTGGAAGATCGCTTGGCGGAGGAAATCGAAGACGAAGCCCTGCCTGATCCGCCGCGGGAGCGGACGATTCCCGTGTGTTATCAGGGTGAGTTTGCCCCGGATTTGGAACGGGTATCCCAGGCGGTCAATTTACCGTGCGAGGAAATTATAAAACGCCACACTGCAAAAACCTACACGGTCTTGGCCGTCGGCTTTGCCCCCGGGTTTCCTTATCTCTCGGGACTTGATCCCGAGTTGCATTGTCCGCGACTACCTGTTCCGCGCGTGACGGTCCCGAGGGGATCGGTCGGGATCGGAGGTGCTCAGACCGGCATCTACCCCCTGGCCCTTCCCGGAGGCTGGAATCTCGTTGGTCGCACCGCCCTATCATTATTCGCACCCAAAGCGAGCGAACCTTCGTTGCTGCGGCTAGGAGATCAGATCCGGTTTGAGGCAGTGGACACTTTGGATGTTCGGGAAATGGACAGCGAACCGCCTTTCCCGACGGATTCAGCGTCGATCGAGCCTGCCTCGGGCCTGGAAGTATTGGACGGAGGTGCCCAGACAACCGTGCAGGACTTGGGGCGGGTAGAGCATCTGGCCCTCGGTGTGACGGAGGGAGGAGCGGTGAACCGTCGCGGACTTCGCATTGCCAATATGTTGGTCGGAAACGAGGTGGGAGCCGCCGCCTTGGAATGGGCCATGCGGGGGCCCAAGTTGCGATTTCATAACGCACGTTTGGTGGTGATCACCGGCACATTGGTCCGCGGGGTGCCATTTGCGCGCCCGTTTATGGTGCGAGCCGGCGAAGTGTTGGATCTGACGAAATTGACAGAACCCGGTCGTGGTATCCTGGCAATCAGCGGCGGGGTGGATGCTCCGGTGGTGTTGGATTCCCGCTCCACTCATCTCTCGGGGAAATTTGGCGGATGGCACGGTCGCGCCTTACGTCGTGGAGACCATTTACCGCTTGGTCCCGTGCGGGCGATTGATACCACGGCGGGCTGGTGGATTCTGCCCACCTGGGTAGGTGGCGCGGAAGACGAGGTGATAAGGATCCGTATTCTAAAGGGACCCGAAGCCGAGGATTTTGGCGCCGCAGGTTGGGCTAGACTGTGTGAAGGAATCTGGGAGATTCGCAGTGATTCGAATCGCATGGGTATTCGGTTGGCGGGGGGCGAGATTCAGCCGGTAGAGAAGCGGGAGATGATTTCTCAACCCGTCGCCACCGGCACAATTCAGATCCCGCCCAATGGGCAACCCATCGCGTTGATGGCAGACCGACAGACCCTCGGGGGGTATCCTCGGATCGCGAGTATCATCGCCGTGGATATGGCGATCATGGCTCAAGTTCCGGCCGGCGGCCGTATCCAGTTTGTGGAAACCTCGCTCGAGCGGGCGGAATTTTTGAGGCACATCGAGACGCGTCAATTGGGGCTGTTGCGGGCCGCGTCCCGCAGTCGACTCAAATTTAGGCCATGAGATCGATTGATTTGAATTGTGACGTGGGGGAGGGGATCGGCCTTGAAGCGGAAATTATGCCGCTGGTGAGCTCGGCCAATATCGCCTGTGGGGCGCACGCGGGGGACCTTGCTACGATGGCGACCGTGATGGAAATCGCTCGGGAGCATGATGTGTGGATGGGAGCGCATCCGGGGTTCGCCGATCGGGAGAATTTTGGACGCCGTGAAATACGGCTCGGCGAGACTGAGTTGCGGACGCTTGTCCTCCAGCAGTTAGAGGCGCTCGCTGGTGTGGGCCGTTTCGACTACGTCAAGCCCCACGGGGCGCTCTACAACATGGCGGCGAAGGATGAGGATATCTCGCACACCGTGGTAGCAACCGTGAAGGAGTTTAACCCCGATCTATGGCTCATGGGTTTGGCGGGAAGTCGGTTGTTGCGCATTGCGGCTGATGCCGGGCTTAAAACCGTCGCCGAGGCATTTGCGGATCGACGTTATGATGACGCAGGCCGGTTGGTCAGTCGGGCCACGTCCAATGCAGTCATCAGTTCGACGGAGGAGGCCGTCGATCAGGTGTTGAATCTCGTCCAGCATGGGCGGGTCAAAAGCATCGGTGGTCGGGAGGTAAACGTGGCGGCCGAATCGATATGCCTGCATGGCGATAATCCTGCGGCTTTGGTGCTGGCACGGTGTATCCGCGAAGCGCTTACCGCAGCGGAAATCAAGGTTCAGTCCTTTGCTGCCCGATTATGACGCAGTCGAAGACAATTTTAATCACGGGTTTCGAGCCGTTTGGAGACGCCGCGTCGAATCCCTCGGGGGAAGTCGCGCGAGTGCTGGATGACGAACAAATCAACGGTCGCACCGTGGTGGGTCGCGTATTGCCGGTGGAGTTCGGTAGGGCGAAGCAACAGCTCCGGGCCTTGATTGATGAGATTCGGCCAGAATTGGTGCTGTGCCTGGGAGTCGCCGCTTCACGGCCGGCGATTTCTCTGGAACGCGTGGCGGTGAACTTGGACGACGCGAGCATTCCCGACAATGCCGGTCAGCAACCTATTGATCAACCGGTGGAGGAATCAGCCCCCACGGCCTACCTGACAACCCTGCCGGTGAAGGCAATGTTCGCGGGAATGCAGGCCGCCGGGTATCCCACCGAGTTATCGAGTTCGGCGGGGAATTACGTCTGCAATCACCTCTTCTTTGCCTTGATGCATTCGCTTGATAGCCGGGAAAACGTCAGGGGCGGATTCGTTCACGTCCCGTCGCTCTCGACGAATCTTACGCAGGAACGGTTAACTGCGGCAATCGCTTTAGGGGCTGAGATCGCCTTGGCGACCGCCGTAGATGTGGCGATCTCGGGTGGTCGGATCGACTGAACCGCTTACCGGCTGGCGAGCGAGGTGCCGGTGACAGGTTGGAAGGCATCCACCACCACACCGTGTAGGTTCGCGGCGTTTACACCTTGGCCGTCGTGGGTCCGATTATTCAGACCCGTGACGCGCCATCCGGTCTTGCACTTCGCGACCAATACGTGGGCGACGTGCCGACCTTCGCGGTTTTTGTATACTACGGTCTGACCTCGTTTGAGGTTTTCGAAATCAGTGGGGGCGACGACCATGATCACACCGTCGTTGTAAAGGGGCTGCATGGAGTTGCCGGTTCCGCGAATCGCCGCGCCGCCAACTTCGCGAGCAACGGTATCTGCAACGGACTTGGCAATCGCTTCGGGGACGGCTTGCGGCACGGGCGATTCCGCCATGTAGATTCCGCGCATCCATTTGACGGGTTTTGCCGTCGGCTTTGCTTGAATTCCTCCAACGCCAACAAGGCTGATTAGCAAAAATAGTATTACCAATTTCGGACGTCGCAAAACCATTGGCGACCAAGGCTGATTTCCCTGTGATTAATGCCAATGATTTTAAACTAGGGTTCATTCCCTAGTCTATCCGGGTGGGTTGCCCCAGTGATTTTGATCGGCGAATTACGATCAGTCCGGCGACGATCATGAAGATCGAATAGAACGTTCCGCGCGTGAGTCCAAGGATGAGCCCCGCGTCGGGTTCACGGAATATTTCAGTAATCATCCGCGCGATCGCATAGATGATAAGGAACTCGCCCGTGATACGTCCGGGTTGATTCCCGGGGGCGTTGGTCCGCCAATACCGCCACTGGAGATAACCGAAGATTAAAAACCCTTCGAGCATCGCCGCGTAAAGTTGGGAAGGATGTCGTGGATCGATGAGACTGACGGGGGTTCCGGGACGGGCGCTGGTCGGAAAGATTACCGCCCAGGATACGTTTGAAACGCGCCCCCAAAGCTCGCCGTTGATGAAGTTGGCCACCCGACCCAGACCGATACCGAGGGGAGCCACTGCGATGGTGGCATCAGCCAAAGCCAGAAAACGGATGTTTTGTTTGCGCACGAACCACCAGATGGCGACTCCGACTCCGACGAAACCGCCGTGCGAAGACATCCCGCCGTCTAAGATTTTAAACAGTTGGAAGGGGTTGGAAAACAACGTGCCCGGTTCATATAGAACAAAATATCCGAGACGACCACCTGCCATCACCCCAATGATGAGCGCGGTCATGAGGTCGGCCACGGAGGCTGGAGGAAGCGCCAAGCGACCGCGGATTGATGCCCGATAGAGGATCCATCCACCGAGAGCGAAGCCGAGCAAGTAGGCCAATCCGTAGTATCGGACACCGAGTTGCTCGGTAAACCGAATGAGAAACGGACTCAGGTCGTGGACCCAGTGGGAAGGAGGCTGATCCATCGCGAGTCGAGTTACGATTTCTCCAACGGCGGTTTCGTAGATCCGGATTCAGGGGATGACGCGGGAAGGTCACTCCGGCCTTTGCGGTTCGATTTTTTAAGACGAGCGCGGGCGAGTTCCCGCATATCCACGGCGATATCGTCTTTCTCGAATATTTCCCGACCGATGATGTGTTCCATGACGTCCTCGATCGTCAAAACTCCTGCGGTCGATCCATATTCATCGACGACCACAAATAGCTGCTGATGGGTTTTGAGAAATTCTTGGAGCGCTTGTCCGACCGTAGCGGTCTCCGGAATGAAATGAATCTCGTGCATGTGCGCAGCGATCAGATCATTTTCAAGGTCGTCGGCGATCGCCTTCAAGAGATCGCGTCGCCGCACCAGCCCGACTACGTCTTCGAGGCTTTCTTGAAAAACAGGGATGCGGGCAAAAGGGATGTTGGGGTAGGTGGCGACGACTTCACCAACCGTGGCGGTGCGTTTGAGCGAAGTCACGACGGTGCGTGGGGTCATGATCTCCGAAACCCGCACCTCATCCAGCGAGAGCGCGTTGGTGATGATGCTCGATTCGCTCTTGGAGAGGGATCCTTCCATCGCTCCGCGCTCGGCGAGGAGCATGATTTCCTCGTCGGAGTCCGTTTTTTCGGGAGGGGCGGTGATCACGATCCGAACCAGCAGATTACAGAAGTAGGTGACCGGTCGCAGCGTGTTGCGCATCCAGAGCAGCGGATAGACCACGTGGGGCTGCAAGGACTGGCGGTAAACGACGCCGAGGTTTTTGGGAATGACCTCGGAGAAGAAAAGGATGCCGAGCGTCATGCCCGCGGAGACGACACCGAGCCAAGTTTGGCCCCACAACTCGACAGCCTGGGCGCCGATCGTGATCGAGCCCAAGGTATTGGCGATGGTGTTGAGGGTGAGGATCGTGGAGATCGTTTCCTCGAGACTGGTCTTGAGTTGTTCGAGAATAACACCGCGGCGAGGGCGGGTTTTCTTCAACGACTCAACTTCTGAGACCGTCGTGCTCAGGATCAAGGCCTCCATGAGCGAACAAAGAAACGAAATCCCGAGGGTTAAGATGATCGCGGTTGCGAACAGTATCATGGTGCAGGCGCAGATTAGCGGGAGCAGATGGGCGAATGACGATGAAAAAGTGAACCTCGACCAAAGCGGGAGTTGAGCTTGCGGCGAGCGGGGGAGATTCGCTTGGGTGGGGGATGGCTGAATTACAGCGCACCCCGCTTCACGATTTTCACACGACGCATGGCGGACGCATGGTCGATTTCGCGGGCTGGGAAATGCCCGTGCAGTATAAAAGCATCCTCGAAGAGCACAAAGCCGTGCGCACGACGGCGGGGCTGTTCGATGTCAGCCATATGGGCGAAGTCGATGTGGTGGGAGCCGGAGCGGAGGCGTTTTTGAATCAATTGGTTACCAATGACGTGACCACGCTTTATCCGGGGCGCGTGCTGTATTCGCCCATGTGTCGTCCCGATGGCGGAGTGGTGGACGACCTGCTCGTGTATATGCGCGAACCGGAACGTTATTTTCTCTGTGTCAATGCCAGTAATATCGCGAAGGATCTCGCGTGGATGCGGGAGCAGGCCATCGGACACGACGTCACCCTCACGGACCGTTCGGATGATTATGCGCTGTTGGCGATTCAGGGACCGAAAGCCGAGGCCATTCTGCAAACTCTGACCGGGGCGAAATTGCCTATCCTGCGGTATTACCATTTCCAAGAAGGCACCGTGGCTGGCGTGCAATGCATGATCAGTCGCACCGGTTACACGGGTGAAGATGGATTTGAACTCTACCACGCGGCGGCAGATGCTCCCGCTTTGGCGGCGGCGCTGCACGAGGCGGGTTCAGCACGGGGACTGGAACTGGCCGGCCTGGGCGCACGGGATAGTTTGCGGCTCGAAGCGGGTTACCCACTCTACGGGCACGAGTTGGACGACGACTTGTCTCCGATTGCCGCCGGCCTGGGTTGGACCGTTAAACTCAAGAAACCAGATGGTTTCACGGGATCAACCGCGCTGGCGGAGGAGAAGGCCTCCGAAGCACGCCGCAAGGTGATTTATTTCCGCACGGGAGATCGTCGAATCGTGCGCGCGGGGACCCAAGTGCTCGATGAGGCGGGGACGGCCGTCGGCGCGGTCCTGTCCGGGACGATGTCACCCCTGTTAGGTGAAGCGATTGGCACGGCCGTCTTGCCGCTGTCTCTGGCGAAATCGGAGCTCCATGTTGATATTCGGGGCACGAAATTCACTTTGCATCTGGTCAAGCCCCCCTTTGTCGAATTAAAGAAATCCTCATGAGTGAAATTCCCGCTGATCTTCGTTACGCCAAATCCCACGAATGGGTCAAAGGTGCCGGTGACGGTGTGGTCGTTATTGGTATCTCTGATTATGCCCAAGAGAGCCTGGGCGACATTACATATGTCGAAGTGCCGGGCGTCGGCGACACGTTGGCGGTAGGCGACGTTTTCGGCGTGGTGGAATCGGTCAAAGCGGCCTCCGACCTATATGCTCCGATTGCTGGCGAGGTGGTCGAAGTGAACGAAGCTTTGGAAGCGACGCCTGAGACCGTGAACCAATCGCCTTACGCGGAGGGGTGGATTATGAAAGTTAAGGCCGCGGAGGGATCAACGAACGACGAGCTGCTTGACGCCGCAGCTTACACCGCCGAAGTGGCCTGAGCCACCGTGGGTGCTCGGCGATTGGCCGACGAGCGTAGGCTAATGTGGACGACGTGTCGGGCGTTCCTCCTTCGCTGAAGCTTCGGCGGACTAGAAGGCCCGATAGTTTCGAACTCTACGGATAGGTCGCGCCCGGAACGAGATAACGTTCGTCGCCCGGTTGGTTGAGCTGCCAGTAGGGAAGGCGAATAAGTTGGGTTCGTTCGAGATTCGATCCGTCCCACCGTTGCCAACTGTTCAGCGCATGCGGGGAATCCTTATCGAAGAATAAGCGATCGGTGCCGCGTGCGTGCTTCACCGTGACCCGCCAGCCTTGGGGGGTGCGGGCGATGGCGAAGGCGGCAGATGGCCACTCCAGTTTGTCGCCTTTTGAATCGATGACCGAATCCATCAAGGGCGCCTCGAAGAGCGTCGTTTTACCAAAATCGATGGTGCGTAGTTTAAACGGCAGTTCGTCGTAGAGCAGCGCGTTCGGCGGAGCGGAGGTTTTCGTGTCCACTTCACTCACGCCTTCCCAATAGGTAAATGCCCGGTAGTGCCAACGGGCGCCGTTGATCGTGCCGTGCTTGTAGCTGAGCCCGCAGGAGTCGTTGGTGGTGGAGGTGAATTTGATTAAATCCCCGGAGTTCTGACGCCAGAATGAGGAGTGTCCCTGATCGTAACGATACGAACCGGTGGGGATGGTGATCACCTGATTCAATTTAATCACCGGGTAGGTGCCGGGAGCCTGCCAATCGTCGGCCTTTACCGTTTCATTTTTGGCGAAGTTTTCGCGCACGAGAATGTGACGCACTTCGGTTTCGCGCAGAGTGCCGTAACGTTTTTCGGTGGCTTTGAACACGGCGACCTCGGCCTTGCCGTCGCCCCAAAATCCTTCGTCTTGCAATAGGCGATCGGTAAAGGGTTGAGCCGAAACGACCAAGCTACCCAGTAGGGAAGCGCAGCCGAAAAGAATGCGGAACGAATGGCGATTCATACCATGTAGCTTGAGTGGTTTCACGGCGGGCTGCAAACGAGTAGCGCACGAATCGGTAACGATGCCGCTTGGAGCGATGGCCGACCGAACTACGCCTCGTCGTTTTCGAATTTATCCGAACAATCCGAACACATGCCATGGGAGAACTGAATCTGGCTGCGTTGGCGGAAATACTCGTCGACCTGTTTCCAATACCCGTCGTCGTCGCGAATCTTTTTACACCATGCGCAAATGGGGAGCAGGCCGGTGAGGGTTTCGACTTCGGCCAAGGCGGTGCGCAGCTGGGCGTTGCGTTGCTCCAAATGGGCCAGCAAGAGACCGACGAACAGGGCTACCATAAAGAAACTTACTTCCAAATCGCCGATGATATCGACCATCGCAGCGAAGGTGGAGTTCCCCGAGGAATCAGCGACGAGTGATACAATCAGTCGAAAAAAATGAAAGCCGGCGTGAGCCAAAAACACTTTGGCCGGAGCCGTGAGGGGCCGCCAATAAACGGAGGGAGACATCCGTAAGCCTTGGTAGGACAGGAGCGCGAGGGAGGCCCAAACGAGGCTGTTGGTCACCCGCCGCCAAACGGATTCCGGGGCGAGGGTAAAAAAGAGCACCAGGGCGACGGCGTGAAAGACCACCAGTGCCCAGCCGAGTTTTTTGGGAGCGGGTTGCTCGGCGTGCACGCGAGTGCCGACAAAAAGGGCGGCATGCCCGAGGGTGACCAAAACGGTCGGCAATATTCGTCCCACCATGTCGGACATCAAGGGCCGCGCTGCGAAAAGAATATCGGCCAACAGCATCACCCAGGCGGCGATCATCCAGTAGCGCAGGGACTCACGCTGATTACTCTGCAGCCACGCATCCGTCATCAGCACCGCAATAATGGCGCAAATGATCGTATTGGTGAAATAAATTACCGTCTCTAGTTCCATCGGGGTAGGGGGAAAAAGGGAGACACTGGAATCCTGATCCGGTGGAAGCCAGTAAATCTATTGGCCTAACCGCGTCGGCTCGAACCACTGATATGCGCCAGTTACTTCCCGGCTTTTTTGGCGCGTTCGGCTTTACGGCGATCGTTGCTGTTCAGGATCCTCTTGCGCAAACGCAGTTCCTTTGGCGTGACTTCGACGTATTCGTCATCGGCGATGTATTCGATGCAACGCTCGAGGGACATCTTGATCGCGGGCGTGAGCTGAGTGCTTTTGCCGTCACCTTGGGAACGGAAATTGGTCAATTGCTTCGCTTTCACGGCATTGACGGAGATGTCCTCAGCCCGAGGGTTTTCACCAATAATCATGCCTTCGTAGACAATTTCCTGGGCGCCGACGAACAGTTTGCCGCGTTCCTGAATGGTTTCGAGGGCGTAAGCACGTGTTTCACCTGCCTCGGTGGCGATGATGGTGCCAGTGATGCGGGTGCTCAGTGCTCCGGCCCAAGGGCCGTATTCCTTGAAGAGGTGAGACATCACGCCGTGGCCGCTGGTGGCGTTGACGAGATCTACCTCCATGCCGATCAGGCCGCGGGTGGTGATCGTGGCCTCGATCATGGTCGTAGCGTTGAGCTTTTCCATGTTGGTCATCTGGCCTTTGCGGTTGGCCAGGTTTTGCATGATCGCACCGACATTGTCGTCGGGCACTTCAATCCAAACCGTTTCGTAAGGTTCCAGTTTCTTGCCATCGACCTCCTTGGTGATGACATGCGGACGGGATACGAGGAGTTCGAATCCTTCGCGACGCATCGTTTCGACGAGCACGGCGATCTGCATGGAGCCGCGGGCCTTCACGTTAAATGCGCTACCAACTTCGGCGTCTTCCACGGAGATGGAGATGTTGGTCTTTACCTCCCGATAGAGACGCTCCCGGAGCTGACGGGAGGTGACGAATTTGCCATCTTTACCGACGAGTGGACCGTCGTTGACGGCGAGCTCCATTTCGAGCGTGGGAGGATCCACATCGGTGAAGGGCAGGGCGTGACCTTCGGGGTCCGCCGTGAGGGTGTCGCCGATGTCGATATCTTCGAAACCGGAAAGTCCGACGATATTGCCGGCGACCGCATTCGCGGTTTCTTGCGTGCCGAGACCGGAGTATTCAAAGACCTTGGTGATCTTGCCGCGCTGGCGTTTGTCTCCGCCGTGCGGGATGACATGGACGGCGTCACCAATCTTTACCTCGCCGCCGAGGATCTTGCCGATGGCGATCCGGCCGACGTAGTCACTCCAATCCACGTTGGAGACCAACATATGGAAAGGCTGATTCGGACGGGCAAAAGGAGGGGGAACGTGCTCAAGGATGGCGTTGAAGAGCGGTTTGAGGTCCGTGTGCTCGTCTTCGAGGTTGCGGACCATGTAACCGTCACGGCCGGAGCCGTATACGACGGGGGCATCAAATTGTTCTTCGGTAGCATTTAGCTCGAGCAGGAGTTCGAGCACCTTCTCATACATCTCCTTAGGCTCCGCGTTGTCGCGATCGATCTTGTTAAGGACGATGATGACCTTGAGGCCGAGTGAGAGGGCCTTGCGGAGCACGAAGCGGGTCTGGGCCTGGGGGCCGTCGTAGGCGTCGACGAGCAACAGCACGCCATCGACCATGCGTAGCGCGCGTTCGACCTCGCCACCGAAGTCGGCGTGACCCGGGGTGTCGACGATGTTGATGATCTTATCTTCCCAGTGAACGGACGTGTTCTTCGCCTTGATGGTGATACCCTTTTCCTTCTCGAGGTCCATCGAGTCCATGGCGCGGTCCTCGACCTTTTGATTGGTTCGATAGGCTCCACCTTGCTGGAGAAGAGTGTCGACGAGGGTGGTCTTCCCGTGGTCGACGTGGGCGATAATGGCGATGTTGCGGATGTTCTGGTTCATGTCCCGAGAGGGCTTGGCGAGTGCGAAAAGGCAGAACGTGCCGATCAGATCATGCCAAGGCAAGGCCGTAACTTCAAGAAAGGGGTCAAACGCAAAAGATAAATAAAAATCTTTATCTTTTGCGTTTGACCCCTTCAGGAATGATCCGGACATAGGTAACACAAAGTCCAAGGACATGGGTTACACTTTTT
>JABIRI010000227.1 GCA_018667915.1 Opitutaceae bacterium | reverse complement strand
CAGGCGATCGCCGCCGAGCTCGACGCCGAACTCGAGCAGGTCGTTGTCGATAACCCCGCCGATCTCGTGAGCGGTTCAGATCGGCTACGACTGAGGGGATTCCCAACTCCCCGTCTCCGCAATGCCTTCGTTCAAACCGGCATTCCCCAGGTTCTTGGCGCCAGTCGGCTCCTTACTATTCAAGGTCCCTTGACTCCCGTGACCGGTCGCGCTGCGCCGGGCGGTATCCAGAATTACCTCACCGTCCGCCCCCCCAGCCGAGCGCGCACTCGCCTAATCTTCGATGCTTCCTCCAACGATTCGGTCAAAGCCGAATTAGAAAAAGGCGGCCCGTTGAATACGCCCGAGCCCGGAGGCGCGCGCTACTACCATCGGTTGGGGTTCGAATATAACCGGCGGCTCGGACCGGAGGAATTCTCCAAACGCGAAACCACCGAATTGAGCGCCGCGCTTACCGCCCGTCACTCCCGAGCCCACAGCACGATGTGGCAATTCGACTACGCGAGCTATGATGGCAATCCCTCTCCCGGAATTCCCGCCTACCGCGAAACCGCCCGTGGATTGGTGTTGGGTCGCTACCTTCCGCTGGAAAATTTCCATGCCTACGGCCCCAATGCTGGCGTCACACGGCGCACCGGCAGCCTCAGTGTCCAATATGAAGGACAACCCGCTAAGGGTCTCAGTTTGCGCGGAGTCGTTCAGGGGGTGAGACGGGAGCTCGAGGAGGAGCGTTTTACCCGTGGCGACTACTTGGTGGACGTGGAACGTTTCGCCGGTTCGCGCGAGCCCCAGTATGTTGATCGTCCCCTCAACGCGCTGGTCGTAGACGCTTCGGCGACCTGGCGTTTCCACGCTGCCAAGGCCGATCATAAACTGACCCTCTCCGTCGATTCGATTCACACCGACAGCACCCGGTTACAACGTGGTCTTGACGCCGACGAAAAGGACGAGCTTCCCCGCTCCGTGCGACGGTTTGATCCGGCCGATCCCGACTATTTCCGGCCGGCTCTCACCCCCGATAGCTATCGCCGAATTCTCATCGATCGCACCGAGAACACCCGTTACCTCGGCGCCGGTTTTAGTGAACGCTCTGCCTTCTTCGATGGACGATTGGTCAGCACGGCCGGACTACGGTTCGACAACGTAGATCTCGAAATTTTCGACCAACGTCCCGGGGCAGCCCAACCAGAGGTGACCGGATCGACCGAGGAACTTACCTATCACGCGGGTGGAAATTGGGTGGTGAGTCCGGGCCGCCTACTCCTCTACGCCAATACCAGCACTGCCTTCGAACCCTCGACTCGGGTCGATTCCCGGACCGGCCAAATCCAGGGTAACGAATCCACCGGCGGGATCGAAATCGGTCTGCGCGGTGAAGAGTGGGATCGCCGGCTACGCTACTCCATCCACGGCTTTTCCTTCACCAACGAAAACATCAGCCGCCGCAATCCCCTCTACCGCGACCCCATCGCCGATGCGAACCAATCGCAACCCGAACTCGTTTCGGCCGGCCGCGAAAAATTTGAAGGAGCCACCGGTGAAATCCGACTAAAAGTCAGCGACGTCTGGAGCCTCCGCGGCCGCGCCGCTTACACCGATGCCACGACCGAACAATCACCCGATCTACCCGACGAAGTCGGCCGGGCCATTTCCCGTGTGCCGAGTTGGACGGGGGCCTTATCCTCTCTGCATCGCTGGACGGACGGACCTTTGGACGGCTGGAGCGTGGGCAATAGCCTCATTTTTATCGGAGGCTACGTTGACACCTACGCTGACCGACGACGGGCCGAGTTGAGGTATCCGGGATATAAATACGTTTCGGTGTCCCTCACCTACCGTTGGAAGGTGGGCAAAAAAACGCACTACTTGAGTGCTCGGGTGCGAAACGCTTTCAACGAGAATTTACTGGTCAAAGCCGCCCGCCCCGGTGGAGACCGTTACGCCAGTCTCGGCTATCGCCTATACTTCTAAGCCTTGATTCGGTCGAGGCAGCGGTGAAGCCTGCCGACTCGCTCGCAGAGCAATCGCTTCCAGCAAATTCCGCCGCTGCATGTCACCCGCGTCGAGCGCGGTCGGTTTACTCCGCAATTCAAGCCCTTCACCCCGTCGCACCAACAGTCCCCACCCCGCGGGAATCTCCGCATCAGCGTAGATATCATCCTCCACCACGAGATAGAGGAAATCGGCAGATTGGTAGCGTAACATCTTAGAAAACTTGGTGCCTGCTCCTAGTCGCACCTGCAAGGTCGCGATTTCATCGAGCAGTTTTCGATACCCGCTGTGTTCTAAGGCATTGAAGTCCCACGCATCAAATTCCGCAAAGAGAGAGTCCCCTCGCCGCAGGTCCGGCCGATGTTCTCCAAGTAATTTTTCCAGTCGTTTACGACGATGGAGAGCCGCCGTCAATTTCTGGCGCGTTTCGGCGTCATCGTAGCAGTCCTTCAGCATATCGGCCCGGGCCTGTTTGCACTCAAATAGCGCGGTCTTCGCCTGGTTCCCGCGCCCGATCGCGGCAACATCAGCTCGGTAACCACTACGAGGGACGCGAACCTCCGCGGTAGCGATAGCCCACCCTTGTTCACGGGCCCAATCAATCGCCAGCGCCTTTAACCGTCGATGCGCTTGGGTCTCATTCCGCTTCACGCTCTCGAATATTACGGATCCAGATCGGCGCGCCAGCATGTTTACTTTGCTGTACGCTCTGGCTGGAGTCGGCTGAATTTACGTAAACCAGACATTGCGATGCACCCCACCACCGAAGTATGTAGTGTGCCGAAGTGCCCCTTTCTGCCCCCCTCTCTACTCGTCGTGCGTTTATCGGCGCCATGAGCGTAGCGACTGCCGTCGCCGCGTCGCGCAGCATCACTACGGCCGCCCCTGTAACCATGCCCAAAATCTCCTGTAATACCTACCCTTGGTTCACCTTTCTTCGTCGCGAGGGTCGCGACTTCAACGCGGAACTCGCTCAGGTTGCCACCGACATCGCCAAAACCGGCTACACCGGCATCGAACCCAATCTGGAAAACGAAGCCGATATCGGCGTCTACGCAGAACTGCTCGAAGCCACCGGCTTGACCATGGAATCCGCTTACATGAACAGCGTCCTCCACGAGAAAGAAGCCGCGGCAAAAAGTATCGATCGCGTGGTATCGGTTGCGACCAAGGCCAAAGCCCAATTCGGCACCCGAATTCTGGTCACCAACCCCAGCCCGATCAGCTGGGGCGGACCCGAAAATAAAACCGATGATCAAATTCGCATTCAAGGTCGCGCGCTGAACAAGTTGGGTTCAGCGCTTCGCGCCGAGGGTATCACCCTAGCCTATCACAATCACGATTCCGAGTTACGCCTCGGTGCTCGCGAATTCCATCACATGCTCGCCGGCACCAATCCCGAGAACGTCAAATTTTGCCTCGATGCCCATTGGGTTTTCCGTGGATGCGGAGACTCATCCGTAGCGTTGTTTGATGCGCTCGAGCTTTACGCCGATCGCATCGTCGAACTGCACCTGCGACAATCGACCGCCGGCGTTTGGGACGAAGCGTTCTCCGCGAATAGCGACATTAATTACGAACGCCTTTTTTCGTTTCTCCACGACCGCGACATTCATCCGCTGATGACGATGGAACAGGCGGTGGAAGACGAATCTCCCACTGTCCATGATGCGGTGTCCGCACATCGCGCTTCGAGTGCAGCCTTGTTGCCCCAGATCACCTAACTTACCCCTCCACCCCAAACCCCAAAATCTGTCATGAAAAAACTGCTCCTTGGCTCATTCGTAGCCGGCATCGCCCTCTTCTTCTGGGGCTTCATCTACTACGGCCTCAGCGGCATCCCCTACCAAACCCTTGCGACTCCCGCAGATACTGCTCCTTCCGCTTTAAAAGCCAACTTCCCAGCCCATGGGACCTACATCATCCCATCCCCCACCGCGGTCGAGATGCCCGACCTCCAAGTTGAAGGCCCGGTCGCGATGGTCCACATCAGGCCCGACGGCGTAGAAAACCCGATGTCGATGATGGGCACAGGGTTTGTTCACGGTTGGATCTATTGCCTGTTGCTGGGACTTCTTCTCCAGAAGATTTGTAAGAAATCCGGCTATGGCGAACGGGTGATGTTCGTAACTCAAGTGGGTCTGGCCGGTGCATTTGTCTCCCGTTTCGGTGACGCCATATGGTGGTGGCAATCTTGGAACTGGCAGATTGCTAACTTCGCTTACTCCGTGATCGGCGCAGCCATCGCTGGCGCGATCCTCGCAAAATTCATCAAGTCTCCCGTCACGCGCTCTGACGCTGCGCGAAGTAACAAATCCCAAGTATCAAGTAACAAGATTCCGGAATAAGCCGCCCTCCGACATCCCCCCCCTCCTCGAACACTTCACGAAGCAACAAATGCGCGCCACACCAACATCCTGACGTGACCCCCTCGCACCGCTCGCACTTATCGCGCCAGTTTGCGGTATTTAATCCGCTGCGGCCGATCAGCATCCGCGCCCTTTCGACGTCGGTAGTCCTCCAAATACGCCGAATAATTTCCCTCAAACCAGCGCACTTCCGAATCTCCTTCAAACGCCATAATGTGAGTCGCCACCCGATCGAGGAACCATCGATCATGCGACACCACCACCGCACAGCCGACAAAGGTCTCCAGTCCGTCCTCCAAAGCTCGGATCGAATTCACATCAAGATCATTGGTCGGCTCATCCAGCAGAATTAAATTGGCACCGCGTTTCAGCAAGCGCGCCAAATGCACCCGGTTGCGTTCCCCACCTGACATTACCCCTACTTTTTTTTGCTGGTCTGCTCCGGTAAATCCGAACTGCGCGCAATAGGCCCGCGCATTCACGTCACGATTGCCCAGGCGCAGGGTCTCTTCGCCATCGCTGATGGCTTCATAAATCGTCTGCTCGTCGGGCAAGCTGTCGCGAGATTGATCGACGTGAGCCACCTTCACCGTGGGTCCCACTCGCAACGTGCCCTCGTCGGGTTTTTCTTCTCCCAGTATCATGCGAAAGAGCGTGGTTTTACCCGCACCGTTGGGACCCACTACCCCGACAATTCCTCCGGGTGGTAAATTGAACTCCACGTTTTCAAATAGAAGTTTTTCGCCAAACGCTTTGCGAAGTCCCCGAACCTCTACCACGAGCTCACCCAAACGGGGCCCGGCGGGAATCACGATTTCGAACTCACGCTCCTTCTCCTCCACATCCGCGTTCAACATCGCTTCATACGCGTTGATCCGTGCCTGACCTTTTGCCTGACGGGCTCGCGCCGATTGGCGGATCCATGCAAGCTCCCGCGCCATCGCTTTTTGACGCCGATCCTCGGTCTTTTGCGAAACGGCAAGTTGGCGCTGTTTCTGTTCCAGCCACCCTGAGTAATTCCCCTGCCACGGGATTCCATGGCCGCGCTCGAGTTCCAAAATCCAACCCGCGACATTGTCCAAGAAATACCGGTCGTGCGTCACGGCGATCACCGTGCCGGCGTAACGCGCGAGGTGCTGTTCCAGCCAATGCACACTCTCAGTGTCCAAGTGATTCGTCGGTTCATCCAACAGGAGAACATCCGGTTTCTGCAAAAGCAATCGGGCCAAGGCCACGCGACGACGCTCTCCCCCCGATAGCGTGTCGACCACCGTGTCTCCCTCGGGGCAACGCAAGGCGTCCATCGCCATCTCGATCTGGGGTTCAAGATCCCAGGCATCGAGCGCATCAATTTTCTCCTGCAGTTCGCCCTGGCGTTCCATGATGGCATCACGCACGGCATCATCCGCCGCCTCGTTGATCTCATCCCAGGTCGCATCGTAAGCCGTGACCAAATCCGCCAACGCTTTCACCCCCTCTTCCACACAGGCGCGCACCGTGGAACCCGCGGTGAGCTGAGGCTCCTGCTCGAGTAAACCCACGGTGTAACCTTCCTCAAAGTGAACCGTGCCTTCTATCTCCTTATCCTGACCGGCCATAATACGCATGAGCGACGATTTGCCCGCGCCGTTAAGTCCGAGAACCCCGATTTTCGCACCGTGATAAAACGACAACGAAACATCGCGCAGGATTTCCTTACGCTCGATTTTTTTCGAGACGCGGATCATCGAAAAAATGACCTTGGGTTCGACGGATTGAGCCATACGGCATCCGAGCCCGAGGAACGCGAAGGGTCAAGCGGGACGGAGCAATACTCGGACCCGCTATGTCAGCCTCGGGCCGATCAGCCTAGAAGAAGGTCCCCGTGCCATCCAACCTACCCTTCAGCTTTTGGCGGCAAGCTGCTGTTGGACTTTATCCAGCTTCGGTCGAATCACCATCTGGCAGAACCCTGCTTCCGGATTCCGCTCGTAGTAACGCTGGTGATAATCTTCCGCGACATGGAATTCACCCAGGTCGGTGATCTCGGTTACGATGCCATCT
Organism: Opitutaceae bacterium; assembly: GCA_018667915.1. Classification (GTDB taxonomy): domain Bacteria; phylum Verrucomicrobiota; class Verrucomicrobiia; order Opitutales; family Opitutaceae; genus Actomonas. The sequence goes on along the minus strand of JABIRI010000227.1, from coordinate 11,336 downwards.
CCCCACTCCGACTTGGCGCGTTCCAGGGACGCCTCGGCTTCCATGCGTTGTTGATCACTTGTGACCATGATAGTCGAACGATACTGGGTGCCGACATCGGCGCCTTGCCGGTTGAGTGTTGTCGGATCGTGTATCTTCCAAAAGAGGTCCAATAATTCGGCCGAACTTACCACCGCAGGATCAAAATCGACCCGAACGACCTCGGCATGACCGGTGGATCCGCTACAGACCGCTTCATAATTGGGCGGCCCTTCGCCCCCCGCATAACCGCTTTCAACCTCCAGCACCCCCGGCACCATGCGGTAGGCCGCTTCAGTGCACCAAAAGCAACCTCCTCCCAAGACCAGTGAAGAGGATGTTGCCGGAGCAGAATCAGATAAGTTGTCAGACATGGAGCCAAGTAAGCTCACTTCGGCGAAAATCGCAAAAACATCTTCGGCCCGGACCGCTAGCGGCCCCTCCTCCTTGATTTTTTTAATTTTCCAGTCAGAAACCGTTGCCCCAAACGTCACGGTTTCCTCCAATAGCTGGCTCCCATGATTCCCATTGATTCGGATTCCACCATTCCAGAGATCAACAGCGCTGACCTTGTCGATTGGAAGGCGTTTGATTCCCTACTCGACATCACCGAAGCGTGGGACGAACCGCAGATGATGATCGATCTGCTCAAACAGTATGAGTTCGACGCACAAAAGACGCTGACCGAAGCCGGTGAACTGGGACCGGGATCCCATACCGACATGCAGCGCGTGCTCCACAAACTAAAGGGTGCATCTGGCTCCATTGCCTTTCAAGAAGTCGTTGCCCGGGTTAGAATACTCCATGATCCAATCACCTCCCCTGCTGAAGTTGAAAAGCCTCGACTCCTCTTGGAGATTCGGAAAGCGATTGCCCAAAGCCTTGCCGCGGTGCGATCCCGCTATCCTTGGCTCAACGTAGGTCGAGTGTAACTATCGCGGAGCCCGCTTCGATAGCGCCCACCATCAACCTACTCGGATGGATGCCGGCCTGTTGTAGATGCGCGCGGACAGCTTCCACCCGTTCCCGCCCCAAGTCCCGAAACTGACTATCGGATACAGTTTGCTCAGCTAAAAGGCGCCTCACAATTTCCTCGACTGGCAGAAGGGCCAATTCCTTTCGCATGCCCGCCGGGGCCGGAAAAGATCCCAACGGGGCCGCCGGGGGCGTGGCATCATTACGAGAGCCGACCGTGGTCGAATTATCTCCAGCAATAAATAAACGACGCAACCAAACCAGCAAAGAGCGTTTCTCTTGCTCCGCCTTGGTTTCCGGCTCCGGAGGCAAAGCATGCTCCACGGAAACTTCCGGGGGAGGCAACTCGCCATCTAAATCAATCGGCAATTCATTAAACGTCTCCTGATAAAGTTCGACCAACGCCTGGATCCGTGACGGTGAATTCAAATCCCCACTCGCGGCAAAACTTCCCGGAGCCGCGCGGCGGCGCAGTTCCCATTCCAAGGCCTCGGGAAGTAACTTCGCCCGATCGTCTTGACGGTCGTATCCCCCACTGACCTCGAGACGTAACATCGGGCGATCCGCCAACAGTTTCCCCAGCATGTCCAATTTCTGCTTCACCTCGTCGGATAGCCGCGTTTCGCCGGCGGCAAACGCGTGGTTCTGTAAGTGAGCTCCACTAGGATTAGCTTCTCCCCCTGCTCCCAGAAACGCGAAGGGGGAACTTACGGCCTTCGCCAAAAGATCGGAAAATACGCGACCAAAGCCTCGTCCAAAACTAAATTCAGGGTCCCCTACGCGGCCTGAAACCGGCACACTAACGACGATCTTACCTTGGGCATCGGGAATGAGTGACAGGCCAAACTTAACCGGAGCATCAATGGCCTCCGGACTCGCGACTTTTTTGCCCAAAGCCGCCCGCTCGATGCGCGTCACGGTTTCGCTCTCGATAATCCCGTCTCGCAACTCCGCATCGATATCCAGCGTTACATTCCCCGCCGTAATTTCGTAGCCCAAATACCGTGCCAAATAACCATCAAAAATCCGGGCCGATAAATTCTGGGCGGAAATTCTCACATCAGCGAAAATAGCATCGGACAACGGATTTAATCCGCCCTCCATAGTCACCGGAGCACTGCCCTGCAGCACCCCGCGCAGCTTTAGTTTGGCCGTGCGGGAATCCCGCGAAGTCCAGCCGGTAAATAGGCCATCCAGCGCGGCGACCGATAACGAAATTGGACGATACGTCGACTCGTCACGCAGCGTGATCTGACCATCCGCTACATCAATCGTATCAATCTCCCAACTACGACGCTCCGGACCACGAAATTTAATCTCCGATGGGCTCTCACTTCGCGCAAAACCCCACTCGCCCGACTTCGAAATCACCAACCGTGTTCGAGGCTCGGTCAGAGCCATAGTTTCAATCCGAATGGCGGCCGGATCCTGCGCGACCGAAAAATCCGAAATCTCGGCCAACTTGGCGCTCCCCAATTCGTTCCCAGAGGAATCGTGCACCAACAGATCCGTGATGCGACCGGAACCAGAAATTTCATACTTTCCCGCCATCCCGCTAAATTCCCCTCGAGCCGACAATTCTCCGCGGGCCAGCTTCACGCCCAACACGTCGTCGAGATATGTCGGGCCACTGGCTATCGCGAAATCGCTAAACTCATAGTCTAGCACGGGCCGGAAGGGTTGCAGTGCAGCCTCGCCTCGCAGCGAAACGGTGCCACCTGTTGCGAGTTGAGCGTCCAAAGTAATCGACGACCGTTGCGAGAGGCGCATCAGATCCCATTCCTCGATCGTCGCGCGGGTGACCTTCGCTTCGAATTCGACCGGAATCGCTACCGACCGATCATCGATTCGCACGTCGATTTGATTCAACTCCATCTCATCCATCCGGGCCGTTTCCAAATTAAGACCGCCCGCAGAATCAAAGCGCGTAGCATCTTCGCCCAACTTGATGTCCATCCAACTCCACCCTATCGAATCACGCTGCAAAGTTATCGCGCCCTGACTAGCCACCACCCGGCCGATCGTCAAAGTGCGGTGGATCGAATCGTAGTCCAACCCCGCCACCGTGAGTTTGCCGATCGATTGTTCGAGATCGGATCCCGGTCCTGTGGTCGCAGTCAATTCGTTCACGACCAACTGACCGTCACTGAGTCGGTATTTTAACGCTCCATCTATCCAGTCGATCTCATAGGCACTGGAGGCGTCGATCACCCCGGACGTGAACTCCATCGATGAGACCTCATGCAAATACGGTTCGTATTTCGCCAACCGCAAACCGCGCATTTCCCATCTTCCTTGCGAACGAAAGGGCGATAGCGAAAGGGTCCCATCCCAGACCAGCGACTCACCCGACTCCGTAACCGCTTCGAACTCGTAGGGGGAGTTTGGATCCGATTGGGTATGCAGACCGGAAAGGGAAAATGTCACCGGACCCAACGTCGTCTCAAACGGTTGGTCGCGACTCGCGTCGATCCATATCAATTGAGCATCGGTGACTGAAAGCCGGCCGACTTCAAACGGGCGCGCCCCCTCTTCGTCCTCAGCTAACGCGGTCAACACGTCGGCGACATTCAGACGACCCTGCTCATTCACCACTAGTCGGGCGGTAAACCCTTCGAGCGCGATCGCATCGGCGGACCACGCTCCCGAAATTACCCCCGCAAGCCGCCCGTTCATAACCATCCGATCCCAAGTGAGCATTTCCGAGCCATCATGATCCCGCACCCGCACATCCTCGAAGGTGGTCGTGAACGTCAGGAGATCAAACGTGACTTCTCCCACCTCGACATTGCGTTTGAGCATAAGCTCCAAACGTGAACTGAGTTGTGATTCGACCAGCGGAGAAATCCCGAAAAATATCCCCACCCCCAGGACCAAACCCACGACTACGACGCTCACCAACAGCTTACGCCGCCGCTCACGGCTTTGCTTTCTCGCCGCCGCAGCGGCTCTGATATCCTTAATGGTTGGGGTGCTCACCGGGACGAAATCAATAGGTTGGAGACGCAGGTCGCAAGCCGCGCCTGCTTGCCGTTTGTTAATCTAAAGTGAATCAATCGCCGCTAAAACCTGCTCGGCGTGCTGTTTAGCGTCCACCTTTTCAACGATTGCTCTGACGGTCCCATCGAGAGCCAATAACCAGGCCGAACGCAGCGGACCATGAAACGTGCGGCCATACATTTTCTTTGCCACCACCGCATCAGCCGCCTGCGCAAATAGATCCTTCGGGTCGCTGACGAGCGTATAGCCGATCCCCTTCTTGGCCGCGTAACGCTGATGAGAGCCCCCGGTATCCCGAGAAAGCGCGAGCACCTGCCAACCGCGCTCGGCGATAACGGAGGCATGCTCTACCAAACTTTCATTCTGCTTATCGCAGGAACCGGTATTATTGCGCATGTAAACCGAGACGACAGTGGGTCCCGTCAACAGATCCCCAAAACGCGCGACCTCCTCTTCAGCCTCATCCCCGCGCACCACCTTCACCTCAAAATCAAGGTCCAACAAATCACCAATCCGCTTCATCTCATCGCCCGTTTCATTGCTTCGCCCCTCTTGTTACCTCGAACTTGATACTTGTCACTTACACATCTGAGCAGAGCTCAGGTGTGTTTAGATGTGTTTTGAATCATCTTCGTCTTTGACGGAATAGCCGGACTCCTGGCGCTCGTGGTTGACCTTGTTCTTCTTCACGTAGGCCTCGTAAATATCGTCGGCCGACATGCCCAGGGTCTGCGCCAGCGACACGAGAAAGTGGAACAGATCCACGACCTCTACTTTGGCATTTTGCTCATCAAACTTCTGGTATTTTGCCCACCATTTCCACGGCACACTATCGATCAGTTCTGCCGTCTCTTGTTGCATCGCACGGGTGTAGTTCAGCACCCACTTCGCTTTCTCTTCGTCCGTCGCGGGCGGCAGTTCCACCCCGATGCGGGAGTTCAGCGTCTCTTGCATTTGGAAAATTTCTTCGAGCTTGTCCATACCTTCGCAGGCTGAGCGCCGCCGTCGACAGGGCAAGTGACAAGTGATTCCTCGACACCGAGATAGGGCAAATAGGCATTGCGCTCTAGGCCCAGATCCCCGAACGTCTGCCCTTCATGCCTGCGTTGAGCGCCCTCACGGCCTCCGCCCATGGCATCCACCCACCGCTCCTCGTGTTGAGTGAGCTTGGGTTAACCTAAACATAAACAACAACATGTCAGACAAGAACCCGTCCGGCTCCGAGAGCACCGCCCCCGCGGACAACGCTCCCGCCGAGACGCCCGCTGCTGAGACCGCCCCCGCCGCCGAATTCGCTTTCGGCACCGGACGTGGCCCCGGTCTCGCGCGCGGCAAACGCAAACCCAGCGCTCCGGCCCCGGCTGCAACATCCAGCGTCCCCCAAGGGGACTACACCCCGACTGCCGTCCAAATTGTGACGGTCGAGTCCGAATACGTAAACCCGTTCGCACCTGCTGAACCGGAACCCGCACCCGCGGCGCCCGAACCCGTTGCGACCCCGGAACCCGCCCCTGAAACGGTCGCGGAATCCGCCCCAACAACCGCCGAGCCTCAAGCTGCGGCGGCCCCTGAGCCCAAGCCCGTCGAACCCCCTGCTTCGGCCGAACCCACGGCAGCCGAGGAACCCGCCGAGCCGGCCGAACTCGATATTCTGCCTCCCAAACAAGCCCGCACATCAACCGAGCGCTGGGAGACTCCGGAATTCCCCGAGGCCAAAACCGCCGACGAACGTCCCGCTTTCAAGCCTCGCGGCAAACGCGAACGGGACGGCGAAAATCGCCCCGAACGCGCATCCCGCGGCGAAGGCCGACGTGAACGTCGCCCTCGCGGTGAAGGTCGCTCCAATCGCGAAAATACCGAACGTCGTCCACGCGCTCCCAAGCATGTCGAAGTCGATGTGCCTAAGCCGAAGTTGGATTCCTCCCAAAGCTCCGGCGGCGGTTTCTTCGCTTGGCTGAAGAACCTCTTCACCGGCGGTGATGCCAAACCCGCCCCGAAAAAGGGTCGTGGTGGCAATCGCAACAATCGTGGACGCGGCCGTGGTCGCGGTCGTGGACAAGGTCGCGGTGAAGGTGGCGGTCGCTCCCGCGGCGAAGGCGGCAATCGTCCTCGCGGTGAACGCGGTGGTCGCTCCCGTGGTGACGGTCAGTCCAAAGGCGAAGGCAACGGTAACGGCGGCAACAACCGCCGTCGTCGCAGTCGCGGTGGACGTGGACGCGGTCGCGGTGATAACGGCGGCAGCGGTGGCTCCTCCGAGAGCTGACCCCCTCGCCACTCCCTAAATCTCCAAGGCACCCGCTTAACCGCGGGTGCCTTTTTGTTTGGGATCGAAATCGATCCAAAACAATCCGCCGAAGTTTAATCGTCAGAGGCGTCCCTCGCGCGAAAACCGATAAAACGCGTGCCCAGCCTTGCCCAGCGCCGATCCGGTTACCACGCTCCCATCCGATGTCCGATTTAATCGTCCAAGGTGGAAATCCCCTCACCGGCACTATAACCCCCTCCGGCAACAAGAACTCCGTTCTGCCCATTTTCTGCGCCACGCTCCTGACCAACGCACCGGTCACGCTGCGCAACGTCCCCGACATCACCGACCTCAATAAATTGGTCCGTTTTTTCTCGGACCAAGGGTCATCCATCCAGTGGGATCGCACCGCCGCCACCATGGTGATTGATCACGCGAACTTCGCGCCCAACTTCACCGATCACGAGCTACCTCAGGACATGCGCTCCACCGTCCTGCTCTACCCCGCGCTTCTCCACCGCCTGCGCAAAATCACCGTGCGCTCCAACACCAAAGGCTGCTCACTCGGCGTGCGCGAAATCGATCCTCACCTCCACGTCCTCGCCGCACTCGGTGTGCAGATCTCCGGCGAAGAACCCCTCAATCTCGAGCTCCCCGCCACCGGCTTCACCGCCGCGCGCACTTGGCTCGATTACATGTCGGTCACCGTTACGGAGAATTTCGCCATGGCGGCCGCTCTCGCCGACGGCAAATCGACTCTTATCAATGCCGCGAGTGAACCCCACGTCCAGGATCTCTGCAACGCGCTCGTCGCCATGGGCGCAAACCTCACCGGCGTCGGCACGAGTCGTCTGGAAATCGAAGGCGTCGACGCACTTCACGGTGCCGATATCACGATTGGCACCGACTACCACGAAGTCGTCACCTTTCTCGCCCTCGGCGCCATCACCGGTGGAGAAGTCCGCGTCGAAAACTCTGTGCCGCAACACTTCGACCTGATCACCCATGCCTTCCGTCGGCTCGGGGTGGAGGTGCGCCACGAAGGCCTCACCGCGATCGTTGCCCCGAATCAATCCCTCGTAATCGAGAGCCCCCGCACCGCGAATCTGTTGCCCAAAATCGAAGCCGCTCCATGGCCCTATTTTTCGGTCGATCTCCTCCCCCTCATGATCGCCCTGAGCACCCATGCGACCGGCACGATCCACTTTTGGAACAAGGTCTACGAAAACGGATTTTCTTGGATCCCTGAGCTGGCCAAATTCGGCGCCCACGCCGTCGTGAGTGATCCCCATCGCCTGATCGTGTTCGGCGGCAAATCCCTGCGCCCTGCCGTGGTAGACTCTCCCTACGTGATCCGCGCCGCGGTCGCGCTCGCCATGATGGCCGCCTCCATTCCCGGTAAAAGCGTCGTCCGTCACGCCGAAATCATCAAACGCGCCCACCCCCGCTTCGTCGAAAACCTAAACTCCCTCGGCGCCCAACTCGAATGGGAAGGGTGAGATAAGCCCGTTTCGGCCCGGGGCGCGTGCCCGAGTTGTAGGTCGAGGTTTCCTGGAGATGCTTGCCTTGCCGGACTCATTACTTGACCCAATCTTGACTTATTTAATTCACCTTGACCAATAACTTGACTTATTATTGACTAATTATCGTGAGTTACGAGCCGCAGTTTTCCATTCGTCCTAACCTCCTGTCTTTGGTTGAAAAGATAGCGGCTCTGCGCGAGCGCATCTTGAGCGCGACAGTCGAACCGGCTTGGATACCCGCCCTACAAAAAGATACCCGAAACCGCAATGTTCACGCGTCGACAGCAATTGAGGGCAACCCACTCACGCTCGAACAGGTTCGGGCGGTAGAAGAAGGTGGGAAACTCGCCGCCTCAGACACTCGCTCCCGTCGGGAGGTGGTAAATTACTTCGCTGGCCTGCGTTTCGTGGAAAAACACCTTTCGACCGAGATCGTTCGACATGACGACCTGTTTGACCTTTACCGCATTTTAGCCGGCGAAGTGATGGATCAAGGCGAGGCCGGCTGTTATCGCACAATTGCCGTGCGAGTCGGGAGCTACGCTCCTCCAAACCCAGACGATGTTTCGGGCCTCATGTTTGAGTTGCTCGATTGGTGGAACACCCGCGCAGCAGAACTCTCTGCAGTGCTCAGCTCGTCTATTCTACACTACCGTTTCGAAGCCATTCATCCGTTCGCCGACGGCAATGGTCGCACCGGCCGAGCCCTAGCTTTGTGGGAGCTCTACCGCCGAGGTTTCGACACGCACCATATATTCTCCGTTGACGAATACTATTGGGAAGATCGCACCGGTTACTATAAGGCGCTCGAGACCGTGCGCCACAACGGCGAGGATCTTACGACCTGGTTGGAATACTGTGCAGAAGGGCCGCGTAAAACGCTAGAACGTGTCTGGCTCCGCGTGCAGACCTACAACTCAAATTCATCTGAGAAACTCGTCTTGAAACCTAAACAAGAACGACTGCTCGCACTTCTTCGAGACCACGGGAGCATGGCACCCGCCGAGCTCTGGGAAGCACTCAGTTTGTCTAAGCAAGGCACTCTGGATTTACTGAATCCACTTCTCACCGCGGGACTGGTGGAAAAGATCGGCAACAAGAAAACAGGTCGTTACATTTTAAAATCCTGACTCTCCAACGAACTCCTTTAAGGTGCACCTACTTCTAACCCATGTCCGACGAAACGCCTAAAGGCACCGACTACCTCGCTTCGACTTTTAATGCTCCGGAAACGCCGGCCGAAGCCGCGCTGCGCCCGCTCTCGTTCGAGGACTTTACCGGCCAGGCCAAAACCGTCGAACGCTTGCAGGTCATGGTCGGCGCCGCCAAACGTCGTGGCGATGCGCTGAATCACATCTTGCTCAGCGGACCTCCTGGTCTCGGCAAAACTACGCTCTCGTTTATCCTCGGCAACGAGCTCGGCAAGACCGTGCGTGTCACGTCGGGTCCGGTCGTCGAAAAGGCGTCCGACCTCGCCGGCCTGCTCACCAGTCTCGAAGAAGGTGACTTACTCTTCATCGATGAGATCCATCGCATCCCCAAAACCGTCGAGGAATACCTCTACACCGCGATGGAGGATTTCCGGTTGGATATCATGATCGACCAAGGTCCCAACGCCCGCAGCGTGCGGCTGTCGATTCCTCGATTCACTTTGGTCGGAGCGACCACGCGTTCGGGCATGTTGACCGCGCCACTCCGCTCGCGGTTCACCCTCCAGACCCGTCTCGACTACTACGACGTCGCAACGCTCACCGGCATCGTCAAACGCTCGTGCGGCTTACTCGATGTCGAAGTGGATGAAGCCGGCGCCAAGGAAATCGCCACCCGCTCGCGTGGCACTCCGCGGGTTGTAAACAACCTCATCAACTTCGTGCGCGATTTTGCCCAGGAACGCGCCGATGGCAAAATCACCCGCGATGTCGCCGCCGACGCTCTGGAGCTCCTCGAAATCGACGCTCGCGGCCTCGACGAGATGGACAAACGCATCATGCGCGTCATGGCCGAAAACTACCGCGGCGGCCCGGTCGGACTCGGCACTGTCGCCATCGCGGTCGGCGAAGAGACGGACACCCTAGAGGAAGTCCACGAACCGTTTCTCATCCAAGAAGGCTACCTGCAACGGACGCCGCAAGGTCGCACGCTTACCCCCAAAGCTTATCAAGCCCTCGGCCTCAAAGGCTTCGCGGCGGCTCAGGGCGACCTCCTTTAAGCGCAAGTCATCGGTAAATCACCCACGGCCAACAGCAGGATTGTCGCCGCCATGATTTGTGATCAACATGGCTGCGACTCGTCCTCGTTCCCGAGGCGCTGCCCCAGTCATGTCCTCCCGTTCAACTGTCATCTGCTTTGGTGAAATCCTCTGGGATTTTCTCCCCGCGGGGTTATTCCCCGGCGGAGCTCCGTTCAATGTCGCCTACCACCTCAAACAGTTAGGGATCGAGGTCAATTTGCTCTCCGGATTAGGTCGCGACAAACTCGGCGATGAACTCGTGCGACGTCTCAACGGTTGGGATATATCGACAGAGTTAATCACGTTTCACGCCGGATTACCCACCGGCACCGTCGTCGCTGAAACCGGGCCCGATGGCGATGCTACCTATCGTATCACCCCCAGTGTCGCGTGGGATCAAATCCTGTGCACCGAAGATGCGACCCGACATGCATTCAATTCTCAGGCCATCGTGTTCGGCTCGCTCGCCCTTCGAAGTAACGTGAATTGCTCCGCGCTGGATCGCGTGCTACAGGTTCTGCCCAATGAGGCTTTGCGCGTTTTCGATGTGAACCTGCGCGCGCCGCACGACGATTTGGAACTCGTGCGCACCCGGGCAAAAACATCCGACCTATTGAAACTCAACGCGGAGGAGGCCGCCCGCATCGTATTGAACGCCGACGAGGAACAACCCGGATCCGAAGAGGCCATGGCCCGCGCACTCGCCCACGAGTTTGGCTGCGCAATGGTCTGTATCACCGCCGGTTCTCGCGGCGCCGGATTACTTGCCGATGATCAGTGGCATTGGGAAGCAGGCCGCCTGGTGGACGTGCGCGATACCGTCGGATGCGGCGACGCGTTTTTGGCCCGTTTGCTCGCCGATCTATTGAACGAGGATATCCCCCCCGGTGAAAGTCTTGCGAGAGCCTGTCGCCACGGCGAGTGGGTCGCCCAACAAATCGGCGCGACTCCTGCTTACTGATCTCATCTGATTGGCATTTACTTGCCATCGGGTGGGCTGCAACTGATTCCGAAGAATGATCATGACGCTTGAAGAACTTTGGCAGGGCCTAACGGGACTCCTTCCCTCATTCATCACCGCCCTTCCGGTGGCGCTCGTGATTATTCTCGGCGGGATTCTTATCAATCTACTCTTCGGTCGCGCGCTTACGCTACTGGCCAAAAGAACCGATTTGACGGACGCCGATGTCCTGCCCGCCCGCAACATGTTCCGATGGCTCGTGCGCATCATCGTATTCGTGCTCGTGCTGAGCGTCTTTGGATTCGAATTGGGCGGTATTTGGGCCCTCGTATCAACCGTGTTGGCCATGATTGCCATCGGCTTCGTCGCGGTGTGGAGCCTGCT
>JABIRI010000119.1 GCA_018667915.1 Opitutaceae bacterium | reverse complement strand
TTGGGCGGTTTCAGGTAATCACGAATTTCACCCTTTTGGGACGAGTATGAGCGAATGACTGGTATCCGGACTTCGCCGGCAATAGGCGCATCAATCCGGTGGGACTTCGCCAATTGAGTTAAGAATCGAAGTCCTTTCGCGGCCGAACTGGGTTCATCCTCGGGTTCCACGAAAACTTCCCCGATCATGCCGTTGTAACTTGGCCACATGGAATTGGTGGGAATCTTGAACGGCTGAAAAAAGAACGCCCGAATGCCGAGGATCACGATGGCTGCGACGAGGAAAAACTCGATGTATTCGATCATCGTGCTTTTCGGGTAAAAGGTGCCCCCGGTTTTCCGTAGGACCCCTTCCAGGTTTTCGATCCCCAGTTTCAAATCACTGGCTTCAGCTTTTTTTGTGACCAGTGCGCGCAAGCCCTCTTTCTCGCGCCGAAGCTCATTGAGTTCGTCAGGTGGTAAAATATCGCGTCGAAAATGTTCAACCTTGTCCGCGAGCTCCAACCAGTTGTTGGCATGCTGTCGCATCTTACGTTGAGCTGAGGCAAATGGTCCGATCACTGAATGAAGGATTACAGGGTGAGCTGATCTAAGCTAGTTAGTTCTTGAGGACTTGAATGAAGGCGTCTGGCGGAATGGATACGCGACCGATTTGTTTCATCTTCTTCTTACCCTCTTTCTGTTTATCGAGCAATTTGCGCTTCCGGCTGATGTCACCGCCGTAACATTTGGCCGTAACGTCCTTGCGCATGACCCGGACATTGTCGCGGGCAATGATGTTCCCTCCCACCGCGGCTTGAATCGCGACTTTAAACATCTGCGGAGGAATAATGGCCGCGAGCTTTTCGCAAAGGGCCTTCCCCTTCCCTGGCGCTTTCTCCCGGTGCACGATACTCGAAAAGGCATCCACGGGTTCGCCGTTGATCATGATGTCCATCTTGACCAGGTCACCGGGTTTATATTCGCCCAGTTCGTAGTCCATCGACCCGTAACCACGCGTGATACTTTTCAGGCGATCGTTGAAGTCCACGAGGATTTCATTCAGGGGCAGCGTGCACGAGAGCATCACGCGGGTCGCATCTAGCGTATCGGTGTTCTCGATACTTCCGCGTTTTTCCATAATGAGCGACATGATGTCGCCCATGGAGGTGTTGGGAATATGGATTGACGCTTGGATGGTGGGCTCACGGATTTCAGTGATGGATCCCGGCTCGGGCAGCATGACGGGATTGTCGACTTCGATCATATCCTTGCCGTGCGTAAATACGTGATAAATCACGCTGGGATACGTGGAGATGATCTCAACGTCATGTTCGCGACGGATCCGTTCCTGAATGATCTCCATGTGGAGAAGTCCGAGGAACCCGCAACGGAATCCGAATCCCAGTGCCAATGAACTCTCCGATTGGTAAACGAAGGCGGCGTCATTGAGGCGTAATCGCCCGAGGGCCGCTTTAAGTTTTTCGTAGTCGCTGGATTCAAGCGGATACAGCCCGCAAAATACCATGGGACGGACTTCCTTGTAGCCGGGGAGCATTTCTGCCGCCGGAACTTTGGTGAGCGTCAACGTATCGCCGGTATTGATGTCGGCCGTGTCCTTAATGGTCGAAACCACATAGCCCACATCGCCCGCCGATAAGGTGGGTTGTTTCAACATGGCTGGCGTGAAGATTCCGACTTCTTTGATTTCGGTTTTTACGCCCGTTCCCATGAACTGCATGTGGTCGCCCGCTTTGAGTTGCCCGGAAAATACGCGACCATAGGCGATGACTCCACGATAAGGATCATAGAGGGAGTCGAAGACCAATGCTCGGGTCCGCGGGTAATCGTGCCACCGCGGAGGTGGAATATTTGCCACCACGGCTTCCAAAATATCCTCGATTCCGATGCCGGATTTTCCACTGGCCAGAATCGCCTCTTCCCCGGGAATCATGAGGATGTCCTCGAGCTGCTTGGTGCACATGTCCAAATCCGCACTGGGGAGATCGATTTTGTTGATCACCGGGATAACTTTGAGGTCCTGGGAAAAAGCCAGATGGGCGTTGGCAACCGTCTGCGCTTCCACGCCCTGTGCCGCATCTATCAAAAGGAGTGCGCCTTCACAGGCGGCCAAGCTGCGGGAAACCTCGTAGGAGAAATCCACGTGGCCCGGAGTATCCATCAAGTTGAGCTTATACCGTTTCCCATCTTTAGCGGGATAGGACATCGTAACCGGGTGGCTCTTGATCGTGATGCCGCGTTCCCGCTCCAGGTCCATCGTGTCGAGATGCTGATCGGTCATTACGCGCTGTTCCACCGTGCGGGTGTGTTCGAGCAAACGATCGGACAACGTCGTCTTCCCGTGGTCAACGTGGGCGATAATGCAGAAATTGCGTGTCAGAGATACGTCCATTAACGGCGCGAGTCAGGTTGTGTAAGAACGGGGTTGAAGGCGAAAATTATGCGGTAAAATCAGCCATTTCGGCGAAGCTGCTTACCGACCAATCGCGTTCCGTGCGACGAGCCAAACCGGCGAGCACTTTGCCCGGCCCCAGTTCCCAGAGCTCGGTTGCTCCGGCGGCTACGGCGGCCCGCGTGCAATCTTCCCACAAGACGGAAGAGACCACCTGCTTTACTAGCGCGGCTTTGATCTCAGCAGGATCGGTGATCGCTGCGCCCGTGGTGTTGGTGTAAACTTTGAGATTGGGAGTGGAAAACGGAATGTCTGCCAAATACGCGGCGAATCGTTCGCGGGCGGGTTCCATCAGACGGCTGTGGTAAGCTCCGGCGACATTGAGTGGAATGACCCGCTTCATACCCCGTTCCTTGCCGGCCTCAACTGCGGTGGCGACCCGGGATTTTTCACCTGAAATAATGATTTGGCCGGGCGCGTTAAAATTGGCGGCTTGAATATCGAACTCTGAGCAAAGTTCGCTGACACGCTCACGGGATTCACCAATGATGGCGGCCATGCTGCCATTCGACATTTCACAGGCTTCCTGCATGAGGCGACCGCGCTCGGCGACGATCTTCAGGCCCGCTTCAAAATCATAAACTCCAGCGACGCAATACGCGGTCAATTCGCCCAAACTTAAGCCCAGAGCGGCATCAATATGGGGCATTTTTCCCTGATCCTGCAGCACCCGGTGCAGAGCGACGCCGTGGACGAACAATGCCGGTTGGCACACTCCCGTTTCAGTGAGCTTTTCTTCGGGACCGTCGAAAGAAATGTTCGTTAAATCCCAACCTAATATATGGTTAGCCTGTTCGTATATAGCCCGGGCACTATCACTCGACTCCGCGAGTGACTTTCCCATTCCGACCTTTTGGGCACCTTGCCCGGCAAAAAGTAATGCAATAGCCATGATGTAAACGATCAGACGTATTGCTCCCCGACCGTTAAACCAAGCCCTAAAACCGATTCAGACGGCGGAAGTATTTTTCGTCATCTTTGACGGGTGGCTTCCACGGTTCCCTGGACTCTTTTACCGCGGTGGCGTTGCCGGTCGGCACTGCGGCGGGTTGCGAGGCATTTGATAACGGCCGACCCCGCGAAGACGACGTGTTCACCGGGGATCCCGAGGGCGGCAAAATGCCGGATAAATCGGTCCGTGCCGCAGTGCCTCCATTTGGATTGAGATATGGATTTAAGGCCCTTTCCGCTGGAATGGTGATGGACTGCGAAAGCGATTCGGCGGTTTGCAACATACGAGCGGATTCGCCTATGTTCAGCTCCGTGGCCGAGGAGCTCGAGACAGCACCGAGCAGTGAATTTGTCGATGAATCGGATATTTCCAGCCGAGCCAGCTCTTCCGCGCTGAGCCACTCGGTCATGAATTTATCGAGAGGGTTTACCGTGCTGAGCCCATCGGACTTCTTGAGGCGCTCGCCGGCAGCTTCTGCTGACTCTTCCCCATCGCGTTCAGAATTTCCCATCGCGAGTTCGAGCCAGAATTCAGGGGAACCCTGATCGGGTTGCTTATCGAGTGATTCGGGTGCCCCCATATTTTCATCCGCCGAATCACCTTGTTGCAGAGAATTTACGCCATGGATGAGCCAGTTCTGAGACTGCCACTCCGCTGTTCTCCCCGATTCGGTTGCTCCATTGTTGCCGAGATCGATCATTCTTCCCGGCAGCGTTTGGGCTTCACCTGTGACCGTAGGCACGAAGTCCCGGTCCCCACCCGGCTGGAGGGATTTATCGGAATCAAGCCCGCGCTTCATGAGTTCGATTCTCTCGATCCCCTTCAGCGTGCGTTCGAGGTCAGACGACTTGGGTTTGCTCTCTTGCTCTTCCTGGGCGGATGCCGGTCCAGGCGCGACCACCAGACTCAAACCGAGGACGACCTGAGTGGTGAGGTGGCGAACAAACATGAAAAGTCTCTCGGAAAACGAAGGAGGTTATTTGAAGAAAATCCCCTTCAGGTTCATCTCGAGCGCCTGAGGGTTCGGGGAGTAGCGGACGCCATCTGCTTTGCTGATTTTACCTTCACTGATGAGACGCATGATATCGCGATTGAAGGAGTAACTGGCGGAATCCGTGCCGGCACTCAGGAGTTCTTGGATTTTATCCATCTCGTTCTCGAGAATGAGATTCTTAACCGTGGCATCTGCGGCCAAAATTTCATTCGCCGGAACCCGCCCGTCCCCCTCCAAAGTGGGGATCAGTTTTTGGCAAATGAAGCCGCGCAAGGAACCAGCGATCTGGCGACGGGCTTGAGCCAATTGTTCGGGTGGGAAAAACTCAAACAAGCGGGTTAGCGATTGCGCCACGGTTGCCGCGTGCATGGTGGAGAATACCAAGTGGCCGGTTTCGGCTGCAGATATTGCGGTTTCGAACGTCTCTTTGTCGCGCATCTCACCAATGAGGATGATGTCGGGGTTTTGGCGTAACACCGCTTTAATGGCTAATTGGAAGCTCGGAACGTCGGTGCCGATTTCCCGCTGCTGAAACACCGATTTGTCGTCCACAAAGGTATATTCGATCGGATCTTCAATGGTGACGATGTGGCGATCGAGATTGCGATTAATCCAGTTCAGCATCGCGGCCATGGTGGAACTCTTACCCGAACCCGTGGCACCACAAATCAATAGGATGCCATCTTTGGCTTTTGCTAGATTCAGCATCGCGTCGCCATTGAGACCGAGATCCTCGAATTCAGGAACCGTGCTTTTGATGTGGCGGAATACGATGCTGGGCGTGCCCCGTTGATGGAACGCATTGACCCGAAAGCGGCCTACGCCCTCAGCCGCATACGCGAAGTCAACCTGATAGGTTTCTTCCCAAATGGGACGAAATACCTTGGGCACATGTTCCTCCACGAACGCCCGCGCCTCTTCACCTTGGATGGGATCCATATCTACCGGCTTCAATTGACCGGCCAAACGCACGTAGCCGGGCTTGTTGGTCTTGATGACGATGTCACTCACATCGCTATCCACTGCCAGCTTGAGAAGGTCGTTAAAAATTTCGGTGTGAGGTGTCATAGGGAAAAAGCGGGGTGAAAAAAAGTTGTCGATTTGATAAAGTGGCGTGCTTTCCTCGGAAAGGTCCATTTGGCTCTGCTCTTCCCATGAAAAACCGTCCACTCACTGGCACCATCACCGCATTGGTGACCCCGTTCTCGCGGGGTCACGTTGATACCGACGGATTGAAGAAACTGGTGAAAGCCCAAATCCGCGGCGGCGTGAATGGTTTGGTCCCCATGGGAACCACCGGTGAATCACCGACAGTTTCACACGAAGAGCATATGGATGTGGTATCGACAGTGGTTGAGACCGCGGCCGGCAAGGTGCCGGTAATCGCCGGTGCGGGGTCGAATTCCACGCGAGAAGCCGAAGCCCTTACCGCTCGCGCGCATGAGGCGGGAGCGGACGCCATGCTCGTGGTTGCGCCCTACTACAACAAGCCGAGCCAAGCGGGTTTATTTCTCCACTTCAGCCGGATTGCCGAGCAAACGGATCGGCCGATCGTGCTCTATTCCATTCCGTCCCGTTGCGGTATCGAGATCGGGGTGGATACGGTTGAAAAACTCCGGGCGAAGTATCCTCACGTTTCCCATATCAAAGAAGCGGGTGGCTCGGTCGATCGGGTGGATCAGCTCAAGGCAGCG
>JABIRI010000219.1 GCA_018667915.1 Opitutaceae bacterium | reverse complement strand
TCTTTATTATTTGCGTTTGACCCCTTCCCGCCAGGTGAAGGCATGGCAGAGCGCCACCCCGGCGGCATCCGCCTCGTCATACCCGAGCTGGGCTCCATGCCCGAGGAGCCCCATCACAGTGCGGGCCATCTGCTCTTTGCTCGCCCGACCCGCGCCCACCACCGCTTGTTTCACCCGGAGAGGCGCGTATTCGAATATCGGCAAGTCATGCAGTGCGACCGCAGTAATCGCCGCACCGCGGGCGGCGCCCAAGATCTGGGCCGTCTGAAAATTCTGCACGTAGATCGTCTGCTCTAGAGCGACGTGAGTGAGGGTAAATCTATCGACCATTGTGGTCACCGACCGGTGAATCTCAGCCAAGGCCTCAGCCATGGGCACCTTCGGTTTCACCTTCACCGTGGCACAACTCAACATCATCGGTTGCTTACCACCTTTAAACTCAATAACCGCCAATCCGGTGCCACGCAGCGAGGGGTCGACCCCCAGGACGAGTCCATCGAAAGGTGTGCGCTGGAGATCCATGGGGGCAGTCACCGCGGCAGCGGCCCGACAACCATGCGCGGTCGGGGGGACTTCCTGCCCCGCCAACTTGGCCTTCCACATATCTCGAACCGATTTACGCCCCATGAGTCAAAATACATTCATCCGTGATCAAAACAACAGCTTCAATCCCGCCACCGCACTCATCCACAGCGCCAGGTTCTCGAATAGACGTTGATTGATCTTTTTGAGTAATTTCCGACCCAGCGCGGCTCCGATCAAAACGGCCGGCAGCAGCACCAGATTCCCGGTCACACTCTGCCAATTGATCAAACCCAACTCGATCATGAACGGGACCTTGAAGACGTTGATCAGGAAAAAGAATACCGCCGCCGTGCCCATCCACTCCATTTTTGGGAGCCGCATGGCTAACAGGTAAATCGCCATCAACGGTCCTGCCGCATTGGCCACCAGAGTTGTGAAGCCTGCCATCACCCCGATAAACGCGGCATAGCGCGCGCCCATGGGCTCTTCATCATTGCCGCGATAGCGACGCCAAAGATGCAGTCCCACCATCATCAGCACAATTCCACCAATGAGCCAAGTGGCCTGCCGGTCAGTGATTCGATCCATCGCAATCCATCCGATAATCACTCCCGCGGCAGTCCACGGAAACAATTTGATGAGATGACTCCACTGGGTGTGAGCCCGATAAGACTTTACGGCCACCGCATCCGCCACGATCAGCATCGGCAGCACAAACCCACTCGCCTCCCGCGCCGGGAGGAGGTTGGCGAAAACCGTCACCGCCACCAGCCCGAGCCCGCCAATGGCAGTTTTCGAAACCCCGATAAACATCGCGGCTCCGACCGCCAATACCCACTGCCACAGCTCAAGGTTCATAGCTTATTAAAGGACAGGGGTGGAAAATGGACTTTCATGCGCCGTAGCGGGTCGAATCCTCGGAATGGTCGATCGCGGGTTTACTCCTGATCTAGAACGAGAGGCACCATCGAAATGGCAAGCTGCCAATCGAGTTAACGGTCAAGCAGGAGCGCCCCGCGCATTCGAATATGCGTCCTATCCTTTGAGCCAAAATTTTTCGATCTCCTCCAAGGTCTTACCTTTGGTTTCAGGAATCACTTTAATGCCCAAATAAAGCGCCGGCACACAGGAGAGCGAAAATATCCAGAACGTCCCGGCCGGGGTCAGCGTCTCCAACATCCAGGGTACGATCTGCCCGACCAACGCGGTGCCCGTCCATAAGGTCAGCGTGGCGATCGACATCGCCGTTCCCCGCACATTGATCGGATAGATCTCCGACAACAGCGTCCAGATGACCGGCCCAAATGAGAAAGCGAAACTGGCGATAAACATGAGGATAAATCCCATGAGCCAGAATCCACTGGTGACCTCGAAAAAGAACAGCAGGCCCACCATAATCAGTGAGAACATGATGCCCGATACCCCGCCAATCAGCAGAGGACGGCGCCCCAATTGATCGATCTTCCAGATCGCGATAAGAGTGAAGACGACGTTCACGATACCGATTATGACCTGACCGCCCAAGGCATCCGATAACGCAAACCCGGCCTCTTCCAGGATGCGCGGACCGTAATAGATAATCGCATTCACCCCGCAGATTTGAGTGAGAAATGCGAGAGACGCCCCGATGATGAGCGGCTTCCTTATCTCCGGTTTCAGTAACGTCTGCATGGGGGCAGCCTCGTGGGCAATGGTATCCTTGATTTCCCGCATCTCTTGCTTGGCCTGTTCCGAACCATTGATACGGGCGAGGATACCAAACGCGCGTTCATCTTTCTTTTTCAATGAAAGCCAACGCGGGCTTTCTGGGATAAACAAAACGAGCACAAAAAACAGCAATGCGGGGACACACTCACTGCCAAACATTGCCCGCCAAACTTCGTCCTGAATGATCCATGAAAACAATTCGGTTTCATAGGACTGTGTGGAGAGCTCCAAAAGTGAGGCGTTGGCAAAGTAGGCCAAAAGAATTCCTACGGTGATCGCGAGTTGATACAACGTCACCAAACGGCCTCGGAGATGCGGCGGTGAAATCTCGGCGATAAAAAGCGGTGAGGTCATCGACGCCACCCCCACCCCGATACCACCAATCAATCGATAGATGATCAAAGTCGATAAGGTCGGAGCCAGCATGCATCCAATCGCGGAGATCAAAAAGAGCAGCCCGGAAAGCAGGAGGGCCTTTTTGCGACCAAACCAATCATTGATCAGGCCGGTAAACATCACCCCCCAAATACACCCCACCAACGCGGAAGAAACGAACCAACCCTCCGCCACGGTATCCAACTCAAACTTGGTTTTCACAAATCCGATCGTGCCGGAGATGATGGCGGTATCGTAGCCAAACAAAAAGCCGCCCAAGGCGGCCACAAAAGCGACAAGGATGAGGTAAAGCATGAGTGGGGTAAGCGGGATCGGGGTAAGACGGCAGCGAAAATCCGCCACGCGTCAGCAGAACCCTAAGGGCTCCCTCGGCCAAAACACCACTCTCCTCTTACTTCGCAGCCACCGTCGAAAAAGAACCTTCATTCACTTCAAAAATCTGCCAATCACCCAGGTCACCTTCAGGATGAACCGTGCCGGTGGCGATCACTTGGCAATCCTCCGGAATGGTCCGCCAAAAACGTTCGCGGCGCACCGGATCCAGCTCACCTAGGACATCATCGGCCAGCAGCACCGGCTCAATCTTCATGCAGCGACGAAACCAATCCGCTTGCGCCAAACGTAACGAAAGCACCAGCGCCCTTTGTTGCCCTTCCGAAGCAAAGTCCTTCGCAGCCCGGTCGTGCAGCGTGAAGTCAAAATCGTCCCGGTGGGGACCGGCGCCGGTCGACTTCAAGATCCGATCGCGGGTTCGGCCCGCGACGAGTTTGGCCATCAATTCCTCCGCATCCGTTGCATCGAAATTGGGTTGATAGGAAAATCCGGTGGGTTCCGCGTGATCGGCGATCCGCGCATAACTCTTCGTCAAAACTTCCGCCAATTCGGACAACGCACTCCGTCGCTTCACCACCAACGCTGCGCCGTGGTCGGCCAGCACCTGTTCAAACGCATCCAACTCCGCGTCGGCCGGGTCACGTTTCAGCAGCGCATTTCGTTCCGCCAGCGCGCGGTGGTAGCTTTGCAGATGATTGAGATAACCCGCGTCCGTCGCCGATAGCGTGAGATCAAGCCAGCGCCGCCGGCCGCCGGGGGAACCGCGCACGAGTTGTTGATCTTGTGACGAAAAAACCACCGTAGGAAACCGGCCGATCACATCGGCCAAGCGCGCGACTTTGGTTTCCTCCAGCCACGCTTCCTTCACTCCCGGTCGAAATTTAATTGTGAGCTTGGACGGACCTTCGACCTCGTGCTCGAGATCACAGGACAAAGCGGCTTCCTTCTGCCCGTGACCGATGAGGTGGGCATTATCCGCCGCGCGGAATGAACGCAGTGCCGTGATAAAACCAATCGCCTCCAATAAATTGGTTTTCCCTTCCCCATTGGGTCCCACGAGAAACTGCAGTCGCCCTTCGAATTCCAATCGAGCTCCCGCAATATTACGGAAATGCTGTAAGCCAATCGCGCGAATCTTCATCAGATCGAAACGACGTTATCCGCGGGTTTCACTTCTTCTGCCACCGCAACCAACGCATCAACCAAATCGTCCCAATCCTGCGGAGTCGTCGTCCAACTTGCGCTGATGCGTAGCACACGGCGCATTTGGTCGCCGGGCACGCCCATCGCCGCGAGCACATGCGAGGGCGACTCCGAACCACTGGAGCAGGCCGAACCGGTCGAAACCTCGAAACCACGTTTGTCCAACAGCGTCACCCAGCGGTGATTTTCGCCGTGCGGCATGACGGCCAACACCGTGTTCCATAACCGCTCAACCCCTTGCCCAACCACCCGCGAGCCAGTCAAACGCTGGCAGAGATTCACCTCAAACCGATCCCGCAATCGCACCCGATCCGATTCCAACATAACCTTGTTACGTTCCGCATCGGCAAGCGCCGCCACCAAACTACAGGCTCCGGGGTAATCCTCGGTGCCGCCATGCTGTTTGCCATCGGTGTGCTCTTTTCCGCTGGGTCGAACCTGAAAACTCGGCTGATCGATCGGTCGCAGCAAAAAACTCATTCGCTTAGGTGCGCCAAATTTGTGTCCGGCCGAAAACACCCAATCCGCCTCCGCCAGCCCGCCCCCGGCAATTTTGCCCCACCATTGCGCCGCATCGCACACATAAGAAACACCCGATTCCCGGCAAAGCGCGGCGATCTCCGACCAAGGCTGCAATACCCCCGTCTCGTTATTGGCCGCCATCACCCACAAGGCCCCAATCGACTCGGCGCCGATCAGTTGCTTCACCGTATCCAAGACAACCTGTCCGTCATCGTTGACGGTGAGCCAAACGATGCGGTCGGCGGGAAAGTAGGCTCGGATCGCGTTGATCACACAAAGATGCTCCGTCGGATTGACCGCGACCTTTGCATCAACCGGCAACGTATCCGCGAGATGCCCAGCAATGGCATGGGCAGATTCGGTTGCGCCGCTGGTAAACGTGATCCGAGCAGGATCACAACCGATCACCGTGCCCAAATTCTCCCGCGCATGTTGCAACAGCACTTTCACCCGAGTCCCCGCCCGGTGGGCACTGGACGGATTTTGCCACGACTCCTCCGTCGCCCTCAGCCACGCCTCGCGCGCAGCGGGACTCAGAGGGGTGGTCGCGTTATAATCAAAATACGGCACAGCCGATCACGGTGAGTTTCGGTCCAACCACTGGCAAGCTGCCACTCAAGGCTTCGGTAATTCATGTTGATAGACGTCCCAGCCGTTGAGAATCGCGTGGACGACTTGGCTGCCTACTTTGTGGGCGGATTCGAGGGCCGGAAAGTAAGCCGAATAACCGGGACCCAGTTTTTCGCCACTGAGGCTGCCGGCCGCATCTCCGCCAGGCCACTGCATGTCGAAGTTACTCGCCGTGCGCAGGACGAGCATGCGCTGCACATCTACCTTTCCCGCGCGATCCAGCCAGAAGAGTGAACCGTAGGTGCCCGTGTCCTCCATCGCGGTGGTCACGTATTCACCTTTGCCGTCAGAATAATATTTCACCCAATCATTGGCCCATTGATTGAGGTGTTCGCCATGCCAGTAGGTCATCGCCGCGAGGTGATCCCCTTTCAGCACAAACGGCGGACGCTGCGCCGCCGGCGTATCCGTGTAGAGCTCACGCCTTTTCTGCATCGGTTCGGTATCACCCAGATCGGTATCCTTCGTGAGCTGATAAGCCCACTCCACCAGTGACGGCACGAGTTGATAAGCCTGTCCTTCACTGCGATCGACGGGCTGCTGATACGGATAGGCTTTGCGCAACGGTATGTAGCCCGTCGTCCACCCTTCGGGGACTTCGCGGTAATCGATTTCGTGCGCCAAGTCGCCATCGACCAACCACTCAGCCCACGCCGCCGAGCCCAGCGACATGTCATGCGGGTCCGCGCCGGCAATGCCGGCTACCAACCAGTAGGCTTCCGTGAGGTCGAATCGGGGATCCAAGCCGACCGCCATAATCGTGGCGGCACTCTTCGCCGTGCCGACTCCGGTAACGACACCAAGAATACTGCCATCCGGCGAACCGCGCAGATCGCGGTAGCCCTGAGGGAACGCATACGTTTCGGTGAGTCCCTCGCGCTCCACCCAATGCTGAAACTCGCCCGGCCGATCACCCGTATCCTCGCCCCGCTCAAACATGGCGACCACCACGACCTTCACCTTAATCGGTCCAGCCGTCGCTACCGCCGCCACCATTAACAGTCCTAGAACACAAAAGATTCGCATGCCCAACGGAAGCACGCCCTATGCCGTTGAGACAATCGTTCTCTTACTCATTCTCGTTCTCGTTCTCCTTTATCCAGCCTCCCGTTAAATCGGAAAAACGGAGAGAATGAGAACGAGAACGAGTAAGAGCCGGCAAACCTCCCGAAGCTGAATCGCCCGTGTCTACCCCCGAACACGCTTGACCGAACCTCCCCTCGCTCTCGATTCTGGTTCCTTTATGAGCACTGAATCCTCCTCCAACGAAGTCGCCGTCATCTCCACGGCTTACGGCGACATGACTGTTTCCTTCTGGTCCGATGTGGCCCCTAAAACCGTCGAGAACTTCAAAAAACTTGCCCGTGACGGTTTCTATGATGGCACGGCCTTCCACCGCATCATCAAGGGCTTCATGGTCCAAGGCGGCTGCCCGAACACCAAAGAAGGCGCAGGCGGCATGCCCGGCACCGGTGATCCCGGATACAAGCTCGATGCCGAGTTCAACGAGAAGCCTCACGTGCGCGGTGTGCTCTCCATGGCTCGCTCCTCCGACCCCAACAGCGCCGGTTGCCAATTTTTTATCTGCCACGGCGATGCCCGTTTCCTCGATCGGCAATACACCGCATTCGGTGAGGTCACTGCCGGTGACTCCGTGCTCGAGCAAATCGCTACTCTCCCCACCGGCGGTGGCGGCGAGAACAGCACCCCCATCGAGCGCGTGGAGGTAAAGAGCGTCACCATCCAGGCCGCTTAACCACCACCAGCTCCGCTTCGCCCGAAGCGACGTGCAATTTGAGCCCCGGTTTACGCCGGGGCTTTTTTGTAAAATGTGGCCAAGGTTAAGTGGCGCGCTCGGCGAGCACGCCCTACCTAAATTCCCCGCGGGACGCACAGGCGGTTTCGCCGAATCCGCCGTTTCATCCCACCTATTCACTCTGCAACGCCACCCCATGTCCACCGCGGCCACTCGCCACTCGCCGGTCGCCGGTCGCCGGTCGCCGGTCGCCGGTCATTATTTTTGTCACCATTATGGTGACAAACTCGATTTCTCAAGAGGCCTGGAGAGTGGCGACGGACTGGTCGAGGGCGGCGAGTTGGCTGGTCACAATTCCGGCGGGAAGGAAACGACGCACGATCGCTCTGATCTCGGCGCGGCAGGCGGTTCGATCTTCGCCAACGCGCACGCGTTTTACGATGCCCACGAATCCGAGCCCGTCGTCGGTGGGCGCTCGCACGATCGTCTTGATCGCGACATCCACGACGTCCCGGCCCGCTTCGTCACGGGTAGGGTGAGCACTTACAACGGGTTTCTCGGTTTCGAGCAAACGCGTGTCGTAGGCAAAAAAGCCTTCGGCTTCGTCTCCGGGGAATAGATCGAAATCTGACCGCCCCCACACTTCGTCCCGAGATTTCCGCAGAAAGGTCCGGTGGGCCGCATTATTCTACAGAAACGTGCCTTCGAGATTTTTGACCTACACCCTGTCCTCGACCATGTCCGACACCCCGGCCCACAGCTCGCCGGATCGGGAGTCGACCCATCCGGCCAGATCAGGCTCGGATATTTGCAGAGGCTGCACGAGCCCAGGGGCGGTTATTTGTAACTGAGAGCCCGGGCGACTTGCCGATTCACGACCAAGCCATCTTGTGTATTGATGCCCTTGGCCAGACCTGGCTGTTCGGCCAGAGCTTGCTTGATGCCGCGGGTGACCATCTGCACCAAATAAGGCTCGGTGACTTGAGTCAGACCGAGCGTCGAGGTGCGCCCCACCAGCGCGGGCATGTTCGGAACCGCATAATGCACGACACCGTGCTTCACGTAAGTTGGCTCGTGATGAGAGGTCGGGTGAATCGAGGCAATACAGCCCCCCTGGTCGATGGCGATGTCGACGATCACGCTGCCGGGACGCATCTTTTTAACCATCGCCGAAGTCACCACGGTGGGTGCCTTGGCGTTGGGCACCAACACGGCGCCGATCAACAAATCGCAATCCGCCACCGCCATTTCAATATTACCGGGATTCGCCATGAGCGTGACCACTCCACCGCGATACTCCTCGTCGATCATCTCCAGCTTTCGCGCATCAAGATCCAAGATCGCAACGCGCGCACCCATCCCCACCGCCATACGGCAAGCGTGAGCTCCAGAATTACCCGCGCCGACAATCGCCACCCGTCCAGGCATCGTTCCGGGAATGCCTCCGAGTAGAACACCCGAGCCTCCGTTTTGGGACTGCAGAAAATAGGCCCCCGTTTGAATCGAGAGACGTCCCGCGATATGCGACATCGGCTTGAGCAGGGGCAAAAACCCATCGCGGCCTTCCACGGACTCATAGGCGATGCCCAGCACCTTCTTTTTCACCAGTGCGGCCGTGAGGTCCGGACAGGCGGCGAGGTGCAAATACGTGAACAACGTCAGGTCCGCTCGGAAATATTTGAACTCACTCGGCTGTGGTTCCTTCACCTTCACGATCAGGTCCGCTCCGCGCCAAACCTTGGACGCGGTGGCAGTAATTTTTGCGCCGGCGGCACGGTATGCAGCATCGGTAAAACCGACACTGGTCCCCGCCCCTTTTTGCACCAACACCGTCGCGCCGAGTTTAACACATCGGCGACACAGGTTGGGGGTCATCGCGACCCGGGTTTCGCCATCTTTTATTTCGTAGGGAACACCAATTATCATGGGCTCACGCTGTTGAAATTCCGCCTAGGTTCAAGCCCAGTAGCACGTCCGGGGCTCAGTTCGTTGACAGTAATTCCCGGCGAATACCAGCGAGTTCCTCGGACCGAGGTCGCAGGTTTTCTCGCACCGCCTTTTGGTTCTGCTTTAAGACCCACCAATTCAGTAATATCACCGGTAACAACCCAATAACAGCCATGGTTATTTTCAGTCCCAAAGCCAATGCCGGAGGAACATTCATCGGTGCGTAAAGCACCACCTGAAGCACAAGAAATACCCCACTCAGCACGAGGGGTAAAAGATACCACCAAACCAGCCGGCTCAGCAGATGGATTTGATGATCCACCACTCGCTTCGCCCGATCGATTTCGGCCAATACGTTTTTTTCCTGAGGGTCTTGCCTCCGTTTCGTAATCCATCGATCAATCACAAAATACGCCGCCACCCCGAGAGGAAAAGCTGCGGCGACCCAAGCAGGCCAAGACGGGCTTCCTTCAGCATGAGCGGACCATGCCACGCGCCCCAAAACTAAGGCGACGAACAATGCCGCGACGATTTCACGCACATCTCGCCAAAAGATGCGGCGAGTAAAGCGGCGGCTGTCCGCGCGGACTTTTGCCAAAGCGGCCGGGTTCATCTTGGGGGGCGGAACGGAAGCGCGGTCGCGCTGCCACGCGAGTTGGAGTTCTTCAAAGCTCATGACTGATATTTTTCATTTTTTCGGTGAGAGTTTTACGGGCGCGACTCTAAGCGACACCCACGTGGTTTTCGGTGAGGCCGGTAATCTCGGCGATTTCCCGATAGGCCAGCCCATCTAGAGCGAGGATGACCAGTGAGCGCTGTCCCGGCGGTAACGTTCGCACGCTGCGCATCAACGCAGCGTGAAGGTCTTCATGTTCCTGCCTTTCGGCCGGAGAGGATTCCAGACTGGAAGCCGACTCGACGGTCTCGGGTTGGCCCGTCACCCGCGCCTCTCGGCGCTGCGCGGTGCGGCGCCACGTGAGCCCGGTATTCAGGCAGACGCGGTAAACCCAAGTGGAGGGTTTCGACTCCCCTGAGAATCGCGGCATGGAGCGCCAGAGCTGCACCATCATTTCCTGGTGTAGTTCGTCCGTGTCGGCCGGCTCCGGCGCATAAGCCCGGCTCAACTGGTGCAGGATTCCGGCATGGGTATCGAGCCAGGAGGCAAACTGTTGTTCGAGAGAGTCGGAGGAGATCATCGGTTCACTACATTGGTAACCGCTCAATCGCTCCCTCTTACAAAAAAACTTAATCTTTTTCCGAACTCCGGGCTCCCACGCGAATATATCAGCGCTGTGACGCGATCCATTGATCCACGTAATGATCCAGCACCATCAAGGGTAAGGGGCCTCGCCGGAGCACTTCGTCGTGAAAATCCCGGATGTCGAACTTCTCCCCTAAGGCTTCCGCCGCGCGCGCTTTGAGCTCCTTGAATTTTAATTCGCCCAACTTGTATGCCAGCGCCTGTCCTGGCCACGAAATGTAACGGTCGATTTCCACCACAATATCATGATGGGACTTGCTGGCGTTGGCCGCGAAATAGTCGATGGCCTGCTGTCTCGACCACCCTTTCGCATGCATACCGGTGTCCACCACCAGCCGCACTGCCCGCCACATCTCATAGGTCAATTGGCCAAACTTGGCGTAAGGATCCTGGTAAAAACCCATCTCTTCACCGAGGCTCTCCGCGTAGAGTCCCCACCCCTCGGTGTAACCCGTCAGGCTCAGCCCCATTTTCCGAAAACCGGGTGTGCCTTCAATCTCTTGCTGGATCGCAATTTGGTGGTGATGCCCCGGCACCGCCTCGTGCAAGGTCAGCGCTTCCATCTCCCAGCGCGGTCGAGTATTCAACGCATACGTATTGGCAAAATATTGCCCGGCTCGACCGGCGGCCAAAGACCCTCTCATATAATACGCCGTGGTCTGCGATTTGGCGGCGTAGGATGGAATTTCGATAATGCCGTAAGGTGTGCGCGGGAGAATGCCGAACAGTTTGGGCATCTCAAAGTCTGCCCGCTTCGCGATGTCGCGATATTCGGCCAGCAGTGCTTCCGGTTCGGTGTGATAAAACTGCGGAGCGGTGCGCAGGAAAGTGAAGAACGCTTCCAACGTTCCGTCGAATTCGGCCCAAGCTTTGACCCGCTCCATTTCCCCGCGAATCCGTGCAACTTCCGCCAAGCCGATTTCGTGCACTTGATCCGGGGAGATATCGAGCGTGGTGTGCTGTTGCACTTCGACGCGATACCAAGCCACCCCATTCGGACGGTCGCTCGCCGAAACACTTTCCGGTGCCGCCGGCAAATACTCTTCGGTCAGGAATGCTTCGAACGTCTGCCACTTCGGGCGAATTTCCTTCCGGTAGATCGCAATCGCTTCATTCCGCAGTAATTCACCCTCCTCCCCCGGCACGGAACTCGGCAGGTCATAGAACCCCTGTAGCAGGGGATTGTCCTCCGGCGTATCTACAATCATGTTACGCACCTGTTGGGGCACGTCGCGCAAGGTGATCGCTGGCGGCACCACCCCAAGGGCAACCCCTTCCCGGAGCAAAGCGAGGTGTTGATCAATGTGTTCCGGTAATCTCCGCAGTAACGCCACCTGGTCTTTTAGGTCTGCCACCGAACGATTTGGTAGACTCTTCAACGTGCTCGCCGCCCTCTGCTGCACGCCGCGCCGTTGATTGATGCGCTGCACGTGGGTCGGAAACTCCAACAGTTCGACCTGTTCCCGTGCCTGCCGAAGAAACAGATCATAATTCAATCGGTCCGTCTCGCCCAATGCCTGGGGGGCAATCGACTCGATGGCCGCCAATCGGGCGCGACGTCGGGCCCGCTGACGTTCTACACCCTCTGCCGAGTCGTCATCCCAGCGACCGGCAAACCCGTCATAACCACTAGAGGTGGCGTAGGTGGGATTTTCCTCCAGATAAGCGTCAAAATCGATGCTCAACAAAAGAGCCAATCGGTCCGCTTCGGTGGCATGGCCTCGGTTTTCCAGCACCGGGAGATAGCGCAAATCCTCGATCGCCCAGACGGAACCCATCCCTGCGCCGAACAGGGCCACCGCCATGATCGATGATTTAAGAAACGACTTACGCATGCTCCATCGCAGCAAGAAACCGGCGACGGGGCAATACAGGTCCTACCCTACTTCTTTTCGCGGCGGGCGAACGCCGCGGAAACTGAAACGTATTTGGTCGCCCACTCTTTTAGACTGGCTTGCGCCTCCGGCGACAGCGTCTTCACGACCTTGCCCGGAGTGCCGACGACCATTGATCCCGGTGGAATCACGGTGCGAGGTGTCACCACTGTTCCGGCGGCAATCAGGCTACGCGCTCCGATATGTGCTCCGTCGAGAATCGTGGCATTCATGCCGATGAGGCACTCGTCTTCGATGGTGCAGGCATGAATGATGGCAGCGTGGCCGACGGTGACATAGTCGCCGATGATGGCGTCGAGATCATCGGCGAGATGCACGATACAGTTGTCCTGGATATTCGAACCGCGTCCCACGCGGATACGGGCGATGTCACCGCGCAAAACTGCGCCATAAAAGACGCTGGATTCCGGCCCGAGCACCACGTCACCCACGACGCTAGCGGTCGGAGCAACCCAATTGGCGTCCTTGATATCAGGGGTGCAGGAAAGGTGCTTATCTAGCCGCTCATCAATAGTCATAACACCTTTGGTTCTCGCCCCCACCGCCATCAACGGCAAGCTCGCGATAATCCAGATCCACCAAGTTTAACCACGGATAGACGCGGATTCACACTGATCCGATCCCATCACATATAAATCCGTGTCAATCTGTGTTCATCTGTGGTTAAAAACCTGCTTACCCCGACTCTGAATGGATACTTTGATTACTATTGCCCGCGGCGCTCTTGGCGTGGCCGCATTTATCGGCATCGCCTACGCGTTTAGTTCCAACCGCCGCGCGGTGGATTGGAAGCTGGTCCGGACCGGTTTGTTGCTCCAACTCGTGATCGCGATCGTCGTGCTCAAGGTGGGCCCGGTTCGCACGCTGTTCGAATTTGTCAGCAGCTTCTTCGTCAAGGTCACAGACTTCACCAAGGAAGGCACCGGGCTCGTATTCGGTTGGTTGACCGAAATTCCGTCCGGAGGGGAAGGTATTCTGCTCAATGGCACCGATCCGGCGACGGGGGCGGTCGTGAATATCGGCACCTTTGCACCCGCGTTCGCCATCACGATCTTACCGACGATCATCTTCTTCGCCGCGATCACGGCAATGCTCTACTATTTCGGCATCCTTCAGCGCGTGGTGTATGGCTTCGCCTGGATCATGTCGAAGACGATGCGTTTGAGCGGAGCGGAAAGCATGTCGGCCTCGGCCAATATATTTGTCGGCCAAACCGAGGCACCGCTATTGGTGAAGCCCTACCTCGACAAGATGACGCGGTCCGAACTCCTCGCCATCATGATCGGCGGCATGGCGACCATCGCCGGAGGTGTCATGGTCGTCTATATCGAGTTACTCGGCGGAGCCGACCAGGCATCACGGGTGCAGTTCGCCACCCACCTACTGACCAAATCCATCATCTCCGCACCGGCAGCTCTGGTCATCGCGAAAATCCTGTTCCCGCAGGAAGAGGAAGTGAACAAGGACCTCATGGTGTCGCGGGACCGTTTCGGGGCCAACGTGCTCGATGCGATCTGTATGGGCACCAGCGACGGCGTCAAACTTGCCGTCAATGTCGGCGGCATGTTGATCGTGTTCACCGCCTTGGTCGCCATGTTCAACTACGGCCTCGGTAACATGCTCGGCGAATGGACGGGACTCAACGGAGTCGTCTCGAGTCTGACCGATGGACGTTACGAACAATTTTCGCTCCAGTTTGTTTTCGGTGTCATCGGCGCTCCCCTCGCCTGGCTGGTCGGAATTGATCACGGCAATCTGATGGTCTCCGGCCAACTCTTTGGCGAACGTCTCGTGCTCAACGAATTCGTGGCATTCTTCAGTATGAACCAAATGCAAGCCGACGGCACACTGACCGACGAGCGCACCCGCGTGATCCTGACCTACGCACTGTGTGGATTTGCAAACATTGTTTCGATCGGCATCCAGATCGGTGGCATCGGATCACTCGCCCCCGAAAAACGCCAAGAGCTGGCCAAACTCGGCTGGCGTGCCCTCCTCGGTGGCACCCTCGCCTGTTTCATCCCCGCCTGTATCGCGGCCGTGCTGATTTAACCCCCTCATCATTCACATCATGATTGCTCCCCCAAAGAACCATCCTGAAAAATCGATCAAATCGAGGCCGCTAAAAACAAAGGTAAAGAACACGGATCCGACCAAGACGATCCACGCGGTCGCACTTTTAAATGTTCCTTTCACCAAAGGAAAACTCACGGGTGGATGGGCGCGCTTTTTCCTATTGAGACCCACTGGCGGAATCGAGGCCATCTTCGTTGAAACACTCTCACTCTCCGCCTGGGACATGACCAATACCGGGGTAGGTGCTTGGCGAAGTGTCACAATTCCCATTCCGCCAAAACACACCGCGATATTCGAAGCTAAACGGGGGGATATAAGATTGGTCGAATTTTACACCGTTAAAGCATAGTGAAAAATAACTCCTCCCCGTCCGATGCCCCGTTCCAGTCGTCGTCCGTTACGTTCTAAGCTTCCGTTCGCGCCTACGGCCGATCCCTTATTCAAATGGCGCGGCACAGGCGTTTCCCGCTTGGAGGGATTGGCCGATGCGGTGTTCGCGTTTACCGTCACACTGTTAGTGGTGGCGTTGGAGGTGCCCCGGGATTTTGGGGATCTCATTCGAGCTATGGAAGGCTTTCCCGCCTTTGCGGCGACCTTCGCTATGTTGATGTGGTTCTGGGGAGTGCACTACACCTTCTTCCGGCGTTACGGACTGGAAGACGGGCTGACCCGCTTTCTGAACATCATGATCCTGCTGCTGGTCGTCTTCATGGCCTACCCGCTCAAGTTTCTCCTCTCGAGTGCATTTGCGACCTACTTCGGATTGGGGGAAACCGTGTTCGTTCTAAATTCCATCCAGGAGCTCAGCCAACTCTACATTCTTTATGGTTTGGGACTGGGCGGCGTGTGGTTCTGCTACTTCCTACTCTATTGGCGGGCTTACAAATTGCGCAATGAGCTGCGGCTCGATGCGGTGGAGCGGATCCTCACGCGGGGAACCATGTGTGAAATTCTAGCCAACGTTACAGTCTCCCTCATTTCGATCTGCTTGGCGTCACTGCAGAAATTCGCGTGGCAACCAGGGGTGGTCTACATGTTGGTCGGGCCCCTCATGGGGAGCATCGGTTGGTGGCACGGAACTCAAGCGGAGAAACTGCACGCCGCTAAACCACCACGCCGACGACGCGGCCGACGTTCTGACGCGAACGAACCCGCCTGACCAAATTTCTGATCAGGCCCGCCGCGCGGCAAGTTCGGCGCGAATGGTCTCTAGATTCTGGTCGGAAATTGGGTAGTATAAGAAGGCGATCAATCCGGCCGCACACCCCGTGGCGGGCAGCAGGCTCATGAGAATTCGAATACCCCCCAGGGCTTCGATCGATTGGTCCATGTTTGCGACGTAACCGGTGGAAGCCAATACGAAGCCCGTCATACCGCCGGCGATACCGGATCCAAATTTAAACGAAAGCGTGCCCGCCGAATAAACCAAGCCGGTCGCCCGTCGCCCGCCCTGCCACTCAGAATAATCCGAGGCATCTGCCAGCATGGCGAAAAAGAGCGTCACGATTGGACCGGACGCAGCCTCGATGATGAAGCCGAGCACGAACGCCATGGTCGCGTCCTCTCGTCCCACGAAATACATGCCGATACTGCCCAAACACATGATCGCGAACGCACTCAAGATCACGGTCCGACGCCCCAACTGCGCGACGAGTTTTGCAGTAAATGCCGCTCCGATCAAAGCACCCACGGTGGTTATCACGAGGTAACTCCCGGCCATCGCCTTTGAATCGAGGAAATAGGTAAAGTAATACATTGTCGAACCCTGACGCGTCGCGTTCACCGTGATCAGAAACAGTCCGATTAGAAACAACACGAACCACGCTCGATTCCGGAAAAGGTCCCCGAGGTCACGCCACAGTTGCAGCTTCTCGATTGGCGCGGGCTTCACCCGTTCCTTGGTCATCGCGAAAGTGATGAAGAAGCAAATCACCGCGACGATGGCGAATACGACCATGGTCCACTTGTAACCGACGGTATCGTCGCCTTGTCCGAAAAAGCTGACTAACGGAGCATTCAGCCCTTGAGTGAGCAATGCGCCGACAAAGGCGCCAATGAAGCGATAGGTCGAAAGCCGCGTGCGTTCTGCCGGGTCCGGGGAGATCACTCCCGTCATTGCCGAGTAGGGCACGTTACTGGCCGTGAACATAATGATCAGGCCGTTGTAGGTCAGATAGGCATAAATAAGTTTACCGCTCTCACTGAGATCGGGCGTGGTAAAGGTCATCACCGTCATCACGCCGAACGGAATCGCGGTCCACAGAATCCACGGTCGAAACTTTCCCCAGCGGGTCTGGGTGCGATCTGCTACCACGCCCATCACCACATCGGACAAACCGTCGCCGAATCGACTCAGTAACATGAGGGTGCCTACGGCAGCGGCCGACAGGCCGAACACATCCGTATAGAAGAAACCCAAGAACACCATGAGGGTGCGCCACACGAGGTTCGTCGCGGTGTCACCTAGCGCATATGCGACACATTCTTTGGTGGGGATTTTGGTTTCAGGGGCAGTCATTTTTTAAGAGGGGTAGTTTTTACTGCTGAGAGGCAGGATGTTGTCGGGCGTAAAGCCCGACCCACGGGAGGATGAGTAGGCGGGAGTGGGGGG
>JABIRI010000131.1 GCA_018667915.1 Opitutaceae bacterium | reverse complement strand
GTCGAGGTGGTCAGCGACGGCGCGGGCATCGACGATATCCTTTTCCCAGGGACAATCGCCGATGATCTCATCCTCGTTGATCCAATTTTTCATGTAGGCCGCTTCGATGTCGGCCCCGGCTTGCTTGAGCTGCAACGCGGCCACGGCGCTATCCACCCCGCCGGAGAGGGCGACGAGAATACGTTCGGATGATGGAGCGGCGAAAGTCATATGGCGTGAAGAACGGAAGATGAGAAAATGACCCGTGACGAATGTCCAATATCCAATGGTGCTGAGGCCGGATCTTTCTCTATGGTCGGTTGGGGGGTCCTGCTTGCGGGGGGGGTAGTCGGGTGGACAGTTCGAAGGGGTCGCGTCGAAAAAGTGAATTCCGTCCCGCTTTGTGGGACTAGATAAACTTTTTAACGACGTGACCCCGTGGGCTTCGTTTTCCTTCGTTCCCTTCTGTGAGGACCTACAGGCTGACGGCTCGGTGATCTCTGTGTCGAAAAAGCGGTGGAGTGGGGGGGCGAGTGAATACGGGTGGTTGCTGACGGGTGGACGGTTCGAAGGGGTCACGTGGGAAATGTTAATTTCGTCCTTTGGACTACTTTAACAACTTAACGACGTGGCCCCGTGGGCTGGGGGGGCTAGTGAGGCAGTCAGGCGGATACTTTTTGATACTTGATACTTGTTACTTGATACTTCGCCCGCTCGCGGGCGTGTTGGATGGTTTCCAATGTCGCAACGCGCCAACCATATTGCCCAAGCATGGCTCAATTCACCTACTCACGGGGTGCTCGAGCTGGCGCGTGACTGGAAGGCGCGGCACGATCCGCCGGCCCGTTTCAGCGGGGGCTTACGGGTGAAGGATTTGGTGCGCGTGCCCGATCACACCTACGGGGTGGAGAGTGGATACTTTGTGACCAAGGCGGGACGAATTTTTTTCTTCTTATCCCGTGATGTGCATCCGCGGCCCTATGCTTTGCGTCCTCCCATTTACTTAGCGGGCGATTTCAATGGCTGGAGTGAGGCGATCGGTGATGAGCAATGGGCATTGCGGGATGCTTCGCTTGATGGGGAGCCGGTGTATCTGTGGGAGGGGGAGGCGAAGCGGTTTTATGCCACGCCGGCTATGCGGTTCAAATTTGTGACCGGCGAGGGGCATTGGTTTGGCGTGCCGCGAGATGCGCCCAACGCGATTGATGATGGCGAGGGGAATTTTAATCGGATGATCGATCCGGATCGCACGGGGCGGCATCTGTTTGAATTTGAGTTGGAGGACCCCGTCGATCTGGCCCAACCATGGCGGGTGCATTGGGCGACGCGTGAGGGCGACCAATCGGTGCCGCTGCGGCCGGGCGATTATTTCCACCAACTGGTGACTGATTTACCCTTGGGAGCGAAAATCGACGATGAGCGCACGGTATTTCGATTGTTCGCTCCGCGGGCGCGGGAGGTGCGGTTGATCCTGACGGATTCAGAGGGTGTGGAGCAATCGATCGAGATGGCGCGCCGGACCGAAGGTGCGCCCGGTGATCAAGCGGTTTGGGAGCACGAAGAGGCGGCCAATTGCGAGGGGTGGTCTTACAGTTATCGGCTCGATGGACCGGTGGACGAGTTCGGTATGTTTGATCCACACCAGGCGGTGTTGGACCCTTACGCGCAGGCGACGTTGAGCCGGGAGGGGCCCGGGATCGTGGTGGGCCCGCGTCCACGGGGAGTGGATGATTTTAAAACCCCAGCATGGCAGGACCTGGTAATTTGTGAAGCTCACGTGCGGGATTTGGCGGCGTTGGCGAAAACAGATGCGAGCGATGCCGAACGGTTGGGCTTTCGCGGATTGCAGCGGTGGGTCGAAAGTCCGGGATTTTATCTCGATCAATTGGGAGTGAACTGTGTCGAGCTCCAGCCCGTGCAGGAATTCGATAGCGAGACGGTGGACGAGTATCACTGGGGCTACATGACCAACAACTATTTCGCTCCGGAAAGCACCTATGCGCTGGATCCGGCTCAGGCTTCGGGCATCGGGGAGTTGCAGGATTTGGTGGCGGCGTTTCATCGGCGGGGAATCGCGGTGGTGCTCGATGTAGTCTACAATCACGTGGGAGTGCCGGGGCACCTGATGTTCGTCGACAAACTCTACTATTTCACGACGACCCAAGGGGGCGATCTGATGAACTGGAGCGGTTGCGGCAACGACCTGCGGGCTGATGCCGCGATGGCGAAACGGCTGATCATCGACAGTTGCCGGCACCTGATTGAGACGTTCGGAATCGACGGATTTCGGTTTGACCTAGCCGAACTGTTGGGCACGAAGGTGCTGCGCGATATCGAGGTGGCGCTCAAGGAAACCAAACCGGACGTGATACTCATTGCGGAACCTTGGAGTTTCCGCGGACATATTTCCGATCAACTCGCCGACTCGGGCTGGGCGTCATGGAATGATGGATACCGTCGGTTCCTGAAGGATTTTGTGCGAGCGAAGGGTTCCCGGGAGCAGTTTGCCTATTACTTGGAAGGATCACCGTGGCACTTCGCCCATTGGCCGGCGCAGTCCGTCAATTATGTCGAGTCGCATGACGACCGCACCTGGATTGATGAGATCACGGAAAACGAGGATGGCAGCGGACATCTGCCGACCGCTAATGATCGGCGGCGCACCCATTTGATGGCGGCGGTGCTGTTTTCCTCGATCGGTATCCCGATGGTGTCGGCGGGGCAGGATTTTCTGCGTTCGAAGCACGGGGTGAATAACACCTACCAACGCGGCGACCTCAACGCGCTCGATTACCGGCGGATGGAACGTTTTCCCGGCACGCATGCCTATTTTTCGGACTGGATTGCGTTTCGTCGATCGGTTCGCGGGGAGCTTTTGCGGCACTATTCGCGCGCTTCGGAGGAGTTTTTTGCCTTCTGGTATGGCGAGGATTCGCTCGCGGCAGCAGTATTATACAACGCAGACCGCTCTCAAGGCGCGTCTCAACTCTTGCTCGCCGTTAACCCAACGTTACACGACGTCGAGATTGTGGTGGGCGATGCCGTGAAAGAAGGCGAATGGGTGAAAGTAGCAGACCACGAGCGATTTATAAATCCTACTCACCCGATGCCGCCAACGGTTCTCTCGGATACACTGTGGTTGCCCGCGCTGGGTTGCGGCCTCTGGTGCCGGCCCGGTTGAGCCCATTTACCCCCTGAAATAGGGCCCAAAGAGGGTGGGGATCGCAAAACCCCTTGCCAAGGGCAGCGCCGCTCATTTCGCTCGTTCTGCCTGCGTCCAGATGACGTGGGCTAAACAAAAACAGTATATAACCCATTACATTGGAGTAACCCATGGCAGTAAAAGTAGGCATTAACGGTTTTGGTCGCATCGGGCGATTGGTATTTCGCGCCCTCGTTGAGCAAGGCTTGCTCGGTGACACTCTCGACGTCGTGGCTGTGAACGATCTCGTTCCCGCCGACAACCTCGCTTATCTTCTTAAGTATGACTCTACCCAGGGTCGCTTCAACGGCACCGTAAGCAGCAAAAAGTCCTCCCCGGACGCTGCCGCTGATGACGTTTTGGTGGTCAACGGTAAGGAGATTAAAGTTCTCAGCGAGCGGGCGGGTCCCGCCGCTCTTCCTTGGGGTGAGCTCGGAGTCGATCTCGTGATCGAGTCCACCGGTCTCTTCACCCAAGACACCAAGGCCCAAGGTCACATCGATGCTGGCGCTAAGAAGGTCATCATTTCCGCACCTGGTAAAGGCGACGTCGCGACTATCGTGATGGGCGTCAACGACGACACGCTCGACGTTAAGAACACCAACCTCATATCCAACGCGTCCTGCACCACGAACTGCCTCGCGCCGCTCGTGCACGTCCTCCTCAAGGAAGGTATCGGAATCGACGAAGGTCTCATGACCACCGTCCACTCCTACACGGCGACCCAAAAGACGGTCGACGGTCCTTCCCCGAAGGACATGAAGGGTGGCCGTTCGGCTGCGATCAACATCATCCCTTCCACCACCGGAGCCGCCAAGGCGGTCGCGTTGGTTTGCCCGGAAGTTGCCGGCAAGCTCACCGGTATGGCCTTCCGCGTGCCGACCCCGACTGTTTCGGCTGTCGACCTCACCGTGAAGACCGTGAAGGACACCTCCCTCGCCGAGATTAATGCTTTGCTCAAGGGTGCTTCCGAGACCTACCTCAAGGACATCCTCGGTTACACCGAAGACGAGGTTTGCTCGACCGACTTCATCCACGATCCCCTGTCGTCGATCTACGACGCCGGCTCGTCCATCGAGCTCAACAGCAAGTTCTTCAAGCTGGTGAGCTGGTATGACAATGAGTGGGGTTACTCGAACCGCGTCGTCGATCTCGCCAAGAAGATCGCCGCGGAACTCTAAGTAGCGCTTTCACGCTACAAGTAGCGAGGAGTGAGTAGCGAGTAGCGAGCATGTGAATGCCCGCTCCGCCGCTTACTCCTCGTTTTTTTATTTCCGGTTCTTAGCTACTCACTACTCGCTACCCGCTACTCACTACTTCCGAAACATGTCTTCCTTTAAATCCATTCGTGATCTCGATCTCGTCGGCAAACGCGTGCTTATCCGCGTTGATTTTAATGTCCCGCAGGACAAAACCACCGCCGAAATTACCAACAATCAGCGCATCGTGGCCGCGCTCCCGACCATCCAACACGCCCTCGATAACGGCGCGTCGGTCGTGCTCATGAGCCATCTGGGTCGTCCCAATGGACAGGCCAACCCGAAGTTCACGCTCAAACCCGTCGCCGACGAGCTCGCCAAACTCCTCGGGCGCGACGTCGCGTTTGCGACCGATTGCGTGGGAGCCGAAGTCGAAGCCCAAGCCGCGGCTCTTTCTGCGGGCCAGGTGATGCTGCTCGAAAATCTGCGCTTCCACATCGAGGAAGAGGGCAAGGCGAAGAACGAAGACGGTCCCTCTACCAAAGCCGATCCGGCCGCGGTCGAAGCGTTCCGCGCCAGTCTCACCAAGATGGGTGATGTGTTTGTGAACGATGCGTTCGGCACCGCCCACCGCGCTCACTCCTCCATGGTCGGAGTTGCGCTCGCCGACAAAGCAGCCGGTTTCCTGATGGAGAAAGAGTTGGTCGCCTTCAACAAGGTGCTCGATAACCCCGCGCGCCCGCTGCTCGCCATCCTCGGTGGCGCGAAGATCGCGGACAAGATTCCGTTGATCAACAACCTCCTCGAAAAGGCCGACAAGATCATCATCGGTGGAGGCATGGCCTACACCTTCAAGAAGGTGATCGATGGCATGGCGATCGGTCGTAGTCTCTTTGATGAAGAGGGCGCGAAGATCGTCGAAGAACTTGCCGCCAAGGCGAAGGAGAAGGGCGTCGAGCTGATTTTCCCGGTCGACTACATCTGTGCCGACGATTTCAGTCCGGACGCCAATACCCAAGACGCCGACGATGCCTCGGGCATCCCCGATGGTTGGGAGGGCCTCGATGCCGGACCCAAGTCCCGCGAGCTTTACCGTGCGGCCATTCTCGCTTCGAAGACCATCATCTGGAACGGTCCGGCAGGTGTATTCGAATTTGAGAAATTCGCCAATACAACCAAGGCTCAAGCTGACGCCGTCGCGGAAGCCACCGCCAACGGCGCTATTTCCGTGGTGGGTGGAGGCGATACCGCCACTGCCGCCAAGCAGTTTGGCGTGGCCGACAAGGTGTCGCACTGCTCGACCGGTGGGGGTGCCAGCTTGGAATTCCTCGAAGGGAAAAACCTTCCCGGCGTAGCATTTCTCACGAGCTGAAGAATTCGACTCGCTACCCACTACCGACTACTCACTACTTTTAAAAATCATGATCCGCAAAAAACTTATCGCCGGAAATTGGAAGATGAACAAAACCTCCGCTGATGCGAAGGCACTCGTCGAGGATATCGTCTCTCAAGTAGGCAAGGTGAAGGACGTCGATATCGTCGTTTCTCCACCTTTCACCTCACTCGAAACCGTAGGCCAAACGGTCGACGGGTCCAACGTGAAGTTGGGTGCCCAAAACATGCATCCGGAGCCGAGCGGCGCCTACACTGGCGAAGTCTCGGCCGAGATGCTGCGTTCGACCTACACCCGCTACGTGATCCTCGGACACAGCGAACGTCGCGCTTACTTCGGTGAGACCGATGAATTCGTGAACCAGAAGGTGCTCGCGGCCCTCAAGGCCGAGCTCAAACCCATCCTTTGTGTGGGCGAAACCCTCGAAGAACGCGAAGCCGGCGACACCCTCAAGGTGGTGCAAACCCAACTCGAAGGCGGCCTCGCCGGCACCTTGGAAGGGCAAGCCACCGAGATAGCCATCGCTTACGAGCCCGTCTGGGCGATCGGCACCGGCAAGGTAGCCACGACCGAGCAAGCGCAGGAAGTGCACGCGTTCATCCGCGGGTTGCTCGGCAAGCTGCTCAGCCCGGCTGCGGCCGGTAAGATCCGTATCCTTTACGGTGGATCCATGAAGCCCGGCAACGCCCCGGAACTTCTGGCCGAGGCCGATATCGACGGCGGCCTGATTGGCGGCGCGTCGTTGGAAGCCCGCAGCTTCGTGCAGCTCGTCGAAGCGGCGCAAGCAGCAGAGTAATCGGACAAATTCCTCCACTCCTTTTGAAGCCCGGTCCGAAACGACCGGGTTTTTTGTTTCCAAGCAGAGGTAGGGCGTGCTCGCCGAGCGCGCCGAACGGTGGAGTGGCGCATTGGATCGATTGAAGCAGCAGGATGGAGCAGGATGGAGCCGGTCGGCCCGGTTTGTCCGCCGTAGCCTCGGCGAAGAAGGGCGGCCCGACCCTACCTCAGTCGCTGAAGGCACTCACCAATTGCCGCCAAATAATTCGGATGCCAGAGTTCGTGCTCGGCTTCAGGCACGACCGTATAGGTGCTTTGGTCATAGAAATCCCGAACGGCCTCCGAGCGTCGGTGCATTTGGGCGTCTTCGGTGCCGCCGACCAGAATATCGGCTGGGATGGTGGCATTGCCTTCCCGGTAGGAGATGTCCCAACGCATAGGTTCGTCGTCATCTTCCGCGAAGAGGGGGGAAATTGAGCCGAGGATAAGGTGCTTCGCTTCGAGCGCACCGAGGTGAGATTAGAGGGCGCCGAGCGAGAACCCCATGACGATTTTGCCAGCGGTTTGGGGACCGACCTGATCGATCACGTCGCGACGACCGAAACTGGGTTGTGGGCCGTTCCAATTGATCGCAACGAACTCGACCTCCCAGCCACACGTCTTCACAAAATCAACGAAAGGTTGGAATCGGCGTTCGGCCCCCGGTAACGGCGGGGTCATCATAAGAGTAGGCATGATTCGGACACGGTGGGGAGGTTCATTCGAACGTCAATTAGCTCAGCGTTTCCGTATCCCAAAGGGATGACGAACAGATCGACGTAGTGCGATTTGACGGAAACGGGTGAGGTGCCCAGATTCACTCGTATGACGTTTTTACTACGGCTGCTACCCCTTTTAGGCTGTTTGGTTTTCACGGGCTGTGCGCAAACCGAATCGGATTCCGGCGCGGAGACCGCTACCGCCCAGTCGCCCAACGTTTTGTTTATTTCCATTGATGATCTCAACGACTGGCTGGGTGTATTGGACGGACATCCGGACGTGCAGACCCCCAATATCGATCGCCTGGCGCGGCGCGGCACCCTCTTCGCCGATACGCATTGTCAGTTTCCGCTGTGTGGTCCGTCGCGGGCCAGCATCATGACGGGCCTACTTCCCTCGACCATGGGAATCACCGATCATCTGAAGGACGAGGAAGTTCAGGCGCTGGCCAAGAAGCACGAGACACCGATGTTGCACGAAGTGTTTGCCGGTGCGGGTTACAAGACGATGGCGGTGGGTAAGATCTTTCACACTCACGTGCCGGAGGGCACGATCGACATGTCAGGTGGGCGGGAGCCCTTTGGACCGAAACCGAAACCGGGCTACAATTGGGTGAGCGATAAAACCTCGACCGATTGGCAGGCTTGGCCGGCGACGAATGAAGAGACGGCAGATTATCGCACGGCGCAGTGGGCGATCGAACGGTTGGAGGAGCAGCATGATCGTCCCTTTTTACTCATGGCCGGATTCCTGCGGCCACATGTGCCGTGGTTCGCGCCACCCGAGTGGTTTGAGATGCAGAAGCCCGCTGACGAGGTGCAGTTGCCGCACTACGACCCCGCTGATTGGGACGACGTGCCCGAGTATGCCCGTTCCGTGGCGTGGGAGCCGCAGTATCCGACGACCGACTGGGCGATCAAAGAAGAGCAATGGGGCAATATCGTGCAGGCCTATCTGGCGTGCATCTCCTTTGTGGATCATCAAGTCGGCGCGGTGCTCGATGCGTT
This sequence comes from Opitutaceae bacterium, assembly GCA_018667915.1. Classification (GTDB taxonomy): domain Bacteria; phylum Verrucomicrobiota; class Verrucomicrobiia; order Opitutales; family Opitutaceae; genus Actomonas. The sequence goes on along the minus strand of JABIRI010000131.1, from coordinate 3,946 downwards.
GGAAGCGTCGCCCTACGCCGACAATACGATTATCATTCTCTGGTCAGATCACGGCTACCACCTGGGTGAAAAAGGAATTTTCAAAAAGGTGACGCTTTGGGATCGCTCGACGCGCGTGCCCATGATCATCGCGGGTCCCGGATTGCCGGAAGGGCAGGTCACTCATCGCGTGACCCAGTTGCTGGATGTTTATCCGACTTTACTCGATCTGGCTGGCCTGCCCGCCAATCCGGTCAACGAAGGCCACAGTTTACGGCCCCTGATAGAGAATCCCACCGCCGATTGGAACCACCCCGCAATCACGAACCTCCGGGCGGCCAATCACAGTGTAGTCACAGAAGCCTATCGATATATCCGTTACGCTGATGGCAGCGAGGAGCTCTACGATCGCGTGCTTGATCCTGACGAGTTGACCAACATCGCGGCCCGGTCAGATGTGGCGGTAGCGAAGGCCGAACTCGCACTGCGCCTCCCACCCGACGTCGAAGAATAAGCGGCAATGTCACCATTATGGTGACATTGCTTCAATGGCGGGGATATCCATCCAGTGATGTAAAGCTGCGCGGTTTGTCACCATTATGGTGACATTACCCGGAAACCGCACCCATTGATGCGGTGATGTCGCCGGGAGAGCTTGTCACCATTATGGTGACTTTCTCGAAAACGACAACCGCCGATAGGGTGGGGTCGTGCGAAAATTTTGTCACCATTATGGTGACAAGATGCTTCCCGATCCAAGGGGGGGCAGCGGGCGCAGCCATGGGTGAGTGGTTATTGTTGACGCCCGCCTAGACTGGAGTGAATCGGTTGCCGGCCGAGTTTGGCGTCGTTCAGGGTTGCGTGATTACATGTCACGCACGACGTCCCCGCGGGGAGGGAGTTCTCCGAGGAGTCGGAGGGTGAGCGGGTAACGGTAGACTTCGTCATGTGCAGCTTTCACCACTGCGATGATTGAGAGCACGAAAGCGGCGATCCCGAGGATACCGATCAGCAGCGCGCCAAGGCCGAAGACAAAGGTCAGGGGAATGCACAGCAGAGCCCAGAGTGTGAAGCTCAAGTGGAAGTTAAATGCTTCCGCCGCGTGGGTCGCCACGACGGATTTTTCGTTTTTAGAAACCAGATAAATGATCAGAGGCACGATCAATGGCCCGCCAATGAAGGTCGCGCCGTGGCTCAAGATGGCGAGCAGACGATGGCTGGAATTGATGGTGGAAGGGGTGACGTTGACGGGAGCGGACATAGTGGGAAGAAGGACGATGAGGACTTTACGAGAGTTAGTATTTTCTTAGATAAAATGAATACCCCGGCAACCCTCAGAAAGTTGCGTGGAATTTTCACCCTGATTTGTAACCCGGCCCTAGGCCGAAGCGTCTTTGCTCTCCATGCCCCTAACATTACGTCTTTTCGCGTGCCTTCTGGTCGGCGTTGTCTCTCTTAACGCTGCCAGCACTCCACCCAAACCCCTGAAAACCATGGCCCCGACCTATCCGGCTTTGGCAGTAAAAGAGCCGATTGCTGGCACCGCCGTGGTAGTATTTACGGTGGATGTAGATGGCAAAGTGTCGAGGCCCAGGGTGAAATCGGCTGACGATAAAGCGTTTGGCAAAGCGGTTTTTGCGGTTCTGCCGGACTGGGAGTTTGAGCCTGCGACCGTTGATGGTGAGCCGGTTGCAAAAAAAGTTTCGATTCCGTTTCAATTTAAGCCCAACGGCAAAGATATGCTCAATCGCGGGGTGGGACGGATGGTTTTTCGACCTATTGACGGAGAAGTGATTCCTTTGCGCGAACTCGGTCAGCGGCCTACGCCCAAGGGCCGGCCGGGAGTTTCCTACCCTAAAGCGAAGCAGGGTAGCGGTGAAGAGCAGCGCGTGCGCGTGAAATTTATCATCGGTCGGGATGGCAAAACTTACAACCCGGAGGTGCTCGACGAAGTGGATAAAGTGTGGCATCTCGCCGCTCTGGCGACAGTAGCCCGCCGGGAATTCGAGCCCATTAAGAAAAAAGGGAAAGCCCAACAGGTCGAAGTCGCGTTCCCGATATTCTTTACCGAACAACCGCAACAGCGTGGTGGTGGCCGTGGTGGTCGCGGCGGAGGAGGGGGCGGTGGTGGCCGCGGCTAAGTGCTAGTTGATCCGCTGCGCCATCGAGCGGGCGAGATTTTCGAGAAATGCTGTGTCACCAGGGAGATCCGAAAATATCGCGATGGCCTCGGTCGTGCGTTGCTGCACTTTCTGTCGGGAAACCTCGAGTCCGTGTAGTCTCACGTAGGTTGTTTTTTGTGTGGCCTCGTCCTTGCCCACGGTTTTACCCAGCGTCGCGGTGTCTGCGGTGACATCAAGAATGTCATCCACGATCTGAAACGCCAGTCCGAGATTTCGACCCGCGCGGCGGAGCGCATCCAATTGTTCCGAATCCCACTTCGCGAGTATACCGCCCATGACGAGGGCGGTTTCGATCATGGCAGCGGTTTTATTGAGGTGGATATAGTCGAGGTCTTCAGGCGTGGCGTCCCCCTTGGCCTCACCCAGAAGGTCTGCCATTTGCCCCCCGATCAGGCGCTGTGATCCAGCGGTGTCGGATAACTCCCGAATCAAGGCATGAGAGAGCGTAGGGGTTGCAGCGTAAGCCTCCGCCAGGAGAGCAAAAGCATGCGTGAGAAGGGAATCCCCGGCCAAAAGGGCGGTCGCTTCGTCGAATTCCCGATGAACGGTCGCGCGGCCACGGCGCAAGTCATCGTCGTCCATACAGGGAAGATCATCGTGAATGAGCGAATAGGTGTGCAGGCATTCAATGGCGACCGCTGCCGGCAGGGGGTCGGGTATTTTCGGGGCTTCGCTCAGTTCGGCGACGGCGAGCACGAGAGCAGGGCGGAGGCGCTTGCCACCCGCTTCGAGACTGTAGCGCATAGCCGCATGGAGCTGGCTGGGCCGGGTGTCGGCGGCCGGCACATGTTGGTCGAGTCCGGTTTCTATCCGGGCAACAAGGGATTTTAATTTGTTTGTGACTTCCATCGGGGCGTCGCTACTTTCGGAAGCACATCGACTTTACGCCGCAATGCCCACCCTAGAACTCGTTTGCAAACGCCTTTTCGCGGACTCCTCATGGTTCATTAAGTGTATCGTGGGAGCACTGCTATTGGTGATCCCCGTCGCTCAGTTCCTAGCGTTCGGATATCTCTACGCTCTGATCGAACGTGCTCGTCGCGGTGATACCGTGATTTTGCCCGACTGGGGGGAGTGGAAACGGCTGTTTTTCGACGGAATCGTGGCATTCGTCATTTTCTTCGTTCTGGGCGTGCTTCCGATCGCGGCCGCGTGGTTGATGACCCTACCTCTGCGGGTGTTTGATTTTGGCGTATTTGTCTATCTGCCCATGGTGCCGGTGGTGATGATCGTGGGACCGTTGGTGGTGGCGGGGATCTACCAATACCAAAAACGTGAACAATACGCCGATGCATTCCGATTCCAGGTGCTCGGCTCGATGCTGCGCTCCGCGCAATCCAAGTTTGTTTTGCCGACGCTATCCGTGATTGGACTGCTGGTAGCGGCCTACCCCCTGATGACATTTACCGTCTTCGTAGCCCTTGCCGGCAGCTGGACTTACTATGCCGCGACTTACCGTATCATCGAGGAAAGCCGCCGCGGCGGGATCAAACTCTAGAATTTTTCCGAAAAATACTGCTTAATTATGCCAACATACGACTACACCTGCACCAAGTGTGGCCACGAGTGGGAAGTATTTCAGTCCATGAAGGACGCACCGCTCAAGTCCTGTCCCGATTGCAAAAAACGTTCCGCCAAGCGCTTGGTGGGTGGAGGTGCTGGATTGATTTTTAAAGGCACGGGATTCTATATCACCGATTATAAAAACAAGCCTGCTCCAGGATCGGATGCCAAATCCGCCTCCAAACCCGGAACCAATAAAACTCCCGCTGCCGCCAGCAAAT
>JABIRI010000122.1 GCA_018667915.1 Opitutaceae bacterium | reverse complement strand
GGGCAGCGACAGAACCTCGGCTCGCAGCACGCCTTGTTGGGCGCGCAGAGCGGATACGCCGAGCGTCAATGCGGCGGTGAGAGGGATAAACAGGGAGCGAAAAGAGCGCATAAAGTTGTAATTGTGCGTTCTCCTTTGCAGTGGCTGTGCCAATTGTGGGTCAGTTTTGTAAGACGTTGGAATATAGTGCTAAATGATTTCCATCCTCGCGTAAATTTGGCGAAAGGATTCGGAGTCGGGAAAACGACGTCCCATTAATGGGACACTCTTCCAGTAGTGGAGGCCGGAGGCCGACTACGTGGCCCTGACGATTTCTATCATTCGATCCGTTGACCGTCGGCCAGACGAACGACGCGGGAACCGTAGGCGGCATTGGCGTCGGAATGGGTGACCTGCACGATCGTCACCCCGTCGTCCTGATTCAATTTCTTGAACATCTCCATGATCTCGCGGCCTTGATCGGAGTGAAGATTACCGGTCGGTTCATCCGCGAGAATAACCCGTGGTTTGGCGACCAGCGCCCGAGCGATTCCGATCAATTGCTGCTGACCGCCGGATAGCTGATTGGGGTAGAGGTCCTTCTTTCCGACAAAATTGAAGCGATCCAACATATCGGCGACGATCGATGCCCGTTCAGCGCGAGGGATATCACGATAAGACAGTGGCACCTCCAGATTTTCATAGACGGTCAAGTCGTCCAACAGGTGATAGCTCTGAAAAACAAATCCCATGTTCTCTTTTTGCAGAGCAAATCGTTGTTTCTGATTGAGCCGTTGCAGGGAAACTTCGCCGAACTCATAGGAGCCATTCCACGCGTTGTCGTGCAGCCCCAGGACGTGTAACAGTGTCGACTTGCCGGAACCGGAGGGCCCCATGATCGAAACAAAGTCTCCCTCCGCAATTTCGAGGTTGATGTTTTGCAGTGCGTAAAAGGGGCCACCTTTGAGTGGATAGACGCGTTCGATGCCGCGAAGAGAAATCATGTCGACCACTCAACTGATTCCCGCGAAAGCCACAAAACCTAAATCGAAGAACGGTCGAATTTCTGGATGAAAGGAAATTGAAGGGACCGTGCTGAGCGATTCACCTGCCTAAGATTCGTCGTCGCGAACGAGGGGATCCATAGCGATGACTTTCCCTTGCTCATGTTTCCAGCGAAACAGGCGAGGGGCGTTAGGACGGTCGAGTTTTTTGGCAAGACGCGCGTTTAGTTTTTTGGGCATCTCGAGTCTTTGCACTTGGTCAGAATCACAGCCCAAAAACCGCGTACAGGGTTTTGAAACCTTGGGCCGTCCGATTATCCGCCCCGCCAAATCTTCGACTGCCGCCTCCCGGGTTTCAATTGCTGCCGTTGGCTTTTCCAAAACGAGCGCGCTGTAGGGCAGGCTGCGTAAATCGATTCCGGCGCGCTGGCCAAATTTGACCCAATTGGAATCCGCAAACACTCCCGCTGGGGGCGATGCGAAATGATGACACCAATGAAGGGCATTGGCGGGGGTTCGCAGTCCGCAGGCCCCTTGGTGTGGGCACGGAAAAACGACTCGAAAGGAATCCCGTAGCTTCTCTCGCCACTGCACCAATTGGCCCGCGACTTCCGACGTGCCGGGCTCGACCCAGATCACTTTGGTAGCTGACTGGATCGTTTGCATGAGATCTTGGGCAGACTCCTTATCTAGTTCATTGAGCACATGGCTGATCGTCAGCGTCGCAATGGATTCGGACCGTTCCCAACTTCGGACGTCGAGGTTTGGGAATCGGTCATTCACACGTTGAGTCGCGTAAGCCTCAGCCCATGTCGAGTGGTCGAAAACACGGACGCTTTGGGTGGAATCAGGCCACGTAGAGATAACCCGACGATGCGCGACTCCCGAGCCACAGCCCCAATCCAGCAGCTTCCCCTGAGCAGGAGCCCAACCACGGCGGTTCAGCTCCCGTAAAACGTGGTCCCACTTCCATCCGATGCGTTCGGCGAAGGTGAAGTCGTAGTGTGCCAAGTCGGCGAGGGATTGCCAATAAGGACCCTTCGCCGCCGACCCGGTTAGGAACCCTGCTCGTATTCGGTCGAGCGTAGGCCAATCCAGATTTTCCCAAGTTACTTCCGCTTCCATTTAATCAATTCAGATTGATGCTGAGATGCCCCGCCAGAGCGTGCTCACGGATACCATAGAATTGGGCAAAGGCTCGTGCGCGATCGACGGCCGCAGGTATCGGACTCTGATTGGGTTCACTTGTTCGCGTCGCAGTCAGCATCAGGTTTTTTGCGGTGTGTTCGTGGGAGATGAATTCGAACGCCTTGGTCTCAAATCCTACGGCCTCGAGTAGCAGCGCGCGCAGGGCATCGGTCACGAATTCGGCGTGGCGTTCCTGAAAAATCCCGTGGCGCAGCGCTGGTCCGAGCACGGCGGGTGCCTTCAATTGGGCGCGCAATTCTTTTTGGCAGCAGGGCGCCACCACCAGAAGTTTGGCTCCAGCCGCAATGCCCGCGGCGAGTGCATCGTCGGTAGCCGTGTCGCAGGCGTGTAGGGCGATGAGCACATCGAGGTTACCGAGTTCTTTTGCTACGTCCGTGATGTCCCCGACGCGAAAATTGAGTTGTTCGAATTCGTGCTTCTGTGCGACTCGATTACACGTATCCACCAAATCCTTACGACGTTCTAATCCGACAACTTCGGTTCGGCTCCCGAGGAGATCCGCCGTGGCAAACGTCAGGTAACCTTTGCCGCAACCCATGTCGGCAATGCGGCATGACGGTGCATCGGCAGAGGTGCCTGTTGTAGCCAATCCAGCTTCTGCAATATGATGCTGGAGGATCTCACCAAATTTTTGGATCTGCCGAAATTTGGAGGACTGGCCGGCCCGGGGCTGACCTTGGTCATTGGTCACATCGAGGTTCCGCAACCAGCCGGCACGGGGATCGATCAATCTGGGTTTGATCCGGTCGTGGACAATGGGTTTGGCCACAGGAGCAGTGCTGGCGGTGGCTTTGAAGCGCACCCGAGTCGAACCGTCATCCTTGGTCTCGAGTTGAGCAGTCTGTTGGGCGGTGAAGAGATGGGCATCGCGAAACTCTGTTCCAATCAGGCGGTCCAATTCCTTGAGTGCAGCGGGAACCGGCAGATTCTTGGTGATGTCCTGCGTCTTGTGCCGCCAGACGAAGCTCAGGTGGGCGCCGGTTTTGAGCACGATCGCGCGGATCGTCAGCTTCTTTAGTGATGCGTCGGGCCCTCGATATTTGCCTAGGGCGAGCTTTTCAAGGGCATCGTCCCGCAGAGCATCATTGAGTGCGTTAAAAAATCGGTCGCGGGAAGAAGGTTGCGGCATGAGCGGCAGGCTGAGGGTGCAAAGGGCCAGGGAGCAAGCCGCGGTATCATGTGGGTCGGGCTTTGCGCCCGACAGCTCCATCACCGGGCAGGATCGCCCACGCCTTCGGCCGTTGGCTTCAAGCGCGGTTACCTTTGCGGGGGTGTTAATCCGGTAGCTTTAACCTTCGTCGCCGTAGAGTTGCAGGTCGGCGATCTCCCATTTGGCCCAGCCTTTTCGTTCCGTGATGGCGAAGCGCAGGTGGCGGGTGGTTATGGGGTGATCGAAATGAAGTCGTAACTTCGGTTCGCCTGCTCCTTCGACCACTGGATCACTCCAGTTTACGCCGTCCGCGGAGATTTGCACGGCGTAGAAGGGAGGGTAGTCATCAACGCTTTGGCCGGAGTTCATGATCAAACTGCGGATCGTGCTCGTCGCGGGGAGCTCGATGGTAAGCCATTGATCGGGAAATGGGAAACTGCGGGTGGTGTAGAGCGTGTCGACATCTTCATCCACGGCTAGAGGCAGTAATTCCGGTGAAAAATTTGCGTCGAGCACCCACTCGGAACGGCGTTTAAATGGCGTGGAGGAAACGGCGAGGCTCGGCGCGGTTTCAGTCAATTCGGCCAAGGTCCAGAAGGCGGTCCGCTTGGCGTGATCGGAACGCACGGCAGCAATGTCGGTGGGAGTCACCGCGCTGCTGCGATTCCCGAAGTTGTTGCGCACGTAGGTCAACACGGCGGCGAGTTCTTCGTCGGAATAAGACGCCATTGGCACCATCGGGGCGGCGTAGTCGACGCCGTCGATGTCGCCCAGGAGACCGTAAAGGAGAATGTTAATCGATGCCTGTTTATTGCCGAGCACGCGCGGGGAGTTGGCCAACGACGGTGCGATGGTGCGGGTCTCGTTGAACGGCGTGCCGCGCCCGTCGCTGCCGTGACAGGCGAAACAGAGGGAGTTGTAGAATGTCTTGCCGCGACGGAAAAGTTTCCGTCCATCGATGCCCAGCAGTGTCGTGAGAAGGGGATCTTCTTTAGCCTGCGCCCAGCCCTGTTCGTTCGCCGCGTAGATGCTGTTGAAGCGGGTGGTCTCCGCGGTGGCGGCGGCAAGCTCCTCGGCCTGCGGCGCCTTGCCTTGTTTGATAGACAGCATGGCCTGCAAAATCACGCGGGCATTTCCGTGCTCGAGCAATGCCGCGACGCGCGACTGCAATTTTTCTGATGTTGCGAGAAAGGGTTCGGCCAATCGAATGCCGGCTTTTATGACTTCGAGATCCGAGTCAGTCAGGGCGGTGGTCACGAGGTTCTCGGTCATCTTCCCCAGTCCTTCGAGCGTCCAAAGCGCATGGAGCCGGGACTCGGTGGTTGCGCCTTTGGCGGCGAGGTTGAGCAAAGCGGGAACGACGGATTGGTCCTGTTCGATCACGAGAAGTTTTTGCGCGGTGTCGCGCCACCATCCGTTCGGATGCGAGAGGTGTTTGACCCACTGCGCTGGCGATTCCTCGAGCATGCGGGGCTGCGGACCGGGTTCGAAGTCTTCGTGGGTCAGACGGTAGATACGCCCGAGTCCGATTTCTTTTTCCAAGTCATGCGCCAGAATTTGTTCACGTAAGTAACTGCCTTCGCCGGTCCAGGCACCCTCTTGGATAATACCCCGATACATATCGACAATGTAGAGCGTGCCGTCGGGGGCGGTAACGTGGTTGATGGGACGGAAGAGGGGATCGGTGGTGCGGATGAATTCGTCTTGGTGGTAGGCGTTGGCGAGGCGGATCACGCCGTTTTTTTCGGTGATCTTGGTGCGACGAATGAGCCGGCCAACGGGCTCGCCAAAAATCAGGTCAACTTGCAAGTCTTCCGGTAGACGATCGCCGCGAAAAAAATCCTGCCCGCAGGTCGAGGTGAAGTGGTTGAGGGTGTTGTCCGCGCGCAGCTGGCCGATGCCGCCTTGCGTGTCGGGTATGTTATCGATCGGCCAGACGGTCTTAAAGCCCTCAGCCATTTCGTCCTCGAATTCGTAGTGACCATAGAGTGAGTGGGTTTGGAAATGTAACGGCCCGGTTTCATTGCCCGCATTGACGTTCCAAACATTTCCGTAGTTGTCCTGCGTGAGGCCCCATTGGCTGCTGTTAGCGGGAATTTCTTCGCGGATGGGACCGTCCGCCGTGTAGCGCAGGCGGTAGTCGTTGTAGGTCGCGTAGAGCCAGTTATCCATCGCCCAGATCAGGCTGTTGGGTTGGTGCTCGAGGTTGCCGCCCCGGGGGCCACCTTCGAACCACAGGGTGCGCTCGTCCGACACGCCGTCGCCGTCGATGTCGCGGTATTGGTAAAGATCGAGGGTATTGGTTTCACCGATGATCACCGTGTCCTTCAGCGGAAGGACAATGCGGGGTAGGAGAAGATTGTCAGCGAAGACGGTGTGGGTATCGAAATTCCCATCGCCATTGGTGTCTTCGTGACGGGAAACGCGACTCACCTTGTCGAACTTCCCGGAGCCATCGACATCCTGCATGTAGGTGCGCATCTCGGCGACATACATGCGGCCATTTCCGTCGAAAATAGCGAGCACGGGCTCGGCAATAAAAGGTTCGGTGACGACGGTCTCGAGACGGTAACCCGGCTGTAATTGCATCGCGGCGATGGCGGCACTTGGCGACTTGGCGATCGAAACGTGGGTGGAGCCGGTGGGTTGAGCGGGTTCAGGAGAGGCCGATGGCGGAGTTGCGACCGGGGCACAGGCCGCGAACAAAATCACCACAATGGAAGCGAAGGTGAGGGGGAGTGAAAGATCTCATTATCGGATGAAACTATGAACCAACGTGCTATAGCCCGCCACGTCGATTCCTGAATCGTCCCGCCGTTGAACGATGAGCCGGTTCAGAGCTTGGCGCGGCGGGCATATCCGGTTCGGATGTTTACATGCGATCTTCCCCCCGATTCGTGATCCTGCTGTTGTTGGCAACAGCGCCGGTTCTTTCAACTTCCGCGGCGGAGATCCGCGATGTGGACTGGTCCGCGTATCTCGGAGACAAGGCCGCCACGCACTATTCGGCGCTGGACCAGATTAACGTCGTTAACGCGACCGAACTGGAGGTCGCCTGGGTCTGGCAAGCGGGCGATACCCGACCCGGCCGCACCCAGATCCAATGTAATCCGCTCGTAATCGACGGGGTGATGTATGCGACGACCCCGAGTCTCAATCTGGCCGCCATTGACGCCGCGACCGGTGAAGAGATCTGGCGCTATGAAACCCGGGAAGCCACGGGCGTGAATCGCGGCATTGCTTGGTGGGAGGACCGCGACGATCGGCGTATATTGATCGGAGCTGGAAAGTGGTTGCAGGCGGTGAATGCGAATACGGGTGAGCTGATCACCGATTTTGGCGATAGCGGTTACGTCGATCTGGCTCAGGACATGGGAGTCGATGCTACAGGCTTCGCCGTGCAGGCGAATACGCCGGGAGTGGTCTACGAAGATCTCATCATCATGGGGATGCGTCTCGGCGAAGGTCCGGCGCCGGCGGCCCCCGGACCGATTCGAGCCTACAATATTCGCACCGGAAAAATGGAATGGGTGTTTCACACCATTCCTCGTCCGGGTGAGCCCGGTCATGAGACCTGGCCGGCCCAAGCTTGGAAATACATGGGCGGAGCGAATGTCTGGGCCGGGATGACGGTCGACGAAGAACGGGGTCTCGTATTCTGCCCGACCGGTTCGGCGTCCTTTGATTTTTGGGGTGGCGATAGACTGGGGGACAATCTCTACGCGAATTCATTACTGGCTTTGAACGCGGCCACCGGTGAGCTCGTTTGGCATTACCAGATGGTGCGCCATGATCTGTGGGACCGGGATCTACCCGCCCCGCCGACCCTTTGCACGGTGACGCATGACGGAGTTGAAATTGATGCGGTGGCCCAGAGCACAAAATCGGGCCATATCTTTTTATTCAATCGTGAGACGGGTGAACCGCTTTTCCCGATCGAAGAGGTGGTG
>JABIRI010000124.1 GCA_018667915.1 Opitutaceae bacterium | reverse complement strand
TTTGATGCCGTCGGGGAGGGCGTCGGTGGTGCTGCGGTCTTCGAATGCGATCGGGCTCACGAGCACGATCCGCGGTGCCATGCCGCCGTGATAGGCGCGGGTGCGCGTGTGGCGAATCCATGCACGCAATTCGGCCTTGAAGTTATTGATCCCGGCGGGTCCGGCGAATGATTCACTGTAGCCGAAAAATCCAAGCACAATATCCGCACTCACGATGCTCAGCCATTCGTCCGGGTAGGGATAGTGGCCTTCGCCGCGGTGGGCGAGGTGGTCCGGGTGGAATTTCTCGGCACCAGGGAATGCCCAGGCTTCGGCGCGACCCGCGTGGGGGCGGAGGCCAGCGGTGTCGCCGGAGCTGGCGAGGTTGCGGACACGAAGTTGGGCGGTGGGGAACGCGGCCTGGATCGCACCTTCGAAATCACTGTGGTATTGCAGGCGCTCACCCAAACCACTGCCGACGATGGCGATGGTGCTGCCTTGGCCGGGATCCAGAGGGAGCGCGGTGGGCTCGACTACGGGTGCAATGATGTGGGGTTGCGGGTGGTAAGGACGCCCTTCGCCGACCTCATGGCCGGGAAAGAAATCTTCCGGGTGGTGGCCGGGTTTATATTTGTCGCCGAACCCCGAGTTGTTCGGAGCGTAGTCCTCCACCGGATCGGTGTTCACGCCCTCGACTGGAATCAGGTCTTCACGGCCCACCGCCCACAGAATGCCCTGCAACGCGAACCGGCGCATCGCGGGGATGCGGAAATCATACGGGTGACCCAGCGTCGTGGTGAAAACACGGGCGGGTTTTTCTCCCCAATTGTGGGTCTTGGTCCAAGCGACCGGATTGGTGAGCGGGTATTTATCGAGGTCGCCGTTGGCGGCGTGATTGGATCTCAGGGAAGTGCCGCGCAGCAGGAAGTTGGGATCTCCCGCGACGGTATCACCGCCGCCCTCGACATGGTAGAGCCAAGAGTAGGCTCTGAAGGGGGAGACACCGTTGAGAATCACGTGATCGGCGGCATCGGCATCGAGGAAAACCTTGGTCAGCGGGTCGTGGCCATCGGCGAAATGTCCGTGATGCGTGATCCATTTTTGTCCGACCAATTCGCGGGTGAGGTCACCGTCACCGAAACTATGGATAAACGTGGGGTCGGGTTGACTGCCCCATGCCGCCCATTGGGAGCCGGTTTCGAAGCGGAACGCATGGGTGGACGTGCGGAATGCGACGACGGGTTTGCCGGCTTCGAGGAAGTCGAGCACGCGTTGGAAGGTGGCCTCGTCGGGTCGCCGGAAGCGCAAGAAAAGCACCATAAGGTCGGCGTCAGCTAATTCCTCGGTTCCGGTTAAAGATTCCGTGGCGTTCACGTCGATGTAGCCGTGCTCATCGACGGAGAACCCGACCGATACATCAAAATCAAAGTCGCGGCGCAGGATGCTCGCCAGCATGGGCATGGACTCTTCGGACCGGTATTCTTCGTCGCCGGTGAGGAAGACGATTTTGGGATTTTCTTGCGCGAAGGCCGACGTAGCGAATGCGGCGAGGGCGAGAAATAGCACGAGGGGATTGGGCACGATTTTCAAAGGATGTGAGCGCGGGTTAGACTGACACAAAAAGGATGGGGTAAAAGTGGGGAAGGCACCGAAAGGAGAAAGGTGCCGATTCAGAGGTTTCTGCGCAATCCACGTTTCGGGCAAACTGTAGCATGTTGACTCTGCCGACAGTGGGTAGAGGTGGTGGATGTCCGCCCGGTTTGGCGTGCATTGGCACTTGAACCGACCTCGGGCTTCACTCGGGATTGGCGGTCATGAGGCTTCTGATTATTTGGGTGGGTGTGGCGGTGATGTCGCCGCTGTTCGCGAGTGAAACCGTGGTGGAAGACTATCCCCTGCAGGTGGTGAATCCGGAACGCCTCCCTGAGTTGTTGCCGGCGACCATCAGTCGTTTGGCGGGGCGGTATATATTTAAGCCGCATATTGGGCGCCTCGATGACGGGCAGATTGTGATGTTCGCGGACCACACGCATCCGGAAGAAATCTACACCTCTCAAAATGTGGATGGGCCGTCGCGGTCGTTGACCACGCACGCGGTGCTGTATCGGTCGAATGACGAGGGGTTGCATTGGGAGCGTGGCCGGCACGTTCCGGAGATGATCGGTGGACATGAACCCTCCGTCACGATCGTCGATGATGTCTTGTTCGTGGTGACGAATATTCATGGTAGCGGTTGGTTCCCCAGTCCCTATGCCGAACGCGACCATTCCTATGTGGTGATCCACCGGTCGGTGGATGGCGGCCGGACGTTTACGAACACGATTTTCGATCGGGAAGTGACGGGAGCTGGGATCGATGAACGCATCGACACCACGCGCAATATTCTGCAACTCCCCGATGGCCGTCTATGGATGGGCCTAGCATTGGGCACGCGTCATCAGGCGGTGGTTTCCGGTGACCAGGGGCTTACTTGGGAGTTTGTGGAGACCGAGGTGAAAGGTGCACATTACGAAGATGTATCGCGCGGGTTTTTCGGTGAGAGCCTCCTGTTTTATACGAACAGCGGACAACTGATGATGTTGGTTCGGGTGGACTACACCCATGTGCGTTTCTCCGAGCCCTTGGCGGATGACCCGAACTACGGTGGGGGCACGCTCACCGATAACTTTGATGGCGAAGTATTGTTCACCTCGATCGATGATGGCAGGACCTGGACGCCGACCCAGGCGATCGGGTTCCCGGCACTGATGTATCCGTCGATTGTGAATCTGGAGGACAACCGTATGCTGTTCACTTACACGGTGCGGGAGATTCCACCGCCGGGCACGGGAAGTATTTATCCCCACGTGGGCTTGCAAGCGATTGTGGTTGAGGAACACGACGATGGCAACCTGGACTTTGATTTCAGTCGTGATGTGATCGTGATCGACGACAGCACGCCCGCGGCGATGCGCAACGCCGGTGGATTCGGCAATACGTTACAGATGCCCGACGGCACATTCGTGACGCCGTTTTCTTATCCTTTGATTGATGACGACATCTTGGCGTTGGCGAATCGGAAGGAGTATATGAAGGAAGAGGTCTACGACTATTGGGCGGGTTTGCAGAAGACCTACCCGGAGCGCTACCAGGACCATGTTAAGGATGACCCCGTGCTCTCGGAACTGCATTTGCGCCGCACCTTTTCCGCGCTGTTTCTCTACGGCCAGGCGGCGAACAAGGGCGGTATCGCAACGGGTGTCGTGCGCTGGAAATTGTAAGGCGAGTGCGCCGAAGGTGGAGGGGCAGGGATGTCGGGCATAAAGCCCGACCCACGAGCAAAGCGATGTAACTTGAATGTGGGTCGGGCTTTACGCCCGACGGTCCGCGTCGGCATGACGCAGCACGGCAATGAATTGCCACTTTGGCCGCAGCACGCGGCGGAAGACGGCGTTGTGCCGGTAGAGTTCGAGGCCGATGTTGAGGTCGGCGATTTCCAGCCCGCAGTCTTCTGCCAGTTGAGCAAAACGGGTGCGGCTGAAATAGCGTTTGGGGATGCTGATGTCGTAGCCCCAGTTGCCGACAATATCCATCAACTTGAGCATCGTGCGCGAGTAGAGAGAGTATTCGAAGTGGTCTTTGATGACGACGGTATGAGAAACGCGTGCGGCTTCCTTCAGGTTGGCGATCAAGTCGCCCGGGATGTGGTGCATCACGTCGCAAAAGAGTGACGCATGGAAATGACGATCGGGTGCATCGATGGTGCAGCCGTTAAATTGTTGGTATTTCGCCCACCGTGGATCGTCGGCCAAATCCGGCGCCAACGGATGAATATCGATACAGCTCCATTCGGAGCGGGGAAGGCGTTTGCCGATGGACTCGGCCAAGGTCATATCGCCGCAGCCGATATCCAGGCACCGGAGGGTGGCGTCGTCGGAGTGTGACCGGTCGATGGTATGGGCGAGGAGTTCAGCCAGCGTATCGATGCGGTGGTGATGCGACGCCTTTTGGTGCAGACGCACTACGGCGTCCTTGAGGGCGTGTCGATCGGAGCGGGCAAGCGGAGAACTCATGGATTTGTGACGAGGGGTAGGCGGGACCGTGCGCGGATGCAATCCGCTTCCTTGGTGTAGGGACGTGATGCGTTTGACCTATGTCGGACGGCGGGTGATCATTCCGATCATGATCGAAGATCAAATGCTCTCGTCCTCGAGCCATTCGGCCCAGGACGTCGTCGCGGCGCTCGGGCTTGAACCGCTCGACCGGGAGGGAGGTTTTTTTCGCCGCTCGGCTGAATCCGGTCTTTGGGTGCGACCGCAGGACACCTCGGAGGATTCACGTGCCTATTCGGTGATCTATGCGTTGTTCACGCCGGAGGGGTTTTCCGCGATGCACCGACTTACCGCGGATGAAGTCTGGTGCTGGCACGCGGGGGATCCATTGGCATCCCTCCGGCTCGGGCCCGATGGCTCGGGCGAAGTGGTGCGAATGGGATTGAACGTGGTGGCAGGAGCACATCCGCAGGACGTAGTTTCGGCGGGCGTGTGGCAAGGCACGCGATTGGTTGAAGGCGGGCGCTGGGCGCTCGTCTCCTGTATCATGGCACCCGAGTTCCGTTGGCAGGATTTCACGCTCGGTGAGCGTGATGAGCTCTTGGCCAAATACCCCGATTGGACGAACGAAATCGTAAGGCTCACACGGGTGAATCCTCCGGCTGGAAAACTCTAAAACGTGCCCGAGCTTACCGACCGCGACGGAGTCGGCTGCGCGGGCTCGCCTTGGCCGGAGCCGGAGCGGGACCACTGCGGGCTGAACCGCCGCGCGGATTACCGCGGCCGGCTGGTTTTTTACCTCCTCTGCCCTGAGCTTGAGATTTGCCACCGGGGCGACCGCCTTGACGACCACCTCCACTGCCCGGTCGTCCACCCCCACCTTGCCGACCTTGGGCTTGCCCTTTTTTGGAACGCATGGGGTTTTTAAACGGACGGCTCGTATCCACGACGGGAGGGCGATTCCCTTCGTAAGCGAAACCATCGAGGGTGAGCTGGGGGATGCGGGCTCCGATGAAGCGTTCGATATCGTGGCAGTCGCCGCCTTCCTCGGGAACGGCCAACATATAAGCATCACCCACGGCCATAGCGCGGCCGGTGCGGCCGATGCGGTGGACGTAGTCCTCGGGGTTTTCGGGGACGTCGTAGTTGATGACGTGCGAAACACCCGTTACGTCGATTCCGCGTGCGGCGATGTCGGTCGCGACCATGATTTCGTAGCGGCCGTTTTTAAAACCTTCGAGCGCAGTGGTGCGTTGGCCTTGAGAGCGGTTGGCGTGGAGGACGGCGACCGAGTGATTTTCTTTTTTGAGGCGTCGGGCGATCTTGTCGGCACCGTGTTTGGTGCGCGAAAAGATGATGACACTTTGGAAATCCTCTTTTTCCAGCAGCGCGATCAGGAGTTCGAACTTCTGATCATACTGGACCGGGAACATCGCGTGCTTGACCGATTCGTTTACAGACTGCGTGCGGCCAATGACGATTCTGGCCGGGTCCTTGAGGGCAAATTTGGCAACCGCTTCGATTTCCGGGGGAACCGTGGCGGAGAAGAAGAGCGTCTGGCGGCTCTTGGGGCAGAGTTCGACGACGCGTTTGACGTCGCGGATGAACCCCATGTCGAGCATGCGATCGACCTCATCGAGGATAAGCACCTCGATATTACGGAGATCGATAGCGCCTTCTTGGATAAAATCCATTAGGCGGCCGACGGTGGCAATGATCACGTCGGTGCCATTGCGCAAAGCCTCGCGTTGGCGGCCGTAGCCAACGCCACCATGGACGACGGCGGCGCGGAAATCGGTGAATCGGCCGAGGTCGCGGAAGGCGGTTTCAACTTGAGCGGCGAGTTCGCGGGTAGGCTCGAGGACGAGGACGCGCGGACCTTTGGCGGCTGGTTTAGCCAAGCGTTGGAGCACGGGCAGGGCGAATGCGGCGGTTTTTCCGGTGCCGGTTTGGGCCGAACCGATGAGGTCGCGCCCCTCGAGGACAACGGGAATGGCACGTAGTTGGATTGGCGTCGGATCACCGTAGCCCATGGCGAGAACACCCTGGACGAGCTTCGGATTGAGACCGAGAGATTTGAAAGGCATTCGGCTAGGCGGACGGGAAAATCGTATGATGCGAGTTTAATCTGATCGCTTGCGGCCAGATCTCTGGTTAGGGCAAGTGATGGAAAAACGTCCTTTTAGTGAGCTCGGGCTGTCAGCTGAGGTGCTCAAAGCAGTCGATAAACTCGGTTTCGAGGAAGCATCGCCTATTCAAACCGCAGTGATTCCCCCGTTATTGGAAGGCCGTGATGTGGTGGGTCAATCCGCCACGGGTTCGGGCAAAACCGCCGCTTTTGCGATCCCTGCAATCGAGCTCGTCGACCCCAAATTGAAGCGGGTGCAGGTGCTTATTCTTTGCCCAACGCGTGAGTTGGCGATGCAGGTGGCGGAGGATGTTAATAAACTGGCCGCCTTTAAGCGCGGGGTGATGGAGGTGCCAATTTATGGCGGACAGCCCTATGATCGTCAGATCCGGGCCCTGCGGGACGGCGCTCAGATCGTGATCGGCACTCCGGGTCGCGTGATGGATCACATGGAGCGGGGCACGATGCGTCTCGATGATCTGAAGATGGTGATCCTTGATGAGTGTGATCGCATGTTGGACATGGGTTTCCGTGACGACATTGAAACGGTCATGTCTGGCACACCGCCCGGCCGCCAATCGCTGTTCTTCTCGGCCACGTTGCCGCCGGCGATTCGCACGTTGATCAAACGCTACACCAATAATCCAGCGGAGGTAAAGATTCAGGCCCTCGCGCAAAATGCGCCGCAAGTTGAACAGGTGTATTACGAGGTGCAGCGTCGGGCGAAAGTTGAAGCGCTGACGCGGTTGATCGATCGTTTCGATTTCCGTCACGGTATCGTATTTTGCTCGACCAAAATTATGGTCGATGAGCTTGACGAAATCCTGCATGCGCGGGGCTATGCCACCGATCGCTTGCACGGGGATATTACTCAGGCTCAACGCACCCGGGTGACGGAGAAATTCAAACGTAAGGGCTTCGAGTTTTTGATCGCGACGGATGTGGCGGCTCGTGGGCTTGATGTCGATGATCTCGAAGTTGTATTCAATTTTGACCTACCGAACGACGCGGAGGACTATACTCACCGCATTGGTCGCACCGGTCGGGCCGGGAAGTCCGGCAAGGCATTCACGTTCGTTTCGAATCGCGAGATTTACAAATTGCAGAGTATGATCCGCTACGGGAAAATTAACATCCAGCGCGGCCGAATTCCATCCATAGACGAGATTGAAGAAGCGAAGGAAAATAAGTTTTTCGAAAAGCTGCGCACCACATTAGAGGCAGCCGAATACGTGAAGCAGGAGCGCATGATCGACCGCCTCTTGGAGCAGGGTCATGCCAGCACGGATATCGTCTCGGCATTGATCCACATGATGCACAGCGGTCCGGTGGAACCGGCTCAACCACCTCCACCGTCGAAGCCGAAACCGAGACCGGACCCGCGACCCTATCGTGAAGACCGCGGTCCCCGCGAAGATCGTGGTCGTCCCACGTCAAATCGTGCACGCGAGGATCGGGGACCTTCAGGAGATAAGCACGAAAAACCCCAATACGATCGTCCAGGCCGCACGGGCCGCGAAGATGGTTTTGTGACGATCTTCTTTAACGTCGGCCGCAAGCAGATGATTACACCGTCGGACTTGGTGGGAAAAATCGCGGGAGTCACGCGTCAACCCGGTAGTATCGTCGGTGCGATTGATTTGAAGCAGCGGCACTCGTTGGTCGATGTATCGGCGAAGCACGCCGATGACGTTTTACAAAAGATGGCGGGTGTTCGGGTGAAGGGTGTGACGCTGCAACCGGTTCCGGCGGCGCAGATGGGGTAGTCGCAAGACAACGTCTGCCGTATTGCTCCGTATCTTTCTTCTTTCCTCCTAATCTTCCTCTTTATCTCCGCTGACGGGCAGGTTGTTATCCCGCCGAAAGAGGAAGAATAAAGAGATGAAGGAAAGATTTCTGGTTCGTTGCCGAATCATCACGGGTCTCCCTCCCTTGACAGATCGGAGTCGGCTTACTAATCCGAGGACCCGACGTGGATGCTGTCTTAGATCAACCGGTTTTGGTGCTTAATCGCCTGTGGCAGGCGGTGAACGTCATTGGCGCCAAACGCGCCTTTGCCTTACTCTCGCGGGGGCACGCTTCGGTAATCCATCACGATACGGACGATTTTCGGATTTTTTCGTTTATGGATTGGATGGATTTTTCGGAAAACAATCCACCGATCGACAAAATGGATGTGGTGCATACCCCGCGTCTGCAATTGCGGATGCCGCGGGTCATTTTATTGACGTTTTTCGACAAACTTCCGCGTCGGGAAATTAAACTCACGCGCAATAACGTATTCCGGCGCGATAAGGATAAGTGCCAATATTGCGGCAAGGTGTTTGAGCGGGAGGATCTGAATCTCGATCATGTGATTCCGCGCGATCGGGGAGGTAAGACGACATGGGAAAATATCGTCTGCTCGTGTATTAAATGTAACTCGCGCAAAGCCAACCGCCTGCCGCATCAAGCGGGCATGCGCCTGATCTGTAAACCCGTGCGACCGAAGTGGCGTCCGGTCATCTCTCTGGTGCTCAATAACCAACAACGGGAGCGTTGGAAGGGTTTCCTCGACCTCGCGTATTGGAACGTGGAACTCGAGGAGTAGAAGAAGGAGCCCGTTGGAACTGCGGCATTGAATCCTTATTTTGGATACGATAACCTCAGGAATGATTACATTGCGGAAGTGGCTCGGAGTTCAACTGGTGTGTTTGGCAATATGTGTCTCGCCCGTCGTGGGTTTGTCGCAGGAACTGGATGGGGCTTGGTCGTTCCGCGGTTTTTACGCTGAAGCAAGCGGTGGACCACAAACAGGTTTCGATCAGAATTTCGATTCCGGGACATTTGATTTTGTAAACAACGGTGGGGGGAGTTATCGGATCACGGTGGTTGATCAGACCGAGACTCAGGTGTTCGACTTGAATTTGGAGCTGGTTGGGTTACGCAAACTGGACCACCTAAACGGTTAGTCTGGATGGGTTGATGTAGTGCTTGAGGG
>JABIRI010000163.1 GCA_018667915.1 Opitutaceae bacterium | reverse complement strand
TAATAAAGATAATTCTTTATTATTTGCGTTTGACCCCTTCGGTGAAATTCCCGCTTTCCTCGGGCCGATTTTCCCGCACGATGCTGGGTTTTGCTACGCTAACCTTCGATGACTGACCCAAACCAAGATTCCGTTGAACCTATTGAGGAGACCGATGAAGAGCTCTCCGCCCGAGAGAAACCCATGGGTTTTTTGGAGCATTTGGAAGAGTTACGCTGGGTGCTGATGAAGTCGGCGATCGCATTTACCATCTGTGCGGTGGCGATTGGAGTGTTTCTCAAAAAATTTAATGTGATGCTGATGTGGCCACTGTATAAAGTGGCTGAAGATTATCCGGATATGGTGCTGGATCTGGGTACGACGTCGGTGATGGAGAGCTTCACGGTTGTTATCCAGATGTGTGTGGTAGGCGGCCTCATTCTATCGGCCCCACTGTTGGTTGTATTTATAGGCCAATTCATTTCGCCGGCCTTGAAGGAAACTGAACTCAGGCTCGTCGCTCCCGGCTGTGTGGCGGCTTCTATGCTGTTTTTGACGGGAGTCTGCTTCAGTTTTTTCCTCCTCGTCCCCGGAACCATTCGCGTCTCAATTGAGTTGAATGAAATGTTTGGGTTTATCACGCGTTGGACTCCCGGATCTTATTATGGGATATTGATTTGGTTGTCGCTGGGCGTAGGGGCGGCTTTCGAGTTTCCGCTGTTGATCGTTCTGATGACTTATTTGGGCATGGTCACGAGTGTGCAGCTTCGTAGCTGGTGGCGGCATGCGTTGGTCGTGTCCTTTGTGGTGGCGGCATTTGTCACGCCGACTCCCGATCCTATCAATCAATCCATTTTGGCGCTCTCACTTTACATATTGTATGGGATATCGATTTTAGCCGCCAAACGAGTAGAGAACCGCAAGCGCGCTGAAGAATAATCCCTCCCGATTGGATCGGTTCCGTCAGAGTCTCCCTCGGGGGGCTCAGTCCTGCCACACTGTCACTTAGCATATGACAGTGAAGGCAGTGGAGGGAGGGCTTGGTGCGCGGGAGGGCGCTGGGTTATTTCGCTTGGAGCGATTGCCGTAAGTCCGGATTGGCTTCCAGATGGGCGGTGAGGCGTTCCAAGGCGGCGAAGGTTTCGGCGCTTACGTGGTGTTCCATGCCTTCGACGTCCTGAGAGATTACGTTCTCTTCGAGTCCGAGCTGGCGCAGGAAATTGGTCAGCAATTCGTGGCGGTGAGCGATGCGGGCGGCGACTTTTTGGCCGGCTTCAGTGAGCACCATACCACGATATTTTTCGTAGTTTACGAGCCCTTCGGCGTCGAGGCGCTGCACCATGGTGGTGACGCTGGCTTGGGAGATTTTAAGCTCCGCCGCGATATCAACCACCCGAGCGTAACCTTTGGTCTCGATCAATTCACTGATCCGCTCGAGGTAATCCTCGACGGCGGCAGTGGTGCGGGGGGGGGTGCGGGGGGCTTCGGCCACGTCCTCAATCAACCCGTCCCCGAGGCACGGTCAAAAGGTTTCCTGCCGCGAGGCGACTTAGTCGCGGTTTTTTAGCACCTTCTGGTAGCGGAAAACCGTGCGGAACATCCACGAGGCGAGCCAGAATACCCCGGTCATACAAGCGGCAGTGCCGGCGGACCACAGGTTGATCATGTTCGGATCGTTGGACGGCACATGCGACCGCAGAATCGTGAACAAAAATGCGAAGAAACCGCCGCAAAGCAGGATATCCACAAGGAAGTCGGTTTTTTTGACTGTGACTTCTGATTCGGCCATAGGGCTCAAGCACAGAGGATCGAGCGGAGGGTTGTCGATGGGATTTTTCGAAATCCGGCGTCAATTTGAGGCTTCCCGCCGTCTTTGCAGGTTTTCCCAGAGATGATGGGCCTTGGCGGCAATCATATCGCGCGCCTTGGTGATCTCGGCCATGCGGGCCGACTTGTTCTCTTCTGATATCGCAGCAAGGTCGTCCAAATTGTAGAGGTAGACGTTGTCGATTTTGGCGACGGCGGCGTCGATGTCGCGGGGGAGGGCCAAATCGATCAGGAACAGAGGGGCGGCCGGTCGCTGGCGCATGGCCTTGGCCACGGCGGGGGAGGAAAGGATCGATCCGGGGGCGGCGGTGGCGCATACGATCACGTCAAATTGAGACAGGTGGTCTGCTAGCGTCTCGAAGGGGAGGGCTCGGCCGTCGAGTGCCTGGGCGAGCTGCATAGCGTTGTCGGCAGTGCGGCTCGATACCGTCAGGTCGGTGGCGCCTCGGCTGCGAAATGCTTTCGCGGCCTGTTCGCCGATTTCGCCGGCGCCGGCCAATAGAATACGGGCGTCAGACAGGTCACCAAAGATGGTGGTGGCGAGGTCGACGGAGACATTGGCCACGCTGACCTGGCCTTCGGAAATGCCGGTGTGGGTGCGGACCTGCTTGGCGGCTTGGAAGGTTTTTTGAAACACCTTGTGCAGGGTCGGACCCACCCGTTGGGTCTTTTGGGCGGCGGCATAAGCGTCCTTCACTTGGCCGAAGATTTCGTTCTCACCCACGAGTTGAGATTCGAGACCCGCGGAGACGGCCCCGAGGTGGTGGATCGCGTCGGAGTCGATCTTGCACAGTTGTTTGGCTACAAATGCGTCAACTTCGATTTCCTGGTGCTCGCAGAACACGGCCCGTAATTGGTCGAGCGTCGCGTCGGTTTCGGCCACGCCGTAGAACTCGACGCGATTGCAGGTGTTGAGGATGGCGTATTCCTGCAAACCGGTGAGGTCACCGAGCTTTTGCTCCAGCTTAGGCAACGCAGTCGGATTCAACGCGAGTTTTTCGCGCCATTCCAACGGGGCCGTGTGGTGGGTAGCACCAACGACGAAGAGAAACGATTCCGTCTTACTCACGGTTGAACCGAAGGGGGAACGGGAGGCAACGCATCACCTCGGCGGGATGAGTTGACGAAATAGAGGGACAGCAACGCGGCGATGAACAGGCCGATGCAGGCCCAGGACAGGTTTTTGCCGTAGAGTTTGCCCTTTCGACGCAGGATGAAAGCTGCCCCATAAGCGAACCAGATGGCCACGGTGGTAACGAGTTTGAGAAAATCGACGCTGTCTATCGCGCGCAGCCAATGCGCCGAACCGACCAGCAAGGAGGCGGACAGGAGTGCCACCCCGACGTTGAGCAGTCGCAAACTGATGGTGTCGAGATCCCGGATCGAAGGGAGGAAGGCGAAGGCGCCGCTGAGTTGTTTGTGCTTCAGGCTGTAATTACGCAGCAAAAACATGGTCGATGTCAGCGCCAGTAAGGCGAAGACCCCGTAACTGAACAGCGCCAGAGCGGCGTGAAACTCGATCCAGACATTGCCGCCGAATACGTCCGATCGCCGGGTCGCATCCCAGGCGGGAATCGAGAGGGAGACCAACGAGAGCACGAGGGAGAGTAGCGACGTGAAATAGCCGAGCAGGCTCAGGCGGAAGGTGGCACCGACCACGAGGTAAAGGGAGGTGGCCGACCAAGCGGTGAACTGGAAGAGCTCAAAATGATTGCCCAAGGGGCAACCGCCCACCTCCAGCCCACGGACATAGAGCCCGACGGTTTGTAGCACGAAACCGATGGCGATGATAAGATAGATGGAGCCGGCGGGCTGTTTACGATGACGGATCAACGCAATCGTGCCGATGACCACGCCTACGAGATAGCAGGCGGCGGCGATCCAGATCCATTCGCGGTCAGTCATTTTTTGT
Source organism: Opitutaceae bacterium (assembly GCA_018667915.1). Classification (GTDB taxonomy): domain Bacteria; phylum Verrucomicrobiota; class Verrucomicrobiia; order Opitutales; family Opitutaceae; genus Actomonas. The sequence continues at coordinate 803 of JABIRI010000163.1, read as the reverse complement.
TATTTCGGATTTGGGAATGCGGATTTGAGGCGAACACCTAGGTAAGAACCGATCGGAACCGGGCTCAAAGCTCAAAATAGGATTATCGCCTTGGGGCCCATCGAGAGAGGAAGGTGATGACCTTGGCCGGATCGTGAGCCGAACCCTCTTCGAGAGCGCCAGTTTCCTGAGTGGTGAGGAGCTCACCGTTGGCGTCGAGGACCACGAGAACGGGCAGACCGTGTTGGGTGGGATTGCCGTATTTCTCGATGGTCGGGACGTTCCGTTTGGTGCTGTTGCGGGTGTCTACATCGACCGCGATCAGCACGAAATTGTGTGTGAGGGCGGCGTGGACCGCTTTGTCTTCATGGAGCAGGCCGCTGAGCCGGTGACACCACACACACCAATTGGCGCCGAATTTGAGCAGCACATGTTTGTTCTCGGCTCGGGCGATAGCGAGGGCTTCGGCGATGTCGACGGCAGCATCGGCCTTCACGTCGTAAATATCTTTACCCATCGGCGGGTATTCTGCGGCCGTCAGCGCGCTGACAAGCAAAAGGAGGGAGGCGAGAATCTTCATAGGATGGATTTTATAGCCACAAGAGGCACATAATGCACAAGTGAATCTGGAATTCAGGAACTCCAGCAAAAGGGGGGGGCGTCAGCATGCTATTGATGGCCACCAAGAGGCGCAAAAATTATCTTCTTTGAACTGAAAATTCTCAATGAGCCTATAGGCTCATCGCGCTCGGTTGGTTTTGCGCTTTTTGGCGGCTAAATATTCACTGGAGTGGGGTGCCCGCGGATATCGCGTTAACCGGCCC
>JABIRI010000133.1 GCA_018667915.1 Opitutaceae bacterium | reverse complement strand
GGCGGAGAATCGGCCACGCCGGCCGGTCCCGTTGCTCGGACCCAGACTTGTTTCGCCTCGAATGGATTGCCGGGCACAAATAATCGCGCATGAAGCTCGTCGGATTCGGGATGATTGAGTCGAGAGACGATCCGGCCATCGATGATCAAAGCAAGTTGGTTGTAGCCGGAGGGAGCGTGGACTTCGATCCGCGGAACATTGTTTTCGCGCTGCGTTATGAATCCCGTCAGCGTGAAATCGGGGTGAGGCGATTGGGCGGAAATGATGTCGGTCGATCCCGTAATATTTTCCAGCTGACGGAAAATCCGCATGCCGAACGTGGCCTTGGCGCCCACGGATACCTCCGCGTAGTTCTGTTTAATCTGGGTCCAAAGCGGTTCGCGGTTTTCAATGGGAAATTTAGAGTAACCCCGAACGCCTTGCGTATCCACGATCACCGCGGGCGGGGTGGATTCGAAATCCTGATAAAATTTTTCCCAGCCGTCCGGCGAAACGCCATATTCGACGTCTTGCAAAGCATCGAGATTACTCCACGCGATCATCCCGGTAATATAGTTGGCGTAGATGTAGCGGGTCGCGGGGAGTCGTTTCGCGTGAAAATAGAGTTCCGGAAAGTATCCCCAGACGAATATACGCTCATCCGGAGCGCTGTGAGCGCGGATCAGATCGGGGATGTCGATACGATCGTTCATCGCGATGTCCAGCTCCGTCTTGATCTCTCCGAAACGGAAGACGCCTTGGACGACAATTGTTACGGCAAATGCTAGCAGCGCGACTTGGCCTAACTTAGGCAAACGTCGTGGCATCCAGGCGGGTAAACGCACGAGCATCCAGCCAGCCGCCAGACTGAGTCCGGGGATCACTTGTTGGCTGTAGTGAGCGAATTCTCTGCCACTGAGCGTGGTCGTGATCAATCCTGCGGCGGTCCATCCCAGCGTGAGCCAGGGGAGCAAAGGAAACGGACTCGAAGCAGGCTTGAACGCATGTTTGCTCACCTGGTTGAGGAGTCCAACCGCGCCGATAATTGCCAGCAGTCCGATCGCCGCTACGTTTTCCCACGCCATCACAAAGGGCATGCGAATACAGAGCATGCGTTCCCAAAACGGAACTTCGGGTAGGTATACGGCCGTATTAAAAGTGAAGGCGTAGTAGACGTAGTCCTCGTAGGCGCCGTGGTAGATGAAGTAGCCGACCACAAGTGCGAAGGGCACCACGATTCCGACCGCGATGCCGCTCGCCATTTTAAATAACCCTTTGCGCTGATCGACCTGGAACCACGCGATCAGCGCAAGCAGGACGAAGACGACAATACCGTCCAATAGGCCGGGTTGTTTACACAGCACTGATAGGCTGAAAAGGAAACCGATTGGTAGTCCTCGTCGAAAGCCCGGCTGCGCGATCCAGCCCGCAAACAGGGCGAAAGCGGCCGTAGAAAAAATGACCACAAACCACTCCGTATTGGCCGACATGGTGTCGCCGGCATGAACATAGAAAATCTGGAGAAAAACGAAGATCGCAGCAGTGGCTATGCCCGTTCGGCGTCCATCGAGTTTGGTGGCGATCCATCCAAGTAGAAACGCAACCACGCCGAGCATTACGGCGATGGTGCGGTGCACTGCGGTTGAATTCCAATCGCCGAACACCGCGAAGATCGCCGCCTTCAGGTAAGGCATGAGCGGGCTGCGATTGTCCGCGGCATCCCGGTAGAGCACGTCACCCTCGAGGACCTGTTGGGCCATCGTGAAGGTCGAACCTTCGTCTAGGCTCCACAAGTCATGGTCCAACCAGAGGAAACGGGTAGCGACGACCGCTACGATCAGGATCAGCGCGTAGAACCAAGGCCATGACCGTGCGGGAGTATGCATTACCAACTGGATTCTACGCGATCGCCGCGACCGGAAAGCCGATGCGGCTGCGAGTGGTCAGAGTCAGGGTCGAAATCGAGGACCGCTTCACGAGCGAGGTCCGCATGTTTGGGCAACACTGCATCCATGCCGTAGGCCCGCACGACTTTGGAATAGCCCATCGGGACGGTCGAGGTGCCGTGGAGCAGCTTGTCGAGGCAGGTCTTGATCGTCTTTGCAAAGGCGATCGGTTCACCTGGCGGCACGAGATAGGCTTCCGCCTTGTTGGTCACCATCTCAGGCACGCCGTGCACATTGGTGCTCACGATTGGCGTTTCGAATGCCATCGCTTCCAATAATACGCGAGGGAAGGACTCTTCAAACGAAGAACAGGCAAACAAATTGGCGGCGCGGAAATATTCGTAGACCCGGTCGGTCTCATTCACGATGGTGATCACTTCCTCGAGACCGAGTCGTGCGATGTCGGCTTCGAGCGAGGTTTGGTATTCACCGGGGCGTCCCCCCACGATGAGGAACTTGTAGCTCCCATTCGCGGCGAAGTGTTTCATGAAATACTCCACTGTGCGGATGAAGACGTGTTGGCCCTTGCGCTCGCAGACCGTGCCGATGTTGGCGATCACCTGATCGTGGGGTGCGAAACCAAGTTTGGCTCGAGCCTCGTCCCGTGGGGTTGCCTCCTTGAGGGCTTCGATTCGCGGAAGATCGATCCATGATGAAACGAAGCGGAAGTTGTTATAATCGTTGAGCTCCTCGTAGTAGGAGCGGGTCGCCTTACAGAGAAAGCAGACGCGGGTCGCCAGGCGGAAGGCAGCGCGGGCAACGTGGTGACGTTTCTTGGGCAATGCGCCGGAGAAGAAGCGTTTCACTGAAGCGCTTTCATGGATGTAGAACAGCGAGGGTTTTTTGACCGCTTGGGCCAGATGCACGCCCCACCAGCACGCGATGGTATTACAGATGAAGGCATCGACGGGACCCAGATCGATTTGGGACTGCAGATCGTGTCGCATGACTTCGAGCTGTTCGTCGAATTCGCGGTCGTTCCGGCTGCCGTGCAACGGATGGCGGTCGACGAGCACAATATTGACCCCGAGTTTTTCGTAAGCGTCGCGCAGCGGGCCATCCTGGGCGGAAACTACATCAATTTTGAATCCGAGTTCGCGAATGAGGAACGTGACATATTCGAATAGAAAGAGCGGGGCGCCTTCGAAGTTCAAATTGTGCGTCACCGCCAGTAGGTGGAGTTTATTCAACCGTTTGGTGTGGGCGTAGCGGTAAGGCTCGACAAAGACATTGCGATCGCGGGCTTTGAGGAAGGGGCTCCAATAGGGATCCTCGATACCACGATACTTCCGCGCAAAGGCGATGTGTTCTTCGGAATCGTAGGACGTGCCGCGGGAAGCGCTACCCCAATGCCAGAGTTCTGCTTGCGGGGTATAGACCGTGCGGTGCCCGGCTTCCTCCAAGCGGAGGCAATAATCGATATCGTTGTAGGCGACGCCCAACTGATTCTCGTCGAATCCGCCGAACTCCTTGTAGAGGTCGGTGCGGGTCATCAAGCAGGCTCCGGTAACAGCGGAGCAATTGCGAGCAATCCGGTGAAGTTCGAAGGGGGCGTCTTCGTTAGGACCGAGCCCCGCGAGTGGCACATCGGCTAAACCGTGGTGCGGGCCGACGATCACGCCGGCATGATTGATGTGGTCATCAGCATAGAGGAGGCGCGCGCCCACAACTCCAACATCAGGGAGCGAGAACCATCCTGCCATCTCTTCAATCCAACCGGGCTTCAATGCGTCGACGTCGTTGTTGAGGTGTAGGATCAACGGGGTGTCGATGTAGGGCAGGGCGGCATTTACGAGTCGCGAGTAGTTGAAGGGCTTGAGGGGATCGACGTCGGGTTGAATCACCCGACAGCTGAAGTCATGGCGAGCAGCCAAACACTTGAGGAATCGCACCGCTTGTTCTTCACGAGAGAAGTCATCGACGATGATGAGTTTCACGTGCTGCCAATTGACCGTCTGCAACAGGGCCTCAATGCAGCGTTCCAACAGATCGGAGTGATCGCGGGTCGGGATCACAATGGTGACCTGATGTTCGGCGAGGTAACCATGATCCCAATACACCTGTTGCACGGGCAACTTGTCGTTGACCGCGAATGGGGGCTGGAAGCCACGCCCGGGTAGGTTGCGACGTTGCAGGCTATCCGAAACCGCCACGCTGAATTGTTCGACGTAGTCGGAAGCGGACTCGTGCTCGGGGCGAGGCCAGGCGCAGTGGTATGCGATGGCCGCGACGTGTTGAGTGCGGGCGGGCTTCACCACCTCTTGCAGTCGCAAGGCCAATGAAAGGCGTAGCAGGTCGGCAAATTTTTCCTCGAATCCTTCGGTGGCCTCGAAGGTCGCGCGCCGCATGGTCACACATTCTCCGGGATGGGTGCCGGAGTAGATCAGTTCCGGGCTCCACTTCGTTTTAAACACCGGCTTCGAGCGTTCGCTCGATTTGTCGCGGTGGTCTTCGTCGGCAAATACCACGTCGATGTCTTCCGTGAACTGCTCGGCGAGGAGCAACAGACCTTCCGGAGGCAAGACGGCGCCTGGCTCGGGGAACATGAGCCAGTCACCCTTGGCAGCGCCGACGGCGTGATTCAGTGAGATCGCGAAATTCTCTTCGGGCTGTCCGTGAGCGAACCGCACCCGGGCATCGGACTCGCCGAGTTTTTGCACCAGAGCAGTAAGTCCGGGGTCCGCCTCGGCGCGGATTACGACCAAGAGTTCCCACGCGGAATAGAACTGCTTTGATAGCGAATTCGCCAACGCAGTGAGCGCTTCGAATGTAACTTTCCGAGAATCGAGCAGTAACGAAATCGTGGGCGCGGGATGTTGGGCGGTCAGGGCTGCTGCGGAATCCTTGAACTCCTTGAGGAGGCGAGGTCGCAGTTGGTTATTCGCAATCCAGTTTTCGTAAGGGCTTTGAGCGCGCCAATCATACCAAGGGAGCGGATCTTGCGCTTCATTCTCGTAGAGTTTTTTGATGCGGTTCGACTCAAGTTTGAAACGCCATCCGCCGAGATCGACTCCGAGTATTTTTGCTGCATCGAGGAGACACTGTTTGACGTTATTGAAATGGGTTTCGTCGTAAGGCGGGAGGCGGGCCTCTTTCTCGAGACAACTCCATTGAAACACACGTTTGGCAAAGACGAGCTCGCGGGTGCCATCCTCGAACTCCGCGAAAATATGAACGGGGATGGGATTCGCGGCGATTTGATTGATATCGATGATGCCTTGGAATCGCGGATTCTTTGCTTGGGGGTATTGCGAATACTTTTTGCTGACATCTTCGCGTTCGATCCCGTGCACCAGTTCGTTGAAGTTGATGCTATCGGTCGTCGCGAGGAGGCGTTTGATGGGCTTCTCTTCGTGGAAGATCCATCCCAGCACCGAGAGTTTGTTGTATTGCGAATGCGCAATGAGCTTGGGTTGTTCGAACTGCCCGCGAAAAGGAGGATTGGGCAGAACGTCGACACACTTGATCGAATAGTCCTGCAACAAACGGGTGGTGTGACCGGCGAGAGGAGCATCGGGATGCAGAGACGGATGCTTGAGTAACCGAAGGAAGAGTAACTCGAGAAGTTCGGGGGGCAGTTTGAGTTTGTGGCGTTTGCACTCACCTGTGCCGGCAATCTCGATATCGACGCGCCAGAACTCCGCCCACTCGTTGTCGCGGTTCATGATCTCGAGGCGGATGGTCTTTGCTCCTACCCAAGGCTCGAGGCGGAAGGCGAATCCCGGTGCCCGACCTTTGGTCCAGCCGGCGTAAGCTTCTTCGATGTCCGGCCGAGGCAGCCCCAACAGGCCGGTGAAAGGCACGTCGTCGATGAAAGCGCGCACGTCGGTGTAGACGACGTTGTTCTTGGGGACGAACCAACCGTAGATCCAAAAGTGATCGGGAGTGCGGTGCCACTCCTCAGGTTGCTCGATGTGAAAAAGGTAGGATTCGTTTTCGTTCATGCTGAACGGGCGGGGCGTTTAGCCAAAATAGGTCTCTCGTGCCATCTCGACATGAGCAGGTTGGGAGATGCGAGCATCATAAAATCGGGAAATTCGGGAAAATGCCATCGAGACCATCTTGGTGTCGCCAGCGTAGTGGCGGTCGAGCGCTTTCTTCAAGGTCTCTGCGAGCACGTGATAGTCGCCGGCCTTGATGAGATAAGCCTCGTCGTTGTTGGTTAACATCTCGGTGATGCCGTTCACATCAGTGCTGACGATGGGCATCTTGAAAGACGCCGCTTCCAAAAGCACACGGGGGAAGGATTCCTCGAAGGAGGTGCAGCAGAACATATCCGCGACGCGATACCATTCGTAGACGTCCTGAGTCTCATAGATCAGGCGTGTATTGGTGAGGTCCATGAGCTCAATATCGTTCTCGACGGTCTCGAGATAAAGTCCTTCGCGGGCTCCGACCATGACGTAGAGCATCGGACCGCGGGCCTCGAGTTCAGCGCCGTGTTGCTTGTGCAGGTGATCGATGGCGCGAATGAAGATGTGCTGCCCCTTGCGTTGGCATACCGAGCCGACGTTTATGACCACCGTGGCATTTTCCGGGATGTCGAGTTTACGGCGGAGTTCGTTGCGGTCGTGGTCGGCGATGTATTGCTCAATCCGCTCAATATCGATCCAACTGTTGATCAGGCGGTAGTTGTCGTAGCGATTGAGCGAGGCGTAAATTTGGCGCGTGGATTCGGCGATGAAAATCACCCGAGTCGCTTCGCTCATGGCCTTGTCGATCAGCGGAATGACCTCGTCGGTAGCGAGACGGTGTTCGGAGAAGAATCGGCGGGGAAGGTTACTCTCGTGGATGTAGAGCGAGGACGGCAGCCCCAGTTTTTGGCATAGAGGAACGACCCAGTAAGACAGCATCGTATTACCCACGATCAGATCGAGGTCGCGCCAATGAGATTGTTTGCTGAGCGCGTTGATGCCTCGCGTGAAATCGGCGGCAGTTTGGGCACCGGTGACGGCTTCGATGTCGATCAGCTGGACGTCGATCCCGATGGCCTCGAAATTGTCGCGCAACGGGCCTTCGCAAGGCGCGAATACGGTGACATCCCAACCGGCTATCTCTTTAAAGTGACGGGCGTATTCGACGATGAAGAGCGGGGCGCCTTCGAGGTTCTGGTTGTGGGAAACGATACCGATGTGAAGCTTGAGTTCGCGGCTCGCGAAGCGGTGGTCATTGGCGTTGATCCGGAAACTCGGGTTGGCGTATTCAACCGATTCCGAGAAGTGCGGATCGCGAAAGGCCGGGTAGCGTTGCACGAAGGCCAAGTGCTCTTTTTCCGTGTAACTGATCCCACGTGTCGCGGATCCCAGATGCACGAGTGTGGCGCCGGGGGAGTAGACGGTGCGGTAGCCGGCTTTTTCGGCCCGCATGCAGTAGTCGACATCGTTGTAGGCGACTTGGAAATCGGTGTCATCGAAACCATTCAGCTCCTCGTAGAGATCCTTGTGGGTGAGCAGGCAAGCTCCGGTGACCGCGGTGGTATTGCGAGCGGCGTGGGGGAGGAAGAGGTAGCCAAAATCGTCTTTCGGTAGGCCTACGAATACGGCGTGGGCGAGTCCGCCGTTGGGGCCGACCCAGATGCCGGCGTGGTTCAGCGTCTCGTCGCGGTGAATGAGGCGGGCTCCGACAACTCCGACGCCCGAAATTGTGGTCCAACCGACCATATCTTCGAGCCAACCTTCTTCGATGGCCTCGATGTCGTTGTTGAGGTGAAGGACCAGTGGGGTGTCGGCAGCTTGGGTGCCCAAGTTTACCAAACGTGAGTAGTTGAATCCGGACGGGTCCCGTTCGGGACGCAGCACACTCCAAGGCCGGTCCGAGCGCGATTCGATGGCTTTGAGTAACTCCAGCGCGGTGGTTTCGTCCGACCCATCATCAACGACAATCAGTTTGGTGTGTTCCCAACGGACCGTGCGATCGAGAGAATCGAGACAATCTTTGAGCAACGCGGCCTGGTTACGCGATGGGATGACAATCGTAACGGGATTTTCGGCCAAAAGCTTTGCGTCCCATTTCAATTGATGCAGACAGAGCGCGTTGTCCTGCATCAACGGAGGCAGGACGACTTCGGCGCGTAATTCCCGACGTTTTACGGCATCCTCGATCGCCTTGCGGGCGGCGGCAAACAGGTATCCCTTTTGGTCGCCTCGTTGGGCGGTGCTTTCTTCGTGAGCGCGCCAGTGGTAACATACAAAAGGCACGTGGCGGATGTTGGCGTGCTCGATCTTTTCGACACAGCGCAGCACGAGATCAATATCCTGCGCACCTTCGTAACCCACGCGGAGACCGCCGACTTCCTCGACGATTTTACGGCGAAGGGTGCGGAGATGGTGGGTGTAATTGTGGGTGATTGCCATCTCGGGGTTCCAGTCACCCTTGAACTGGGGATCGTAGTGGTGGCCCGAGGTGTCGATTTTGTCCTCATCGGTGTAGAGAAAATCGACGGAAGGTTGCGCTTGGATGGCTTCCGCAACGTGGAGCAGGGCATCGGCGGGCAGGAGGTCGTCGTGATCGAGAAACGAAACGTATTCGCCGGTGGCGAGTTCGAGAGCGGAGTTGGTGGCCGCAGAGATGTGACCGTTCGACTCCCGCACCATGAATTTGATGCGAGGATCCGAATTGGCCGCGGCCTGCAGCGCCTTGCCCACGTGCTTCTGCGGCGAAGCGTCGTCGGCCAAACAGAGTTCCCAGTTGGTGTAGACCTGGGCTTTCACGCAGGTGATCAACTCATTCAGAAACCGGGTAGGCGTATTGTAGGTCGGCACCACGATACTGATCTTGGGTCCGGTTTTATTCAGGGGCTTCGCCTCATTACCCAAAAAATCGATCAGGCGCGGAGTAAGACGATTATGATGAGTCCAGAGATCGAACGGTTCTTTCTTCTCCCAAGGCGTCGGTGGAGGTGGTGCATTGGCCTTTCCGCCGCGAACCATTTTTTCGGCCAATTTGGCGCGAGTAGCCCGAACGGCCTTCCAGAAGTCGCCCCAACTTTCAAGTTCGTATCCCCCGCGGATGATTTCACGCGCCAGCGTAGCCATGACGCGGATAAATTTGAAGTGGCTGTAGTAGGGAATGGCCCCGCTGTTTTCATCGAGATGATTGATGAAAAGACGTTTTGAGCGGAGCAGCTGTCGGGGTTGATCGGGGTAATCCACCCAGATCTTCAGACAAGCGGGGCTGAAGCAGCCGGGGCGGATATCGACCAAACCATAGAAAGCCGACTTCAATGCCTGCGGGAAATCGGGATTGTAGTGGAGAACGTCTTCACGCTCCTTGCCCCAGACTAGCCGGTTTTCATCGACGCAACCAATGGTGGAGTGGAGGCGGGATATGGTTTGGTCCCGGGAGAAGGCCCAGCCGGATACGCGGAATTTTTCGTAGTGAGCGTTTACCCAGAATTCAGGCAAATCGAGATACCCGATCAAATCGTTTTCGGGGAGCATCTCGGTCTGGTTGATCGAGATCTCATCCAGGACCCGTTTCGACTCTTCGCGGAGCTTAGCGCCGGACTCCTGATGGAAATGGCGGTAGAGGTAGAAGAGACTCTCTTCGAGAACCTCGCTGCGAACATAGGGTGGGGGCTGTTTCTTGGGTTGATCCTCGCCGGCGCAGGTGACCTCCCGGCGACAGAATTCCACCCAAGTTTGATCCCGTAACATCACCTCGAGAGTGAGGGTCTTAGCCCCGTGCCACGGGCGGACACTTACCCGAAAGCCGGACTTTAAGCCCGGTCCACCGGCATCAAAGGCATCACGGATATCGGGACGATCGATTCCGATGATCCCGTAGAAGGGGACTCCGTCGAGTTTTGCCCGTAGATCGAAGAGCTCCTCGCCTGACTTAAAAAGCACCCAGCCACGGATATCCGCGATTTCCTGGTCTAGGTTCCAGTCAATCGGCTGGTCGATGAAGAATCGGCAAAGCTCGGTCTCAAACATGAAACCTTTGAATGAACGTCCGGGGTGCGAAGCAGTAAAGCGCGGTTTTACGTGTTGGGCTAATATTCAATGGGAGAGGGTGGCCCGAAAGACGGTGAAATAGGTGATTTAAGAACGAAACAAGACGGATTCATTGTTAGTGGATTCACCCTACCAACAACGAGTTGACAGGTTTCGAATTCTTTTTTGATAGAATATCCCCCCTCAGATAGTTCTGCAACCAAGAGGAGTCATGGCTAGGGACTTTGGATGGGTAGGTTGTCTAAAGAGAAAATTTCATGGAATCTAATGATACGACAGCTCAGTTTAGATTTTCCGCCAAATGGACTTTAGTCGTCTTTTTGGCGGCTCTGAGTTTTCACCTGTATTTTGTGACGGTGAATTGGACCTACGGCTTCATGCCGGGACATGAATTTCGTCAGGCGCAGACGGCGATCATCACGGAATACATCAATAAGCAGAATAATTTTGGGATCGATTATGAGACCCCCATATTGGGGAAACCGTGGGCGTTTCCATTGGAGTTTCCATTCTATCAATGGACGGTCGCGTTGGTTAAGCGGACGTTGAGTTTAGAATATTTTGAGGCAGCCCGAGGCGTGTCTCTGACCTGTTTCTACCTTTCGCTGCCCGCGTTGTTCATGCTGCTTGGCAGTTGGCGAATCGATGGAGCCAAACGGTGGCTGCTGTTGGCCCTTATTTTGGTGAGTCCCGTTTATATTTTTTATTCGCGGGCATTTTTGATCGATCCGATGGCAATGGCGTTCTCGGCGTGGTTTCTCACCGCGTTTGTTCGCGCGATGGAAACGCGAAGTTGGAAATGGTGGGGGTGGGCGACGGCAGTGGGGACGATTGGGATCCTCATCAAGAGTTTGGTGTTCTTGGTCTGGCTGTTTCCGGCGGCGCTTTTCGGGGCATGGACATTGTGGCGTGAGTGGAGGCGGGGAGGGTCGACTCGTTCGTTACTTCGCACGATCGGTTTTGGTGTTGGCGCAGTGGTGGCTCCCTACGCGGCCATCACGTGGTGGGTGGGTTACACAGATGCGATCAAAGAAGTGCACCGTTCTGCGTGGATTTTCACGTCGAAGGCTCTGACGGAAGGGAACTTTGGCACTTTTAGTCTGGAATCACGTCTGGCTCGGGAAACTTGGTCGGTGATGGGGGAACGGTGGTCCGAGACACTGGCTCCGCCTTGGTTTATTTTGAGTTTCCTGCTGTTGGGGGTGTTGCTGTGTCCCAAGGCGCGTAAATTCATCCTAGGTGCATTTGTGATCTGGATGTTTGGGCAACTGGCTTTCCCGTATGCCTACGCCCTTCAGGATTACTACTTTTACGCGGGAGCGGTTTTTGTCGTGCTCGCGCTTGGATTCGCGGCGGCAGGGTTGATCGAAGAGCTACGAGCACCACTAGCTGCAAGATTGTGCCTCGCCGCGGCTCCCTTTATAGTGATGGGACACACCTACCTGACCGGTTATTATCAGCTTCAGTCCGTTAAGAGTCCAGGGGGGTCAGGTATGACGGCTTTGTTCCAGGATATGCTGCACTCCGAAAGCGTGATAGTCGGGGTCGGCCAGGATTGGTCGGCGATCGTTCCCTATTATTCCAAGCGTCGTGCTTTGATGGTGCGTTCCGGCCTGGAATACGATCAAGACTACCTACGCGGTGCCATTGATGATCTCGATGGAGCTATAATCAGTGCTCTATTCATATCCGGGGAAAGACGTTCGAATAAAAAAGTGGTTGAAGATCTGACCACGATTACCGGCGTAGTCCCGACCCCTTTATTTCGGCACTTGGATACCGATGTATACGTGAATCCCATCTTCTACTCTGATTTGTATAACCGTTTGGGACCCGGCGGCAGTGTCTACCCCAATGTGGAACCGATAGATCAACCCGAAGGCGTTGACTTCACCCTGAACGAATTCGAATTACACCGAAATCTGGCTGAAAGCGTTTTTCCGATGATCGACCCGTTGCCGCATCGGATGCGAATCAGATACGGCTACAGTTTAAGCGAGATTGACGGGCATGATGTATTGAATTTCCACCCGGACTCGGACCTGTGGATTCAGCCTGAAAAGCCATCGGGTCGCATGCGTTGGAGATACGGTATAAAAGATACGACTTGGGATCGCGAGGGAGCTAAATCGGATGGCGTTGATTTTATCGTTTGGGTGGAATCCCCTGACGGAGAACGCCGAGAAATTTTCCGTGATGAAGTCGTGCCGGTGACGGATGAATCCAAACGGGGAATCATTGACGCGGAGTTTGACTACGAGGCGGGACCTGATGAGGTCCTCGTCTTCGGCTGTCGTGCCCGGGGCAATGCGGCATTCGACTGGGCTTTCGTGGTGGATATCACTGAACAATAGTGCTGTTTGTTAAATACGGAGCTCGTTTTGCTCCGTATTATAACAACCAAACCCTACCAAGATTGATTTCAAAAAATACGTTACCGAATCGGGTAGGAGCAGGTTTTTTTCTGGGGGCTCTGATTTTTGCGGGGTATTGGGCGAGTCACGGTTGGGAACTTACAGGGTTGTCCGGACATGAGTTTCGCCAGGCACAAACCGCATTAACCATTCAGGCGATGGAACAGGATGGGTTTCGGATGGATTATTCGACTCCGGTCCTGGGTAAACCCTGGTCGATTCCGATGGAATTTCCCATTTATCAATACCTGGTGGTGAAGTGGATTGGCGTTACGGGGCAGGGGATTGCGGAGGGTGCCCGATCGGTGTCCGTGATTTGTTTTTTGGTGGGTTTGGTCGCGTGTTACCATCTCATGCGGATCGCCAAATTTTCTCCGGGCGGAAGTTGTTTGGCATTGGTATTGGTCGTGTTTTCTCCGGTGTATCTTTTCTTCTCCCGGACCGTGATGATCGAGTCCCTGGCGTGGGCTAGCTCGGCTTGGTTTCTGTGGGGCGTGTTGAAATATCGGGAAGAGGGCGCCGGTAGATATCTGGTGATCCTGTGGTTGGCGGGGGCAATTGCGGTGTTGGTGAAAGCGACCACATGGGCGGCATTCTGTCTGCCGTGGGCCATATTATTTTTACGAGATTTGCAGTTGGGAAAGATGCGTGAAGAGCGGGTAAAAAAACGGTTGTTGGTAGAGGCATTGGGAATCGGTGTTCCCTTGTTGGCGTTGGGGTTCGCATGGGTCGCTCATGCGGATTCGATCAAGGCACAAAATCCGATTGCTCACTTTCTACTTTCTTCGGAGTTACGGGGATTTAATTTTGGGTCGTGGTCCATGCGATTTGATGCGATGGAGTGGAAGACGCTTTTGGGCCGTTGGCACGACGCGGTCATGCCTTGGTATGTAACGGTGATCGGCCTGGGGATCGCGTTGTGGCAGGCGCCGAGTCGGCGACTCGTGGTGATGGGTTTCGGGACGTTTCTGGGCATCCAGTTGTTGTTCTTCAACCTCTACCTCCTGCACGATTACTATTTCTTCGCCAATGCGGCGTTTTTGACGCTCTCGATCGGTGCCGGACTGGCTGCTTGGTGGGACCGCGCTCAGTCTTGGGGTAAGGAAAGACTGTTGATTCTCGTTTTATTGGGAGGCATGGCGTGCGGCCAGTTTTGGCGATATGAGGCGACCCTATATCAGGTTCAAACCACTTATGCGACCGGTGACTATGGTCTGACCAAAGCGATTCGGTTGATCACGGAAAAAGACGAAGTTATCGTCTCTCATTCTCCGGACTGGAACTCGTCTGTCGCGTATTATACCGAGCGACGAATGTTGATGATTCCGGATGCGCAGATGTTTTTCCACCCGGGTAAAGTGAGCGAAAGCGTAGCATTGTTGAGCGATGAATCGGTGCCGTTGGTCCTCATGGTGCGGGAGGCCCGTGACCAGGCTCATTGGATTGCCGAACGAATTGACCAGTTGGGGCTGTGGCCTCAGCCCGTTTTTGAATGGGAAAACCAAATTACGGCATACGCGCGCGTCGATCGGTATGCGGAGATGAGACGGATTCTAGAAGTTGATCCTCCCCGGGGAATCACGATGGATCAATCCACCGACCTGTTGCCGATAGAATCGAGAGTGCAGATGGCCGGGGCAGAGTGGGGAGATCAAATG
>JABIRI010000109.1 GCA_018667915.1 Opitutaceae bacterium | reverse complement strand
CCCAAGCCAACTGCCATTCGAGACCAAGCTCATAGGACCTCATGAATTAGGCGTGGTCGGGATTACCCTGGTCATGCTTGGCATGATCTACGTTTTCTTCCGGTTCACCTCGGTTGGCCTTGCGATGCGAGCCGCCGCCGCGAACCCGGTATCCGCGGCCCTGGTGGGGATCAGCGTCAAGAAGATGCTTGGCCTTGGCTGGGGCTTGGCGGCGACGGTTGGCGCGGTCGCGGGCATGATGATCGCTCCGAAGGTCTATCTCGAACCGAACATGATGCTCGGCATTCTACTGTACGGATTCGCCGGTGCGGTGGTCGGCGGGCTGACCAGCCCGGGTGGCGCCGTCGTGGGCGGATTCCTGATGCTCGGCGCGGAATTCTGGCGGAAGCGGCGCGGGGTCCCGCTAGATGATCCTAAAACACCGGGTGAACTGACAATTCGCGAAGCGCTGCAAATTGGCGGGATGCAATGTCTCGCTCTTTGGCCAGGCATGAGTCGTTCCATGGTCACCATGGTGGGCGGTTACTTCAGCGGTCTCGCCCCCGCCAAAGCTGCCGAGTTTGCTTTTCTGGTGGGCGTTCCGGTATTAGGCGGAGCGGCCGCTTATAAGGGGCTGCAGACGGGACCGGCGATGCTGGCCCTCTTCGGCTGGAGCGAAATGCTTATCGGCGGAGCTGCCGCCGCAGTTTCCGCCGCTGTCGCCGTGCGATTCCTCGTCGCTTGGCTGCAAAAATTCGGTCTCGGAGCGTTTGCCATCTATCGACTCATTCTCGCCGCCGTTCTCGCTTGGTGGGTGCTGGGCTGAAACGCCTGACCACTTCCCTTCGGTAAATCGCTTGACGCCCCTTCCACGGGTTGCTTATTCCTCGCCTTTACCACTTTTGAAGCACTCGCTAGCTCAAGTCCGCTAAACCTTTAAATCAGCCCGACATGGCCCAACCTAAACGCAAACATTCCAAACGCCGCAGCGCCCTTCGTCGCTCCGCCAACGCATTTAAGGCGCCTGAAGTCGCCATTGATCCCACGGACGGTTCCGCCGTTCGTCCGCACCGCGTAAACCCGAATACCGGCATGTATCGCGGTCGTCAGGTGCTCGACGTAAACGTCTGAGCTCCAGTCGATTGAATTTCTGGTCCGTCCGGCTCTTCTAACGGATGGAGAACTTACAAGGGGATACTCGTCGCATTGCGCTAGACGCAATGGGGGGAGACTTGGGACCAATCGAAGCGGTTGAGGCTCTCAGGCTTGCTGTAAACGAATTCCCCGACCTTTGCCCGGTCACGATCGTCGGTGACGAAAACGAACTACTGCCCCTCCTAAAGCAGGCGCAGATTGAAAATCACCCCAAGGTCTCTCTTTTACACGCCCCCACGGTCATAACCATGGCCGATGAGGTGATGACGGCGATGAAGCGGAAACGCGACTCATCGATGCTCAAGGCGATCGAACTCGTCAAAGAAGGCCAAGCGCGAGCGGTGGTCAGCACGGGCAATACTAAGATCCTCGTTTCCGCGGGAACCTTGAAACTCCGCACCATGACCGGCGTCGAGCGACCCGCCCTCGCCCCGGTTATTCCCCGGGACAAAGGTCACTTCATTTTAATCGATGCGGGAGCCAACCCCGACGCTCGTCCTATCCACCTCGCCCACAACGCGATCCTGGGCAGCCACTATGCTCAGATGGAGTTGGGTATCAAACGCCCTCGGGTGGGTCTATTGACCATCGGCACTGAGGAAGGCAAAGGGAACGCGTTGATCAATGATACCCACGAAAGCCTGAAACAACTCGGCGATCTCGTGCACTACGTCGGTCCGCTCGAAGGGTTCCAGGTCTTTTTCGACCATGTCGATGTGATCGTTTGTGACGGATTCACCGGCAACATTTGCCTCAAGAGTTGGGAATCACTTTCCAAGTTTTTCCGCAACGAGCTCAAATCGCAGATGCTCGCATCCCCCTTGCGTCGCCTCGGCGGCCTCTTGGCCAAGGGAGCGTTCACCGGACTGCGCCATCGTATCCAGCCCGAACGTTACGGAGGGGCGCCGCTGCTCGGTTTGAATGGCACCGTATTGAAGGCGCACGGATCAGCCAATCGTTTTGCCCTGATGAACGCACTGGGTGACGCGAGTGAGTTTATTCGAGTTGACCGCAACAGTCAGATCGAAGCCGATATCGGACGCGCCAATAAGATCTTCCGGCCCGACCCCGTCGAGACCGACGAATCTTAATTAACCGCAATTTTTATGGCCGATACTTCCTTCGCTTTACTCGGAACTGGTTCCTACGTGCCTAAGCGCGTTATGACCAACGAGGATATGGCGAAGGTCGTGGAGACTTCAGACGATTGGATCTTCACGCGCACCGGAATCAAAGAACGGCGCATCGCGGAAGAGTCGGAAATGACTTCCGACATGGCAACCGCCGCCGCGAAAGCGGCTCTCGCGGATGCCGGGATCAAACCCGAGCAAATCGATCTTTGTATCGTGGCTACGCTCACCCCGGATCTACCGATGCCATCTACCGCCTGTATCGTGCAGGCGAAACTCGGTCTTCCCCACCACGCCGCCTGTTTTGATACCCATGCGGCGTGCTCCGGATTCATTTACGGGCTAGATACCGCTTGGGCTATGCTTCAGTCAGGCCGCTATCGCCACGCGCTGGTGATCGGGGCCGAAAAACTCTCCACCGTCCTCGACTGGACGGATCGCACCACCTGTGTGCTCTTTGGCGACGCGGCTGGGGCGGTCGTTCTCGGGCCCGCAAAAGCGGGATCCACCGCAGAAATTGTGGGAACGAAGCTCTATTCCGAAGGAGGAAACACCGAATTACTGCAGATTCCCGGTGGTGGCAGCGCCCACCCCAAGCCTGGTCCCAACGTCCCAGCTCGCTTTATTGAGATGAAAGGCCGCGAGGTTTTCAAATTCGCCGTGCGCGAAATGCAGGACGCAGTCCGAGACATCTTGGAACAACACGGCATTCATGCGGACGAAGTGGATTGTGTAGTGCCTCATCAGGCTAATCTCCGTATCATCGACTCAATCGCCAAATTTCTAGAACTCCCCGTGGAGCGCTTTTTCGTTAATCTTGAACGCTACGGCAATACCTCCGCCGCCTCGATCCCCCTCGCGATCGACGAGGCTCGTCGCTCCGGCCGGATCAAACCCGGGGACCTCTCCCTGCTGGTCGCCTTCGGGGCGGGCTTGACCTACGGTAGCGCCTTGGTTCGCTGGTAACCCTCTCATGCCCATTCATCCAATGCGCCAACTTCGCGTTCTTCTCCTCACAATTCTTTCCTTCGGCATCACGGCTGAGCTGGCCGCCGAGCTGGTCTGGACACCCGGTGACGGCTGGAGAATTCAGGGTGGCGCCCTCTCCGGTGTGGCCGGTCAGGATATTCAACGTGCCACCGAGATGATGAACCGTGCTCGCGCGGCGGAAGAACGCGGCGGCAAAGGCACCGCACTTCGGCTCTACAAACGCGTTTCCAAAAAATTCCCCAACTCCTTATTCGCCCCCGAAGCACTTTATCGCCAAGGACACGTCCGCCTCAAACGCCGGCAATATTACAAGAGCTTCGAATCGTTCCAGAGCGTGATGAGCCTCTACCCGAACTACGAACGATTCAACGAAGTGCTCGCTACCCAGTTTGGCATTGCGGAAGATTTGATGAATGGAGCCCGCAACTATCACTGGGGTTGGCTACCTTCTTTTCGGAGTCGCGAACGAGCAATCACCTACTTCGAGTGGGTGTCCGCCAACGCTCCTTACAGTGACTATGCACCACTCGCTTTGATGAACGTTGCCCGTTCCCATCAGCGACTCAACAACACGCCTTACGCAATCGATGCGTTGGATCGTCTCATTAACAACTACTCGCAAAGCTTGCTGGCTCCCGATGCCTACCTCTCTCTCGCCCAGACCCACGCCTCCTTGGTCGAAGGCCCGGAATACGATCAAGAGTCCACCCGCGAAGCGATCACCTACTTTGAGGATTTTATGATTCTCTTCCCGGACGATCCCGGATTGGCCGAAGCGCAACACGGTCTGGACCAGATGCGCACCGTTTTTGCGGAGAGCAAAATGATCCTCGGCGAATACAAATTGAAGTATCATCGCGACTATCAAGGCGCCCGCGTTTTCTTCAATGAAGCCATCACCAGCTATCCCGATTCGGCCGTAGCCGAGCGTGCCCGCGGCAGACTCGACCACATCGCAACCCGCATGAGCGAACTCGGCTTAACCTTCGACGAAGACGGTAAACTGACCAGCGACGAAGAAGCACCCGAGCCCACGAAGAAGCGAAAAAAATTCCTCGGACTCTTTTAGGCCCCGTCGCGCCGCTCGGTGCTTACCTTTCAAATCGAAATCACAGTGATCGGAAAGCTCCCACGATTCGCAGTTCCGATCTGTGGAGCAATCCTGCTCCTTTTTTTGGCCGGGTGCGCCCATTATCAATTGGGCACGGGATCCACGGAAGATCTGGCGTTTAGATCCATCTACGTCGCTCCGGTTGAAAACACCGCCGCCAGCCCCCAATCCGCTGCCCGCTTATCTCGTGAAATCCGCCGCTCCCTCGCGCAAGACGGTCGCGTGACGTTAGCAGCCAATCCGGCACAGGCGGATGTCATTTTAGCCATCGAGCTCACCGATCGGAACCGCTCGTTCACGTCAGTTCAGCCGAACGACACCGCCCTCGCGCGCAAGTTCGACCTTACCCTCACCGTGCTTGCAACCCTCACGGAACAGCGGACCGGAAACGTTATTTTCGAGAACCGTGAAATCGAAGTCACGCGGCAGATCTTCGTGGACGGAGGCCAGAACCCCGCCGAATACCAGGTCATGCCTCAACTCGCCGCCGCATTGGCCGATCGCGTGACCCATAGCGTGCTCGACGTTTGGTAGCGGAACGCTTGAACTTCCCACGTGAAGTTCGATTCGATTCTCGCCCCTTCTTTACTCGTCGGCGACCACGCCGATCTCGGAGCCAGCGCTGCCGCCGTGCCGCAAAACAACCTCAAGTGGTTACACCTCGACATCATGGACGGGCACTTTGTGCCCAACCTCACCTTCGGCCCCGAAGTCGTCGCGGCGCTCCGTCGCCGCCCCGAACTCGCCGACACCTTTTTCGACACGCATTTGATGCTGGCGGAGCCGCATAAATATATCGAAGCCTTCGCCAAAGCGGGCTCCAATCTGATCAGCATCCATATCGAGCCCGAATATGACCACGCGACCACGCTGGCCAACATTCGAAAACTCGGTTGCCAAAACGGGATCGTCTTAAATCCCGGCACCCCCGCGTCTGCCATTGAGCCGTTCCTCGATCAGGTGGATCTCGTGCTCGTCATGACCGTGCAACCCGGATTCGGCGGACAGAGTTTCCGGGAAGACATGATGCCCAAGCTCCAGCAAATCGATGCCTGGCGCCAAGAGCGTGACCTCAAATTCCGTCTGGAAGTAGACGGCGGCGTCGATCTCACCACCGGGGCCCTCTGCCGCGCCGCCGGAGCCGACACCTTCGTAGCCGGCACCGCCTTCTTCAAAGCCGAAGACCGCACCGCGTTTACGCGAGCGGTCGAACTGTGGTGATTAATTCTAACAAATAATTCCATGACTACTGCCGAAATTTCCAAGCGTCTCGTTGAAATGCTTCGTGCCGGGGACTACCCGGGAGCGCAGGCCGAACTCTATGCGGATAATGCGAAGAGCATCGAACCTGCTTGGGCACCGGATGCGGTGCAGCAGGGGCGCGAGGCACTCGCGGGTAAGTTACAACTTTGGGGCGACACCTTTGAAACGCACAGTAATGAGATCAGTGATCCCATCGTTGCGGGAAACTTTTTCTCCCTCACGATGCAGGTGGACGTGACGGACAAAAAATCCGGCAATCGCTTTCCGATGTGCGAGATCGCCGTCTTTGAAGTAAAAGACGGGAAGATTGTGACCGAGCAGTTTTTCTTCGATCAACCCGCCGGGTCTTAGCCCGCGAATCCGCCTCCGCCTATTCAGCGGTCCACTTAAAGATCATGGTGGTCAGGGGCGGCAGGGTGAGACGCAGGCTTTGGCCCATGCCATCGGTCTCGACATCCACGGCACTGACTTCGCCGCCGTTGCCGATTCCGGCACCACCATAGAACTCGCTGTTGGTATTGATCACTTCTTCCCAACGCCCGCTGCGAGGCACACCGATGAGATAGTTCTCCCGGGTGCTCGGAGTGAAATGGCCCACCACGAGGAAGAGCGTTTTCTCATCCGCATCTTGGCGAATAAATGAAACCACACTGGCGTCGGTGTCGTGGGCTGCCACCCAACGGAAACCTTCCGGCGTAAGGTCCGTGCGACTCAGCGCCGGCTCCGCCGCATAGAGGTGGTTCAGGTCCCGCACCAACAATCGAATGCCTTCGTGGTCGATGTATTCGCAAAGATGCCAATCAAGACTGCCGGCGTATTTCCATTCGTGGGACTGTCCAAACTCACAGCCCATGAAGAGACACTTCTTCCCGGGCCAGCCCCACATGTGAGCGTAGAGGGCCCGTAGGTTTGCCGCCTTTTCCGGGATATGCCACGCGCCCATTTTGTAGAGCATGGAGTTTTTACCGTGCACCACTTCGTCGTGCGAAAATACGGTCACAAAATTTTCCGACCACTGATACAACGCGGCAAAGGTCAGATCGTTTTGATGCCACTTCCGATGAATCGGTTCGCGCTCGAAATACTTCAGCGTGTCGTGCATCCAGCCCATGTTCCACTTGAAGTCGAAACCGACCCCGCCCGCTTCGATCGGCTTACTGATTCCGGCAAAGGCGGTGGACTCCTCGGCAATCATTAAGACGCCCGGGTAATAGTCATGAACCAATCGATTCGTCTCTTTGAGAAACTCGATCGCTTCGAGGTTTTCCCGACCGCCGTATTTATTGGGGATCCATTCTCCGTCTTCGCGCGAATAATCGAGATAAAGCATGGAGGCGACGGCATCCACGCGCAGTCCATCGATGTGGTAACGGTCGAGCCACGCCAACGCATTTGATACAAGGAATCCCCTCACCTCATTGCGGCCGTAGTTAAAGATCAACGTGCCCCAATCCATGTGAGCGCCCTGTCGTGGATCGGCGTGCTCGTAGAGGTGTGATCCATCAAACCCCGCCAGTGCAAAACTGTCGCGAGGGAAATGAGCGGGCACCCAGTCGAGAATAATACCAATTCCGCGTTGATGAAGGTGGTCCACAAAGAACGCGAAGTCATCCGGATTTCCGAAGCGGTGCGTGGGCGCAAAAAATCCGGTCACTTGGTAACCCCATGAGCCATCAAACGGATGCTCCGCCAATGGCATCACTTCGATATGGGTGAATCCCATTTCGATCGCATAGTCCGCCAACATGACCGCGAGCTCGCGGTAGTTCAACGGACGCGCGGCATCCTCGACCTTGCGCTTCCATGAACCGAGGTGGACTTCGTAAATCGAGATCGGGCGATCGATGTCCCCCGCGCTCTCCGTGCGTTTTTGCATCCACGCATCATCCTTCCATTCGTGATGACGAGTATTGTGCACGATGGACGCATTGCCGGGAGGAGCCTCAAAGTAAGTGCCATACGGATCGGTCTTCAGGTGGATATTGTCGCCCTGATCCAAAAGCTCGAACTTGTAGAGCTCACCTTCGCGCAGGCCGGGAATAAATAACTCCCAAACCCCCGAAGCCCCTAATGCTCGCATCGGAAAATACCGACCGTCCCATGAATTAAAATTTCCGACGACCGAAACCCGCTTGGCGTTCGGTGCCCAAACGGCAAAAGACACGCCCTGAACACCGTCTACTTCGCGCACATGCGCGCCCAACTTGGTATAGACACGGTGTTCGTTGCCTTCATTGAAAAGGTAGAGATCCGCATCACTTACCGTCGGTAGGAAACGATACGGGTCGTGAAATTGCCGAGATTCGTCGGACGCGTAGGCTGCCCGCACTTGATACGGAAAAACCGTCCTTCGGCGCGGGAGAAAAACCTCAAACAGCCCATCCTCCCCCACCTGCTCCATGGCAAAACCTTTGCCCCCCTTGAGCTCAACGATCTCCGCCGAAACCGCTCCGCTGACAAATACGCGCACCACCACACCCGATTTGCCGCCTTGCTTAACGACATGCATACCCAGAACAGAGTGCGGTTCGGCTTCGCGAGCCTCGGTTAGTGCGGTGATTTGTTTTTTGGTAATGATCACAGTGATACGGAAAGGTTGGTCAGCATGGCGGCCGCCGTCGAGCCATGAGAGTGGCCAAACCGAGCAGTT
Organism: Opitutaceae bacterium; assembly: GCA_018667915.1. GTDB lineage: Bacteria > Verrucomicrobiota > Verrucomicrobiia > Opitutales > Opitutaceae > Actomonas. The sequence goes on along the minus strand of JABIRI010000109.1, from coordinate 3,723 downwards.
CGCCGAGGCTAAATTGACCTCCCTTGGTAACCCGGCTTGCCTCCGTGGATTTGGCCACATTTGCTCCGCCTAGTTGATGACACCTCGGTTTCCATCCACCCGGCTCATATTCGCCTATGTTACCCTATGCATAGCGGCGCTCGCGCCTACGCAAATTTCAGCCCAAGCGGGCAATACTCTCGCCCCAAGCATCAAGGCGGCTACTTCCACCGTCGATTTAGACACCCGAGAAATCGTTTTCACCGGCAACGCCCGGGCGACCCACGGAGGCTCCGTGTTTTTGGCTGACGAAATTCGATGGAATCAAGCGAGTCGCATCGCAACCGCCACGGGTGACGCGCTGCTCCAGCGCGACGGCCTGCGACTGCTCGCTCAGAAACTGACTTACAATCTCGCCACCGAAAACTACGAGGTGGAACAAGTCCGCTTCGGTCGCGATCCCTACTATTTTTCCGCTCAGCAACTTACAGGCAGCGAAGAAACGTTGGTTTTTAATGATGCCGAGCTTTCGTTCGGCGAACCTGGATTTTGGACTCCGACACTCAGAGCGAAGACGATCACCTACTCCCCCGCCACCGAGAGCATTAAATCATCCGGTGCCCGTATCGGCTTAGGAGCATTTCAATTCTTGCCGGTGCCATCGATTTCCCTGCCTTTAAACGGTCCCGATTTGTTCGAAATTACGGTCGACGGTGGCGCTTCCAGTCGACTCGGCCTGTTTGCCCGGGTGGGGGCCACGGTGCCGATTGCGGAACGCTGGCGAGCGGGTGCGGACATAGGCCTATTTACCAACCGCGGGGTCATGGCAGGACCAGCCTTCGGCTACGAATGGCAGAATCCCGATGGCTCTCGAGCGTTTGGTCGATTCACCAGCGGCTACATTCGCGACAGCGGTGATCGCGGGGATTTGGGTGTCGATGTATTGGACCAAAGAATCGGTAACGACCGTGGTATCATAAGCTGGCTTCACCGCCAACGCATGAGCGACCAACTCACGCTCAATGGCGAGTTTAACTATTGGAGCGACTCGGAGGTCCTGCGTGATTTTCGTTCCCGTGAATTTTTCCCGGTGCAGGTCCCCGATAGTTTTATCGAATTGAATTATACGACCACCAATTCGGTCAGTGGAATTTTTGCTCGCGCCCAACCCAACGACTTTCACGAAATTCGCCAGCGCCTACCCGAGCTAAGCTGGCAGTTCCTTCCCACTCCCTTCTCGAATGGCATCATCCAAGAATCACAGAGTTCGATTGCCGTGCTGCGGCGAAAGTCACCCGGCGCGGCGGCTACCATCAGTTCCGAACGATTCGATACCTACTACGGACTCACGCGACCATGGTCACCCCAATCATGGATAGCGATCACCCCCGTCGTCGGTGCCCGACTGACCCACTACACCGAAACCAGCGGTGCGAGCAACGACTACACTCGCGCCCTCGGTGAATTCGGCATGGATGCGCAGATGCGTTTTTCGGGGAGATTCGATTACCAGAACGAACTTTGGAATATCGATGGCCTGCGTCACCTCATCACGCCAAAAATCGCCTATCGCTACATTCCTGATGCCGACAAAGGCCACGCGGATATTCCTCAAATCGATCGTCGCGTATTCGCCACCTATCTTGAGCCACTGGGACTCGGGTCTCGGCGCCAAATCGACGACCTCACCCGCACCCACACCGTGCGCTTCGCCCTCGATCAACGGCTTCAAACCCGCGACGAAACCTACGGCTCCCGTGATCTTGTGCATATGAATCTCGCCCTCGATGCCCGATTGGATCGGCCGGTCGGAGCCCGAAAACTCTCCGCGTTGCATACGGAACTCCGTTTAAGCCCAGCCTCATTTCTAGACGTCGATCTCTATCATCGCGCCACTCCCGGGGACTGGACCCTGCGCGAACTCAATACCGCCATCACCCTTCACAGCGCCGACGACTGGCAACTCCAATTTGCCACCCACTATCTGGAAAACGATATTCAGGAATTTATCGCCGCGATGGCCTATCGATTCAACGAAGTGTGGGAAGGCTATACCCGTCACCACTTCGATTCCCGCCGCAGTCGATTTGTCGAACAGGCCTACGGTGTCCGCCAAACCATCGCCAACCGCTGGCAGGTCGGTTACGAGCTTTCGTTCTACGAAGGAAACCGACGCGAAAGTGACTTCGGGTTTTCCGTGCGACTGGATGTCCTGACCTTTTGATTTCATCGTGAGTCGGATCAAAAACCAAGGCCGTTTGTTTCTCGAACTCATCGACGAGCTTCGTCCGCATTGGCGCAAAGATCCGGGTCTACCGAATCGACTCTCCGATTGGCTCGTTCGGCATCGGGCCGGCAGCCGCGATCGCCGACTTTACCGCGAACTCGCCTATACCGCCTGGCGTATTCTGCCGTGGATCGAAGATGCGTCGCCGGAAACCCTCGTCCAACGCGTGGCCCAGCACGCCAATCGAACCCCAGATACCGCGGCGTTTATCGAACATTTCGCCTCCGCGACGACCGAGCCGATCGGCCCACCCGAAGACTTGCTACCCGATTGGCTATCGTCACAGAACTCCGCAGTGATCGTCCCAACTCAGCGTGATACGCTGCTGCAACGAGCCCCACTCTGGATCCGCCTTCAAACCGATGACGCCAACGCCGTGGCCACCGAACTGACGGAACTGCAAATCCCCTTTGAACCCTCGGCCCTGATCGAAGGGGCATGGAAGCTTCCGCCGGAGTCTCGCATTACGCAGACCCACGCATTTCAGAAAGGCCTGATCGAAGTGCAGGACATCGGCTCGCAAGCATTACTCCACAGCTTGCCCACTCCGCCTACCGGCAACTGGTTGGATGCCTGCGCCGGAGCAGGAGGCAAAACCCTCCAGCTCGCGACACTGCTACATCCTTCCGGCGGCACGGTCACCGCCCACGACATTCGGCCCAAGCCGCTCCGCGAACTACAGACCCGCCAAAAACGGGCTGGGCTCACCAACCTCACCGTCTCCCGATCGGTGGCTGGAAAATTTGGGGGTGTCTTGGTCGATGCCCCCTGCACCGGCAGTGGCACCTGGCGACGCTCGCCCCAGCTCAAATGGACCACAACGACGGCGCGTATTCAGCGCGCCCAGGAGCAGCAAATGCTGCTACTCGCCCGATTCTCTCAACACGTGGAGGTAGGAGGACTATTGGTCTACGCCACCTGTTCCCTTTGCCACGACGAAAACGAAGCGGTGGTCGAAACATTCCTTCGCGATCATCCCGCATTTCGACCGGCCCCGCTCATCCACCCCGCTTCCGGCCAGAACCTGCCGGCCGGCCGGCTCGCGTTATTGCCCGCCGAACTGGATTCCGACGCGTATTTTGTGGCCGCCCTGCACCGCACCTAATCTCCTTTACCGGATTTTTGTTGCGACCAGCTTTCCTCCCTCAAGCCTGCCAATCTCCGTGATACCCGACTCCGATCTTCGTATTAAATTGCCCGTTTTTGAGGGGCCACTCGATCTCCTGCTTTTCCTTATCCGGAAAAACGAGCTCGATATCTACGATATCCCCATCGAGTCGGTCACGAAACAATACATCCAAATCCTCCATGACATGAGAAAGCTCGATCTCGATGTAGCTGGGGAGTTTTTCGTGATGGCTGCCACTTTGATGGAGATCAAAAGCCGGATGTTGCTGCCCCGGGGCGAAGCCGCCATCGATCTAACCGGAGGCGACGAAGACGGCATCGATCCCCGT
>JABIRI010000152.1 GCA_018667915.1 Opitutaceae bacterium | reverse complement strand
GAGCCAAGTCTTCTTCGCTAAATCCGGGGCCTTCATCCCGCACCGCAAACACCACCGGGTCTCCACCTTGCACCCGGATGGTGATGACACTCCCGCGCGGGGAGAACTTCAATGCATTCCCCACCAAATTTTCCATGACCTGACGCAGACGTCCGGCATCGGCCTCAAGTTCACTCTCCCTCTCCCGATCCAGTTCCAATCTAATCAATTGATCCTTCACCGCCGCGTGATCTCGCCAGGATTGCTGCGAGGTTGAAACAATCTCGGCTAGATTCAGAGAGGTTCGGTTTAATTCAATTCGACCAGATTCAGCCGCAGATGAATCAAGGATGTCCTGGACCAACCCAAACATCTGCTGACTTTCCGCTTTAACCGCTTTGGCGCGATCATCGACCAAAGCATTATCTACGCTGGCTCCTCGGATGACATCTGCGGTCATCATGATTCCCAACAAGGGATTTTTAAGATCATGCGAAACCACATCAATCAGGCGAGATTTCAGTGCGGTCGCTTCTTCGGCGGCAGCGCGCGCACGCTCAGTTTCAACCAAGACCCTACGTTCAGCTCGTGCCGTTGCCCGCATCCGACCAATCACCGTGACCACGGATATGCCGCCCAAAACCAGCATCGCCAACAGAGTCCACTGCTGCTCTTGCGAACGCCGCAACTCAGCGGCATTCAACACCAATTGGGTCGCTTTTTCACGCTGGTCCGCCTGCAGCACCGCTATCTCTCTCTGGCGTTTCTCGGCTTCATAACGTTCCCGTAATTCTGCAACAGTCTTAGCTGTCTGTTCCCCGGCCACGATCAACCGCTCGGTTTCTGCACGGCGTTGATAATGTAACGCCTCCGCGAAATTTCCGAGAGCGGCGTGAGCCTCACTCGTCGCTTCCCACAGATGGCCGGATAACTCGGCACTATTGATCTCCACCGCAATCGGTTCTGCAGACTGCAAGTGATTCAGACTTTCCTCCCCTCGTCCCAGTTTTGCCAAGTTTCCCGCTACTGTGATGTGAGCCGAGGCGATATGCCGTGGCACTCCCGATTTTATCCGCAATTCCAAAGAACGACGGTTATAATCCAATGCCTCTTCAAATCGTTCCAGTCCCGATTCTACTGAACCTAAGTTAATCAGCGCATTGGCCATTCCCCTCAGATTCCCAGTTACCTCGTGCAGGGCGAGATTGGTCAAAAATAACTCGCGGGCGGCATCGGCCTCGCCCTCATCCCTCAAAATCAGCGCTAGATTATTGAGCACCTTCGCACGAAACACGTCATCTCCCAGCGACTCCGCCAAAGACAGTGCATATCGATACTGTTTCTTCGCAATTTCGGGCTGATGTTGATTACTGGCCACAATCCCTCGGGAGTTGGTTACCCGCGCCAGAAGCATCGGAGCATCCAGCATTTCAGCAACGCGTTGGACTTCCACGAAGCAAGTCTCTGCCTCGGCATACGCACTCATATTCCAATGCAGTCGCCCCACTTCGTAGTGTAACCAGGCGCGTTCAAGGCGGGTTGCATCGGTCTGCGGGAGCGCCATCCCATCCTTTAGAACGAGCGAGGCATCTTCATATTCACCACTAAACCTTAAGGCGTCAGCCAGCCTGGTTCGCGCTCTAAGCTCCCAATCGAGTCGGTCAGAATCCAATGCTATTGCCATCGCGCTTCGCGCCAACGCAACGCTGCGTTCCGAATCATTTACGCTGACCGCCAAAGACTCTCCCAAGTCGGACTCAAATCGAATTGTATCGTTTAGTGACGGCAGTTCTCCCACTAACACGCTCTCCATCCCAATCAGAAGTAGCGCAAGTCGATAGATGGGCCCTGAGATTGCGGTCATCACGACGATTTAGTTTCGGGTCCAATGCTATAGCAACTCAAACGCTTTTCCCTTGGCAATTTGAGTTTGCCCGGCCGCACCACCCGGGCTTCGGTAATCTCCTTTCATGTCCGATCAATCGCCCCGTATCCTGATAGCCGACGATCACGCGTTGATCCGGGATTCTCTACCCCTAATTATAGGGGAGAGCATGCCGGAAGCGGTTTTTGGGAAAGCGTCCACTTCGAAGGAAGTTTTCCAGCTGATCGAAGTCAAAGAGTGGGACATTGTGATTCTCGATCTCGGACTCCCCGGAGATCGTGAAGTTGAGGCCCTGACCAAGATCAGGACCATGCGGCCAAATTTGCCCATTTTGATTCTATCCATGCTTTCGGAGGAAAAGATGGGCGCAATTTCTATTCAGGCCGGGGCCAACGGATATCTTTGCAAGACCGCCGATCTCAATCTGATTAGAATCGCCGTCACTGAAATCCTCGCGGGACGTCAATATATCAGCTGGGAACTAGCAGCCTCATTAACCGACGTCAGAAACCAACCGCTTGGTTTGAAAGCACTTTCTGCTCACGAGACTTTGATTTTACTCGATTTGGGACGCGGGTTAACCATCGAAGAAATTGCGGATAAATTGATAACCACGGATTCATCCGTAGAAACGGATCGCTCGAGAATTTTGGAGAAACTCGAACTCAAAAATTCCGCAGAATTGGTGCGTTACGTTACCGAACACCGGTTGCTGGACGCCTAAGTTCGATATCTAATGCGTGGGTAAGTAATGCCCCCAAAGGGGTCTCCAAACATCATCTCAAATCCACCGGCATTTGGCCCAGGCGGCGCTTCACTTGGAACTCGTAGAGGGATCCTTCGGCGATGGGCTTGCCGAGGGAGATTACGGTGGATTGGCCTTCGCGGAAACTGATCGGACTGCCGTGCATCCCGATGATCATGGGCTGGGGGATACGCCAGTAGAGTTCGTCCAAGGGTTCGAAACGGAAGTCGGACAACGCCTCGTTGGTCTTGAGGTGATTCCACAGGATCAGGCCTTCCACGTGGGTTGGCAAATTCTTCGAAGCACCACCGCCATGCCCTTTCAGGAACCCTCCAATACAGGAATCAAACAACGTGTGGCGGGGCTGCGATGAATGTGACTCGAAACTAGTTTTCGAACCCCAGAAGCAGCTATACAGCACATTGCCGATGGACTCGCGGGAAATTCCCACGCTGTGCCATTGACCGGCACGGTCTTCGACATTGGCCATCAAGCAGCTGGTGCTATCCGAGAAGCGGATCGCACTGTGGCCGGGGTTGCCTTCGATGATGCTATCGAGCACCGAGATTTGCGCCGAATCGTCGATCGCTCCGACGCAGTTTAAATTGGCGAACACGCAGTCGCGCACCCAAGAATTCACGACGCGTGTCATACTCAGCATCGAATAGCCGCCGTCATGAAACCAATTGAGATGGTGGATGAAGCGCTCATTCCACGCCCCTTCGAAGCGGATGTTTTCGAAACCGATTTCCTCGAGTGGCTCGTGCTTAACCACGCGCCAATTGTATTGGACATCGATCGGCTTGATCACCGGCGCAGTGAGGCGGATCCGATTCCCTTCCACCGCGGCAACTTGATGCCGCTCGGTCACGGTGACCCCTTCATCGATGATACTTGTCCAGCGCGGATCCTGCACTTCGAAGCCGGATAATTCCGTCTTAACCAGTTCGGGATTATTGTCCCGAATCGTAAGCGCGATCCAATCTCCTACTTTG
>JABIRI010000345.1 GCA_018667915.1 Opitutaceae bacterium | reverse complement strand
GAGGCGCTCGAGTTTTGGTTGGACCAATTCCACCCGCTTCATGTGTTCGGGATGGGGGAGGTAGGCATCCCGGGATTCGGAGCTATCGAAAGTCATGATGAATCCGTGGGTGTATCCGTCAGAGAGCCCTTCATCGGATTTGTACGGACCATTTTCCATGGAAAGGAGTCCGGGAATGATTCCGACCATCGCTCGCATTTCTGCGAAGCATTCTTCGATTTGTTCTTCTGTGATGCCTTCTTTAAATTGAAATACGCCGAAGTGTCTGGTCATGGTGGATGATTGGGTTACTTGGTTACTGACTTGTTGATGAGTTCGAGGAGTTTGTGGGCCGCGGCTTGGGCAAAGACCTCGCTGTTGATCTCTTCGTCGAAATCAACAACTTCACATTGCGCGTTGGCGTGGATGGCGTCGAAGAGTGCTTGGTCGGCTTCGTCGTCGTGGAAGGCTTGGCCTACCGCAGAAATGATCGAGATTGCCTTGCGTGGATTGAGGATCGCGGTGGGGGCGGAGTTGGCGTTGGCTTTTTCGGCGAGGATTTTACCAAGCTGAGCGTTTTCCTCGGCATTGGTTCTGAGAAGAGTGACCTGCGGATTGTGGATGTAGATGGTGCGGTCTTCGTGTTCTTCGGGAAGAGTCTCGCGCTCTCCGTAGTTCGCCATATCGAGGCAGCCAGGTGCGATGACGGCGGGAACTTTGGCCTTTGTCATGGCATCCATGCGGTCAGGGCCCGCCGATAAAGTGGCTCCGAGGAGCTCGTCGGCCCACTCGGTGGTCGTCAGGTCAAGGACGCCGGCAACCATTCCCGATTCAATAAGTGACTCCATCGTTTTTCCTCCGGTGCCGGTGGCGTGGAAAATGAGGACTTCGTATCCGGCGTCCTCAAGTACCTTGGCGGCGATGTTGATGCAATCGGTGGTGTTTCCAAACATGCTGGCAACGATGAGAGGTTTATCGTCATCTTGTGCCACTTGAGCTTCCACCATGCCGCAGATTGCTCCGGCTGCCCTTGTGAAGATGGTTTTAGAAATGCGATTGAGCCCGGCAACATCGACGATGGAAGGCATCATGGTGATGTCCTTGGTTCCCACGTAATGTGCGGTGTTTCCCGAGGCCAGAGTGGAGACCATAAGCTTTGGGAAGCCTACTGGAAGGGCGCGCATCGCAGCGGTTCCTAGAGCGGTACCTCCGCCGCCTCCGAGAGAAACGACACCATCGATTTTTCCTTCGCTGGCCAGTATGGAAAGAAAGACCGGTGCTGCTTTGGACATGGCAACCACGCATTCGCCGCGATCCTGTTTGTCGATGAGAGCTTGCAGGTCGAGCCCGATTGATTCAGCGACTTCAAACCGGGTTACATCCGGAGTGATCTGTGGGTCAGCACCAGTTCCCAAATCGATGAGAAGAGGAGTGTGTCCCTTTTCGCGGACGAGATCGGCGACAAACGCGTGTTCGCGGCCCTTTGAATCGAGTGTTCCCAAGACGGCAATGGTCATGATGTTAGTGAATGCGTTTTACCGGTATCGATTTGAACTGACGGGTGAGTTCGGCGAGTGGTTGCTCGACGGCCATGCGCTCCAGGCTGGATGCGCCGACAAATCCCACCGCGTCGGTGTGTTCGCAAATATAGGCGGCATTCTCCGGGGTGAGAATTGGGCCGCCGTGGGAGAGGACCATGACATCCTTTCGAACAGAATGAGCGGCGTCGCAGATGCTTTGAGTCGCTTGAACGGCGTGATCCATGGAAACGGTGGCGTCGGTGACGCCAATCGATCCACCAATGGTGCAGCCGACATGGGCAATGATGACGTCGGCTCCCGCTTCGGCCATGCCTTTGGCTTCCTCGGGCGTGACAACGTATGGAATGGTGAAGAGATCCATTTTGTGGGCCAGAGCAATCATTTCGATTTCCTTTTGCACGCTCATGCCGGTCTCCTCGAGGGTCTGGCGGTATTGGCCATCGACGATGGTGTGGGTAGGAAAGTTGTTCACGCCGGAAAAGCCCATATCGATGACCTGACGCAGGAAGTGCCACATTCGGCGGCGGGGGTCGGTGGCGTGGACTCCGCAGATCACCGGGATTTCTTCGACCACGGGGAGAACTTCGAATTCTCCGATTTCCATCGCAATGGCATTGGCGTCTCCGTAGGACATCAGGCCAGCCGTTGATCCGGCTCCCGCCATTCGGAATCGCCCGGAATTGTAGATGATGATGAGGTCAGCCCCGCCTTTCTCGATGAACTTGGCGGATATCCCTGTTCCCGCTCCTGCGCCGATAATGGCTTCGCCTCTGGAGAGCGTGTCCTGAAGGCGTTCGAGCATTTCTTTTCGTGTGTAGGGGTTTCCGACCCCTGTCCAAGGATTAGGCATAATAACAATGAGGTGAATGAATGGCTCTCGCGTTGGAAAGCGACCCTAGCGGATTACTTTGAAAAGAGTGCCACATTTACATACATAATTTCCACATCTAATAAGAAAATGCGGGTCAGCTGGCGCGAAGACTGATTTACTCTCCGAGATCGCAAGTATTTAATGGCTGATAAAAAGGATTCACCAAGCGCCTTGAAGAATATCCGTGAGTTCGGAAAGAGGACGACGGCGAAGGTCGTGCGGGCAAATGAGGAGGATCATCGTGACTGGTTGCAGGAAGCCCCTTTATGTCCGCTTCTCTCGACGCATCAGATTATTCATGCCGGCATCATGAAGGCCTACTCACCATTCGAGATCGTAAGAACGGATCAGTCTGGAACCTTCATGTTGGCCTGCGTTGAGGGGGAGGGCGTGATTTTGGTCGATGGATCTTGGAGAAAGGTCACGGCGGGAAAGGCCTGTCTGCTTCCTCCTTTTGTTGCTAATGCGTTAAAGTGCGTTGGGAAGAAACCCTGGGTGTTTTGTTGGGTGCGTTATTTGGAGAGCAAGGAGATCAGCCCGATTGTGAATTCGATTTCGCCGGTGCTGGGTGAGTATGACGCTGAACCGCTGCAAAGATCCATCGAGGGTTTGTTGGCGGAGTGTCGGGATGAGGACTCGGTGGGTTTGAAGCACCATTGGGTTGAATTAATTCACCAATACGTCCTTCGATTTGCCCAGCCCCATCAATCCGATGACCGACTCTGGAAGTTATGGCAGAAGATCGACCAGCGATTGGATTATCCCTGGTCTCTTGCCGAGTTGGGTCAATTGGCCTGTGTAAGCGGAGAGCATTTACGTCGTCTCTGTAAGAAAGCCCTCGGTCGAAGCCCAATGCAGCAGCTGACCTTTTTACGAATGCAAAAAGCCTCCCAGCTCTTGTTGGAGACCGATGAGAAAATTGAAACCATTGCGAGAATGACGGGCTATAAAAACGCCTTCCATTTCTCTAATGTCTTCGTGGAATGGGTCGGGATTCGTCCCTCCGAATTTCGCGGCTAGCGTTCGATCATCCGGAGGCGAACGAATTGCTGTGACTCTGTTGAAGGGGCGGGAGGCGTTTCATAGGTCATCAAGCTTGCGCCATCGCCTTGATTGACTTTTGAAACAAGAGCGTCTGAAGTGAGCGGAATCCAGGTGACAAGGTCAATGGTATACTCGGCAACGATGAGAGCGTCATCGGCGTTGAGGTTCTGAAGGAAGCTCACCTGAAAAGTATCTCCAACAACTTGCGGAATCAGAGCCCCCTGAATTAAGTAGTCCGTTAGTTCATCCGGAGTTCCACTGAAGGGCTGTCCGTCGTCGCTTCCGGGATTTCCTCCGGGAGTAATGCTGGTCCGCCAGTCGAGTGGGGAATTGGGATCTGTGCCTGAGAAGATGAGGCTGTAACCGTTCCCATCGGCGCTCGTAGGCCACGGAATGTCATCGGAATAGGTGAAGTCGGCGATGGCGCTGGTGTCGGCAGCTTCGTAGCGGACGTGTTCACCGCCGTTGTTGAGCTGTCCGGAGTATTCTCCGGCAATCGTGATTCCTGTGGTGCCGTAGCGGAACTCGAAGGCGGCTCGATTAGAAACGATAACGAGGCGGGCTCCCGGAGCGAGTGTCGTGCCAGCGGGAAAGGTGAATTCAATGCCATCGGTGAAGGCGGTATTGCTGAGATCGACATCGGTGGTGCTCGTGTTGAGAATTTCGATGAATTCGAACTCGTCGCTATCGAGGAATCCTGCGTTTATCTCTGCGGCAGTTGGATCAGCGGGATGATAGTGGAGTTCACGGATGTTGGTATTGGTCGCGCTGGCAAGATCAATGGAACTGGTATTGCTCACCGTGATGGAGTCCGTTCCGACTTCGAGGCCTTGGTTGTTGTAGGCTTTTAGGGTGAGGAGATTAGCCCCGATGGAAATTGGAATCGTGAGCTGCCAGGTATTGTCATCGAGCCAGGTAATGTCATGACCAATGTTGTTGACCGTGATGCTGAAGACATCGACCCAGCTGTCACCTTCGAGGTCGATGGCGCTATCAGCTTCGGAGAAATTGTTGCCGCCGTTGGTAGTAATGGCAAAGGTGGTGTTCGATGGAAGGGTGCCCAAGGCGAAGTTTCCACGGCTGTTGATGTAGCTATTGTAGCTGCTAAAATTGCTTCCGGAAACGGAGCCGAGGTGGTTGGCCCAGGTGGTGCTGTAGGTAGTGTTATAGGTGGTGTTGACGATGTCTTCGAGATGGCCGTCGAAGAGTCGTCGGTATTGCGGGATATTGAAAAGTTTCCTGATGTTGTTTCGGGTCGGGAGAATTGATTCGCTGGACCCCAGTCCGAAGGCGGAGTCGAGGTCCCATTGAAGGACGATAACTTTCTGGTCGGTTGGGCGGACGAAGTAGCGGAAGTTGTGTTCCCAGACCCGTCCGTAGGTATCACCGGAGGCGGTGAGGGTGGCCATGGCGAAGGTACGCATCCATTGATCGACGTCGATGATGGGATCGAGGGCGTTTTTGAGATCAGTTCCGCTGAGCTCGCCGACGGCTTGGTTGACGGCGATGATTTGAGAGTAGTCATCGCGTCCCCGTGCGCTGCGAATTTGGAATCCAAAGCGGTAAGGTTCTTTGTCTGCGCCGCGATCATCGAGGTCGTAGCGTCCGTTGTTGTGATTGTAGGGGTTTCCGATTTTAAGCCCTTCGGGGCCGCCATTGGTGCCATTTGGACTGTAAAGGAGTTCGTGATTGAAAAGGGTTCCCGATTCGTCTTCGTCGGGAAAGAGACCGTCGAAGAAGTTGTTGGTATGGCGGGCCATTGAGAGCAGGGCCGGGCCTCTGTCGCCGGAGTTTGGGGTGATGACGTAGCTTACGTCATCGTAAAACGACCAATAGCCACCGCCGGCGCGGGTGAGGAGGTGTTTGGCGAAAAGCTCGCGGAAGGGGCGGGAGCGTTCGACCGAGACGCTGGTATGAACGCCTCGGAAAAGTTGATCGGGTTGGAAGCGAACGTTGAACCCGTAGTGGCCGCTTTGGAAACGACCGTAGGCACTTGCCTTGAGGCGCAGACCGACGTCGTAGTAAGCCGTCGTTTCGTCCTCGATGACGGTGACAGGAAAGCGGTCGTTGCTCATGCGATTGGTGGAGTTGAAGAGGAACTGTCGGTCGCTCTCGGACATGATGACACGAAAGTTATGCCGGGTGCCCGAGTTGTCGGCGAGGCCGTCTTGGACTTTGTAGAAGGCCCCGCTTTCTGGTCCGGCTGCCGGGTAAAAAGAGGTGGTATTGGCGGTGTCCAGAGCTCGGATGTAGAATCGGATGATGCGACTGGCTGATTGGCCGGGGATGGTGCCGACATAGCGGACGCCGTCCGGTCCGGCGGCCATGGGCGAGCTTTGGAAGGCTCCGCCATTGATGGAATAGAAGAGGGTGAGGTTGCTGATGCCGTCCGGGTCGGAGGCGTCGATGGCGACGTTAACCGATTGATTGGCATCGGGCACGACCGGGGCGTGGGCGAGCGCTTCCATCGTGGGCCCGATGTTTCCAAGTGCGTTGGAATTGACCTCTCCCGGGGTTCCCCAGATTTCCGAGGCTGGCATGGTAGTGGTGCGTTGGAGGTAGTTGAAGTAGAGGCGGGTATTGACCTGATTATTGCCACTGAGGAACTTTGCACGAAAGCTAATGCGATAAGTGGCCCCGGCAGTGACTTGTTCGTTGTTAGAGAAAGTGGTTTCGAGTTTGTTGTGTTTGTCTCCGGTGGGGCCGCTGGCGACGATATGAAGGCACCGATTTCCGGGGGAGTCGGGGTCGTCGACAACGACGGTCTTGCCATGCGACCCGTGGGTGCCGAGGGCGCGCCATTTGTCGGCGGTTGAACCCAGCGAGTCTCCTTCAAAATCACCGTTCTGAATCATTTCGGTGCTGCCGTTTTCGATGACGCTGATATCATCGAGAAGGAATTCGCCGGAATCGAGAAGGGCGATGAGGAATTCGTGGTAGGCGTTGTTGCCGATGCCGTCACTCACTGCGACTTCTTCATAGGTGAAGGTGTTCCAGGAGCTACGTTCGGTTTCGTCACTTGCGGCCCAAGCGGTGGCGGTGTTGTTGTCTGCGTCCGGGTCGAGAAGTTCGACGCTGGAGCCGCCGCCGTCGGCCTTGCCGGGCCACTTGCCGCCATCGAAATAAGTGACTTCATCGGCCGGGTTGCCGTGGGCGTCTTTGAGGACGAGGTGATCGCCACCATTGCCGAGGCTTCCGGAGAAATCTCCGACGATTGTAATGCCCGGGTGTCTTTGAGCGAGAGCAGAGGCGTCTTTGGCTACGACGAGGTATTCGCCTGAAGCGAGCATCGTGCCGATGGGGAAGTTGTAGCTGATCCCACCATTGATTTC
>JABIRI010000172.1 GCA_018667915.1 Opitutaceae bacterium | reverse complement strand
GCAGATCGCGGAACGATTGGGCTCACCGTCTTTTCTGATCAATTGCGCGGGTGGCAATCATCCGACGGCGACGACAACGGCCGAGCAGTTGGCGCCAGATCTTTCTAATATGAGCGATTCGTTTTTCGGCATTGATGTTGACGGGTTTCGGCAGGTCATGGATCTAAACTTACTCGGCTCCGTGCTGCCGTGTTCGGTGATTGGAAAACGACTCGTGGCCAACGGTGGTGGCGCGATCATTAACATTTCATCGATGAATGCCTACCGGCCGCTGACGCGGATTCCGGCTTACTCCGCGGGCAAAAGTGCGGTGACAAATTTTACGGAATGGTTGGCGGTTCATCTGGCGCCCACGCAAGTGCGGGTGAATGCAATCGCGCCTGGGTTTTTCCTGACCGAGCAACTGAAATTTCTCGCATTCGAAGAAAATGGTGACCTGACCCCACGCTACAAAAAAGTCCTGGCGAACACGCCCATGAATCGATTTGGCGATCCCGCAGAGTTGGTCAGCACGCTCCTCTACCTGATGTCCGATCAGAGCAAATTTGTCACCGGCGTGGTGATTCCCGTCGACGGCGGTTTCAACGCATTCAGCGGTGTTTGAGAGTTTTTTTTAATCTACTATGCAGACTAAAGCGAAAGCCGGAAACCTTCAAGCGATGACGGCCCTCGGCGCCGAGTGGTGGAATGATTCTTGTGACCCGGACCATCTAGCCGAAGCCGTGACCCAAGGTGCAACCGGCGCAACTTCGAATCCCGTGATTGTTGAGACCGTGGTGTCCTCGAACCTCGAGCGTTGGCTTCCCGCCGTGAGAGAGCTGGCAACCCGTGACCCATCCGCGTCTGCGGAGGAAGTGACCTGGGAACTGATTCACGAAATGGGCCGCCGGTCTGCGGAAATTTTACGTCCCGAATACGAGGCAAGCAACGGCGCGCGGGGTTACCTTTCACTTCAAGTAAATCCCGAGAATAGTGAGGACGAAGAGACCATGTTTAAGCAGGCCGGTGAATTGGCTGCGCTGGCACCTAACATTGCGATCAAGGTGCCCTCAACGCCGCCGGGATTTGCCGTGGCAGAGCGATTGTTGGCTCGAGGAATTTCGGTCAATACCACGGTTTCATTCTCGGTGGGTCAGGCCGTCGCCGCGGCCGAAGCAATTGATCGAGGATTGGCCGCTTATGCAAAGGCGGGGAACGATCCCGCTACGCTTCATCCTTACGTGACCATTATGGTGGGCCGGGTGGGGGACTACCTCAATCGGGTGGCGGAGTCGCGTTCAATGGATCCGATTAATACGGACTTGATTGTCATGTCGGGGGTCTGGGTATTTCGGCGGGCGGCGCGAATTTTCCAAGAACGTGGGTTTGGTTCGACCTTGCTGGCCGCGGCCTACCGCCACGAGTTGCAGTGGTCTCAGATCATCGGACCGAATGTGCTCCAATCGATTCCCTACGGTTTCTGGACGAAGTTCCAAAATGCCCCCTGCACGATCCGCGAAACCATCCAGGATGGAGAGGATAATGAACGGGTGCAGGAGCTGCGTGAACTCTTGCCGGAATACGATCTCGTCTATCAGGTCAATGGTCTGACGAGCGATGCGTTTGAGAGTTTTGAGGCGACTCGGGTTACAGTGAAGCAGTTCCGAGAAGGGTATCGCAAATTGGTGGGGCTCGTCGCGGAGAACATGAACCGATAACGCTGACCTTTGGAACGAAAACGCACCATGGCTGAGACGAAAAAAGGTCGGGATCACATCGATTTCCCAATGGGTTGGAAGCAATCCTCCTACCGCGTCGTTGCCACCGCGCGACGAGCGTCCGCCGAGAAAATCAGTCTGGGTATCCGGCCATTTTTTCTCGGCTTCAATCAGGTCGCAGTGGATGCTCCAATTAAACATCCGGTGCACCGGCATTCGAGTTACGAGATCATTCTGGTGGAGCAGGGCCCCTACCACTGTCGGCTCAACCATGACCCGATCGAGCTGCAGTCGGGTTATGGTTTAATCATTAAACCGGGGGACTTACACGAGGTGGAGTTGGTAGGCGGTCAACGCCACTACGTTTTACAGTTTGATTTGGAAGATAAATCCCTGGCGCCCTCCGGTAGCACCGGGATTTTTCGTCGCGACATCAGTTCCGCGGAGCAGGCCTGTGTCGGTCCGATCGAAGAAGTGAAACCGATTCTGGATATGATCGCCAATCCATTGATGGGTTCCGGCCGGTTCTGCTCCGAAAATCAGGATTGCCTGATGGAGTATATTTTTTGGGTCCTACTGAGTCACATGCCGGAGGATCGATTGGCGCCGGCGCTGTTGAAAGTTTCCAACGATCAACAGTTCATCGATCAACTCTCGGCCATTGAGCAAGAGAACTACACGCAAAGCCTGTCGCTAGGGCACTTGGCGGAACTGATGGGCGTTAGCAAATCGACCCTAGCCAAACGTTGCGTGCAGTTGCTTGGTGAGTCCCCGGGGCAATACATGGTGAGGCGCAAAATTAATCGAGCCATCGTCATCCTGAAGACGACGCGGAAATCAATCAAAGAGGTCAGTTACGAACTCGGATTTCAGAACCCTTATCACTTTTCCCGCGTGTTCAAGCGCATCGCGGGTGCCCCGCCTTCCGAAGTGCGAGCGAGCACTTAAGTCCGCCACCGGGCGCAAAGAATTCCCCATGAATACTCTTTCCCATTACATCAACGGAGCGCCTTTCGTTGGTTCTTCTGCTGAATCACAACCTGTTTTTAATCCGGCAACGGGTGCTGCGGAAAAATCCGTGCCGTTAGGTAATGCGGCCGATGTTGGAGCCGCCGTCGCGAGCGCACAGGCTGCGTATTCGGGTTGGTCAAAGACCACGCCGTTGGTGCGGGCGCGGGTGCTCGATCGTTTCGCGGCGATTCTCTGGGAGCGCCAGGCCGATTTGGCGAAGGCGATTTCCGCCGAGCACGGTAAAACCCATGACGACGCCATGGGTGAGGTGACACGCGGTATCGAAGTGGTCGAATTCGCCACCGGCGCCCCGCATCTCCTCAAGGGCGAGTATTCCTCCAATGTTGGTCGCTACGTTGACAGCCACAGCATGCGTCAACCACTCGGCGTGGTGGCGGGTATCACGCCGTTTAATTTTCCGGCCATGGTGCCGATGTGGATGTTCCCCGTCGCACTCGCTTGCGGCAATACGTTCGTGCTCAAACCTTCAGAGCGAGATCCTTCCGCGTCGCTACTGCTGGCTGAATGGCTGACCGAAGCCGGTTTGCCCGTCGGTGTCTTCAACGTGGTCCACGGAGGCAAGCACGCGGTAGATGCCCTGATTGCGCATCCGGATGTGAAAGCGATCTCCTTCGTCGGCTCGACCCCGATCGCCCGTTACGTGCATCAGCAAAGCACCGCGGTCCACAAACGCGTGCAGGCTCTTGGCGGGGCAAAGAATCACCTGGTCGTGATGCCCGACGCCGATCTCGATATGTCCGTGAGTGCGCTCATGGGCGCCGCCTTTGGGTCCGCCGGCGAACGTTGCATGGCGATCTCGGTGGCGGTGGCGGTGAGCGATAATGTGGCGGACGAATTGATCGCGCGGCTGAAACCCAAGATCGAAGCACTGAAAATCGGCCCTGCGGCCAAGACCGAGTCTGAGATGGGACCGCTGATCACCGGTGAACATCTCGATCGCGTGAAGTCCTACATTGATGCGGGTGAAGCTGCGGGAGCCGAACTCGTCGTCGATGGTCGCACCTTCGCTCAGGGGCAAGCGGGATACGAAGATGGATTTTATGTAGGGGGAACGTTGTTCGATAAAGTAACGCCGGAGATGTCGATTTACCGGGACGAGATATTTGGTCCGGTTTTAGCGGTGGTGCGCTGCGATTCCTACCAGGATGCACTCGATCTCATCCACGGTCACGAATTTGCCAACGGCACGGCCATCTTCACCCGCGATGGTGATACGGCGCGCGCTTTTACCCAAGATGTCGAAGTCGGCATGGTGGGGGTCAATGTCCCGATTCCCGTGCCGATGGCTTTTCATTCTTTCGGTGGTTGGAAGTCCTCGATCTTTGGGGACCATGCCATCTATGGTGAGGAAGGCGTGCGATTCTACACCCGCATCAAAGTCACCACCACGCGCTGGCCCAGCGGTCAACGGGAAGATCCCCAATTCATCATGCCCACCCACGACTAAGCCCACCCCTTCCTCTTCGTTCTCTTTCTGCCCAATTTTCTGCGCCCCATGAGTAGCCTGCCTTGTTTTAGTTTATCCGACCAAATCGTCGTCGTTACCGGTGCGGGACGGGGAATCGGCCGCACGATTGCGTGGGATGCCCACAAGTCCGGGGCCAAGGTCGCCGCGGGCAGTCGTTCGATGGATGAGCTCGAAACGCTGGCCGCCGAGATCAGAGCCGATGGTGGCACGTGTTTCACCCATGTGCTCGATGTAATGGAAGTCGATTCGATCCGCGCGTTCATCGCCGGAGTCGTCGACCACTACGGCCGGATCGATACGCTCATCAACAATGCCGGGTTCAATCAGCAGCAACCGATACTCGATTACGACGAAACGCTTTACGACAAGATCGTCGATTCGAACCTCAAGAACGTGTTTTTCTGTGGTCAGATCGCGGCCCACCAAATGATCGAG
>JABIRI010000141.1 GCA_018667915.1 Opitutaceae bacterium | reverse complement strand
TACGCCACAGTTGCAGCGCCTCGCGCTTAAACTCAGCATCATACTTGTTGTTCATAAGGGACCTTTCATTTGGTCCCCACCTCCGTGTCCGTCAAATCAGGGCAACCTCATCATCCGCTCCCGTGCCTACTTTCTGGGCATAACCCAGTGAGCCGCCGTTGGCTCCTACGTTAAAAGTTTTACTCGCGTCGAACAGAAAAAATGCGATGCCATCCGCACCGCTGCCACCCCACGACGCGTATTGGAATGAGGCGTAGATCGTGGTGCCCTCCGCCGAGAAGGACGTGTTGTTGTAGGCACTGGTCGCTTGATTGCCACCGTTACTCGTGAGGCGAAGCCAACCGTCACCGGCTGTATCAGTGGTGCCATCATGCGTAAGTCCATCTCCCGTCAATACGGGCGTGTAACCCGTCCCCGCGAACACCCAGTTAGGATCGGTCGTGGTGCCATTTTTGAAACTCTCAACCAGCACCTGCCCATGCAGGGCTCCAGCCAAAAACAGGCCAAAGACTACGGAGCTATAAATACGACGGGGAAACACGATGAGAGAAATATAGGGTAAATTCCCTAACCCACACAAGACGAATAGGGGCGGTAATACTACCCACTATGACTGGGGTATCAACCCTATTTAACACTCCAGAGCCTACGCCGTTCTAGCCTCCAAGATAACTCATCTCGGGCTTGGGTTCGGCATCCCCCCGCCCGCCACGCTCGGATCGTTCATCCGAATAGCGATCCCTCCTACCAATCCATATATCTGTTAAATAACGAGTTATGCTTTCTTGATCGCAACCTTTGCGCAGCTCGGAAAGCACATCCCAGCCCAGCGCGCTGAACAGGCACGTATGCAATTTTCCATCCGCTGAGAGTCGGGCCCGGTGGCAATCGCGACAAAATGGCTCTGTAATGGAGGCAATAATGCCAATTTCTCCGGCCCCATCCCGGTAGCGATAACGAGATGCCACCTCTCCACGATAGGCAGGCGCCACGGGTTCGATCGGCCATTTAGCTTGGATCCGATCTACAATTTCTTGAGCCGGGACAACTTCTTCGGACTGCCAGCCGTTGGAATTGCCCACGTCCATAAACTCAATGAACCGCAGGGTAAGGCCTCGCGCGCGAAAATACTCCGCCAAATCTTCGACCTCGTGATCGTTTATCCCGCGACGCACTGCGGTGTTAATTTTGACCGGTAGTCCCAAACTGCTGGCCAGATCGATCGCTTCGAGCACGCGTCGCGAATCAAGCCCCATGCCATTCATTTTCCCAGCGGTCTCGGCCGAGAGTGAATCGACCGAAACATTCAGCCGGTCCAGTCCCGCATCGCGCAGCTCTTCCGCATACCGGGCGAGCAACCAACCATTGGTTGTCAGGGCTACTTCCGGCACCCCGACTTCCGTTTTCAAGCGGCGCACAATTTCACATAAATCCTTGCGCAGCAGTGGTTCACCGCCCGTCAGCCGAATCTTAGTGACCCCCAATTCAACAAACGATCGCGCGATCGCAACCATTTCGTCGGCCGACATCAATTGCGGGTCGCGCATAAACGCGTAATCCGCCCCGAACACCTCCTTGGGCATGCAATACGGGCAGCGAAAATTGCAGCGATCCGTGACAGAAATCCGTAGATCGCGTAAGGGCCGGTCGAGTTTGTCGGCGACGTTGGAGTGAGACACGCAGACCTACTCCACATACGATTCTCGTCTTACACAATCCCGCGCCTCCGAAAATCCACCTCGATAAGGGTCAACGCGAGGTTGCCGACCGTCGTTAAAAATCAACAGTCATTCCTCGACCATGCTTTCAAGCCCCGCCCAAGCCTCCGCCACCATCGCTCAGCATTTGCCCAAAATGCCTATAGAGGACTGTGGTATCGCACACGCGCACGGCCGTATTCTGCGCGCACCAATCGTCGCGGATCGTCCGATGCCCGCCTTTGATCGGGTGACAATGGACGGTTACGCGGTGAAAGCAGCCGACTGGGCCTCCTCCCCCACGAGCCCACTCCAGGTCACCGGATTTCAAGCCGCCGGTATGATCGCCCACTCCCTGACCACTCCCGCCTCGGTCATCGAAATCGCCACCGGAGCCGTGCTCAGCGACGGCGCCGATGCCATCGTGCCCTACGAAGATATCGAACGCGAAGGTGACCAAATCCGACTCCGCGAAGGCGCTCCTTGCATCGCCGGTCAAAACATCCACCGCTGCGGTTCGGATTGTGCCACCGGCAAGAAACTGGTCCCGACTGGCGTTATGCTCACCGGCCGAGAGATCGCAGTCGCCGCCAGCACTGGCAACGCTCGGGTGCAGGTTTCTGCACGACCCAGCATCGCCGTGATCGCAACCGGCGACGAATTGATCGATGTGGGCACGCCGCAAATCGCACCTCACCAAATTCGTAAATCCAACGACTACGCGATCCGGGCCGCGCTTACTCAGAGTAACCTCGTGGGCCACATCGAACGCTTTCATCTGCGCGACCACCGCAACGAAATCGAAGCGAGCCTTCGCCACATACTCGCCAAATTCGACGTCGTAGTTCTGACCGGCGGCGTTTCCAAAGGCAAAAAAGACCATGTGCCTGAAGTGCTCGCCGAACTCGGTGCGACCGAACGCCTGCGCGGCATCGCGCAACGCCCCGGTAAACCACTGTGGTTTGGCACCACACCACGAAATACTCCCATCTTCGCCCTACCCGGCAACCCCGTCTCCACCTACACCTGCCTGCACCGCTACGTTTTCCCCGCCTTGCGCCAAATGGGCGCCGCGAACCCCGTCACCCCCGAGACCGTGATACTTGCCGCGCCGTTCACTTTTGATCGTCCGTTGGCATTTATGTTGCCCGTTAAAATCTCGACGCAAACCGACGGTCAACGCGTCGCTCATCCCGCCAAATTCAACACCTCGGGAGATCTCGGGGGCCTCCTGAATACCGACGGCTTCGTCGAGCTCCCCGCCGACCAAACCGAATTTTCGGTCGGTCATTCCACCGAACTCTGGCGCTGGATTTAAGCACTCGACTCAATCGTAAATCCAAAATCGTAATTTCAAAAAACTCGTGCTCTCGCATATCGATAATAACAACCAACCCCGCATGGTCGACGTCGGCGCTAAGGCGATCACGCGTCGCAACGCGCACGCGAGGGCGATCGTGCACCTGCCTCAACCCCTGGCCCAGTTACTCGAAGGGGCCGAAATCGTGGGCCCCAAAGGGCCGATCTTTCAGACCGCCAGTCTCGCTGGAATCATGGCCGCCAAACGCACCAGCGAACTGATTCCGCTCTGCCATCCCCTGCCGATAGAAGACTGCAATGTGAGCCTAAAACCGCGCGAAGTCGCGACCGACGGGTCCGTCGAAATTGAGGTGCATTGTCGCGTCGCGGTGACGGCCAAGACGGGAGCGGAGATGGAAGCGTTGACCGGCGCCACGGTAGCCGCCTTGACCCTCTACGACATGGGCAAAGCCGTCACCAAGGATATCGTAATCCGTGAAACCCGTCTCATCACCAAGACTGGCGGGAAATCCGACTACCAAAGCGACGCATGAAAACCCTTACGGTTAAATATTTCGCCATCCTGCGCGAACAACGCGGTGACGCCGAAGAGCAGCTCCGCACGGAGTCCGTCGACGCCCAGTCGCTCTACGAAGAGCTGCAAGCGCAACACGGTTTCACCCTTCCGGTCGATCGCCTCCGCGCCGCGGTGAATGGCGAATTTCGGCCGTGGCCCGCCCCCGTCAACGACGGCGACGAAGTCGTCTTCATCCCCCCCGTCGCCGGCGGTTGAATTGACGTGATGCATTTTAAAATCACCTCAAAAACCATCGCGGTAAGCGAACTCGCGAACACGCTTCAACACGAACGGGCAGGTGCCTGCGCAACGTTTGAGGGCTGGGTGCGCAATCACAACGAGGGACAGGCTGTCGCGTCGCTCGAATACGAAGCCTACGCCGAACTGGCTGAAACCGAAGGCAACCGCATCCTCGATGAGGCGCGGGAGAAATTCGACCTGCTCGCGGCAGAAGCCGTGCATCGCGTGGGCCATCTTCAGATCGGTGATATGGCGGTATGGGTCGGGGTCGCCTCGGCCCATCGTGGTCCCGCGTTCGACGCGTGCCGTTTCATCATCGATGAGCTCAAGGCCCGCGTGCCAATTTGGAAGAAGGAGCATTATGTCGCGGGTGAGTCCACTTGGATCAACTGCGCGACCAAGGGCGAGTTTTCCACCGACGACGCAGGGCCTTCCTCGTGACTCCACCCTCGGCAGAACCCACCGCTCCGTTGATCATCTTTGACGTAGATGGGACGTTATTGGGTGGGGAATCTTATGATTGGAGCGCATTCGAAGCGGCATTTTTGGACGTAACGGGTGCACCATTCACGGAGGGGTTTTTCGATCGAATCACCGAGGTAACTGCGACTTCGATCGTCCACACCGCCTTGCCCGATCGCGACGAAGAGGCGCTACGTCAGACAATCTCAGAGGTGGCGGCGGGTTATAGGGACAGGCTGGCGGTTGATATCAGAAAACACCCCGAAGCTTTTCCAGCGACCCAAGGTGCGGTGGAGCTTCTGGCGGAACTCAAGACTCGAGGCTACTCCTGTGCTATCGCTACGGGAGACTGGAAAGACTCAATCGCCCTCAAGCTGAACGCTGCCGGGATTCCGTGGGAAGAGCTACCCATGGCCACGAGTTCCGACCGCATCACGCGACCCGAAATCATTCGCCTCGCAGCCGCACGGGCCAACCGGTCCGTCGAATCGGCTATCTATGTGGGTGACGGCGAATGGGATTTGCGGGCAACCCAAACATTAGAAATTCCGTTCATCGGCTGCGGTAAAAATATCGAACGGTTGGAAGCGGCGGGCGCCGGCTTAGTTGTGCCGGATCTCGAACCAGAACGCTTCTTCACGATGTTGGGGAAATTGACCCCATCATGAGGCGTATCCGAGCAGGGATTCCGAAAAGAAACATCGGAAGCGCCAATCAGACAAAATTTTCAGAAATATTCATCGCTTCGAGAGTTGTCGGCACGATTCTTCCCGTTTGCACTCTTCGACGGTTGGAAACTCTTCCCGCCACAAACCCCGTCAGTCCATTATGATTTGCTACGTTCCTGCGGAAACCGCCTCCGGCGAGCTTAGAACCGCACTCACTCCTACGACCGCCGCCGCGTTGATCAAACTTGGTCTCACGGTGCAAGCCGACCCTGGGCTCGGCACGGCCAGTCGCTACCTCGACGACGAATACACCAAAGCGGGCGTTGAACTCGTCGGTGATTCCGCGGCCGCGCTAAGCGCCGCCGACTTGGTGCTGCGGGTCCGTAAGCCATCGCCCGAGCAGATCGCGGCGCTCAAACCCGGAGCGCTGCACCTGAGCTTTCTCGATCCGTTCAACGAAGCGAGTTTGCTCGAAAAATTTGCGGCCGCCAAGGCCAGCGCGGTGAGTCTCGAAATGATCCCGCGCACAACGTTGGCGCAGAAAATGGATGCCCTCAGCTCGCAGGCCTCCCTCGCCGGTTACGCGGCCGTGATCCAGGCCGCCGCCCGCTTGCGCAGCGCATTACCCATGATGATGACCCCCGCAGGCACCATCATGCCATCCCGCGTTTTCGTGATCGGCGCCGGCGTCGCCGGCCTCCAGGCCATCGCCACAGCCAAGCGCCTCGGCGCTCGTATCGAAGCTTTCGATACGCGACCCGTGGTCGAAGAACAGGTGAAATCTCTCGGAGCCCGCTTCGTGAAAATCGATCTCGGTGACACCGGTCAAACTGCCGGGGGTTACGCCAAACAACTCACTCCCGAGCAGGTGGCCAAACAACAAGCCGGCATGGCCAAGATATGTGCTCAAGCCGACGTCGTGATCACCACCGCCAAGGTGTTTGGTCGTAAAGCGCCGATTCTCATGACCGCCGACATGGTCGCGGGCATGAAGGCCGGCAGTGTAATCGTCGACATGGCACTCGAGACGGGTGGTAACGTTGAAGGCGCCCGCCCCGGCGAAGATATCGTGACTGAGAACGGCGTCACGATCCTCGGCGATACGTCCTTGGAAAACACCATCGCCACTCACGCTTCTCAAGTGCTTGCGGCCAACTTCGCCGCCTGGATCACCCATTTCTGGGATGACGAAGCTAAGTCGCTGACGCTCGATCGCGAGGACGAGATTCTCCAAGGCTGCCTCATCACTCACGACGGCGAAATCGTCCACGAACGTTTTGGGACAAAAGCTGAAACGCTGAAAAGCTGACAGCTGAAATCAACCCTCCCTCCTCAACCGCATCGTCGCCGCCAAACCTTTCTTCTTTTCAGTTTTTCAGCTTTCAGCTTTTCAGCCCTATGGAATTAATGCTCCTGCTTTTCATCTTCGTGCTCGCCGGCTTTCTCGGTTTCGAGCTCATCGCGAAGGTTCCTTCCCAACTCCACACCCCGCTCATGTCGGGCTCCAATGCGATCTCCGGCATCACCATTGTGGGCGCGCTCTTGGCCGCCGGGGCCGATGACGGCTCGACCCTCACCACGGTTCTCGGCACCACCGCCGTGGCGCTTGCGACCATCAATGTAATCGGCGGCTATCTCGTCACCGACCGTATGCTCGCGATGTTTAAGAAAAAGGGCGCGACTAAGAAAGAGGAGGGTTCCCAATGAACACCGAAACGCTCATCAACTTCGCTTACATCGTCGCCTCGATTCTGTTTATTCTGGGCCTCAAAATGCTCGGTCGGCAAACGACCGCTCGCCGGGGCAATATGATCTCCTCGCTGGGCATGCTCATCGCGGTGGTGGTAACCCTGTTCGCCCGCGAGATCGTTAGTTTCCAATGGATCGCGGTAGGCATCGGTATCGGTGCGGTCATTGGCCTTGCTTGTGCCCGTCTGATCAAGATGACCTCCATCCCCGAGATGGTCGCGCTTCTCAACGGCTTTGGCGGACTCGCCTCGCTACTCGTCGGCTGGGCGGAGTATGGCAAGATTCTGGCCGCCGGTTCGACCAGTTCAGTCTTCACCGGCACGGTCATTGTCCTCGCCGTGTTGATCGGTGGCGTGACCTTCACTGGCTCGCTCTACGCGTTTGGCAAATTGTCCGGCAAGCTGAGCGGCAAACCCGTGATGTTTAGCGGCCAACAATTCGTAAACGGCGCGCTCGTTCTTGGCCTCATCGCGGCGGGTGTGATCTACGTCATCAACGGTGGTGGTGGCGACATGGGCGGCCAGGCATTCTACGCCTGTCTGGCGATCGCCTTCATCCTCGGCATCACCCTCGTCATGCCCATCGGCGGTGGCGACATGCCCGTGGTGATTTCCATGCTCAACAGTTTGTCCGGACTGGCCGCCTGCGCGGCCGGTTTCGTAATCACCAACAACGTGCTCATCGTAGCCGGTTGTTTGGTCGGCACGAGTGGCGTCATCCTCACCATCATCATGTGTAAGGCGATGAACCGTTCGCTCGCCAACGTGCTTTTCTCCGGATTCGGATCCGACGCGACAGCCGCCTCGAGCGGCGACAGCGAAGGCCAAATCACGGGTGAGCTCAAACCCATCACCGGTGAGGACAGTTTTGCGGTGCTCGAAGCCGCGCGCAACGTGGTCGTCGTGCCCGGTTACGGCATGGCCGTTTCGCAAGCCCAACACGTCGTGCGAGAACTCGCCGAAATGTTGGAAAACAACGGAGCCGAAGTGCGCTTCGCCATCCATCCAGTCGCCGGTCGGATGCCCGGTCACATGAACGTGCTCCTGGCCGAGGCCAACGTGCCTTATGAACAGCTCGTCGAGATGGACTCCATCAATCCGCAGATGCCCATGATGGATGTCGCCATCGTCATCGGCGCCAACGATGTGGTGAACCCTGCTGCGGCCCGCGACAAGAGTTCGCCGATCTATGGTATGCCCATCATCAACGCCCACGAGGCCAATACCGTCATCTGTCTCAAGCGCGGTAAGGGCGCCGGCTTCTCCGGGATCGAAAACCAACTCTTCCTCTTGCCCAACACGCGTATGCTTTACGGTGACGCCAAGGCCTCGCTGCAATCCGTCGTCAGCGAATTCAAAGCGATGGCCGATGGTTGATAGGGCGGCGGTCCCGTAGGTCGAAACAGTCGGGCTTTAAGCCCGACTGTTTCAGCAATGCCCCCCTCTCCTATTCCAAAATGGGACCGCGCGTTCCGGAGGGCTGTGACGCCGCGCTGATTCGAATCGATTCAAGATTCTCGCGCACGAGCTCTCCCATCGAATTGCACTTCAAATAAGCATCGCGTTTGAAGTGGTCGGCCAGCGCCTGCCTCAATTCCGCTCGGTTCTCGGGTGGCGAAATGGTATCCAACGCCATCGCTTCAAGAATTGCTCCGAGTTTTTCTTCGGCAATTGCCGCCCGATTTAAAATCGCGACCTGTTCTTCCCGCTGATACTGCTGCGCGGTTTCCGGTCGCAATTGCTGCACACAGAACAACGCGAAGGATCGGTTTTCGGGGAAAAACTGTGGGCGATAAAAATTAAGCCGACCCTCGTAACTCTGCTGATCAAAATCCATCGCGCGGAGTCGCAATTGCGCGCCCTCAAAATCCGGGGTCACCACCATCACGAAATTGTAACTGCGCATATCGCCGAGCAGCCGAATGAAACACCGCTCGTTGAACTTCACCAATTCCTTGGCTACGCGCACGGGGTTGAGCTCGGCCCGGCTCGAACCCAGCCAATCATCGATAAATACGTTGCCCGGAATACCGGCAACGTGCTCCTCCACCAACGAATCTCCACAGGTGAAATAGTTCATCCGATTCGGTGAAAGCAGATGCTCCAGTTCCAATCCGTAAACGCGCGAAGCATCCCCTCGCTTGATGTAGAAATGGTCCGCGTTGTCGTTGTAGGCGTTTACGATGCGAATTCGAAAAGGCCGGGAATTTCCGAACGAACAGTAGTCGATCCGATCCACGTAAACATGCTTCAACACAGAGGTATCACCTGCGGTGCGGAGCAGCGCATACACCCGCTTCAAATCTTCATGCAGCGGTCCCATCTCGAGGCGGTTGTAGATCACACTGTCCCACAAGGTTGGCACGCCATTGCGATCAACGAGGGGGATCGATTCTTCGAAGCCATTCAGTCGATCATAGGTGACCGGAAGCTTCTGCTCTCGTTTGTAACGGCGCAGATACTCCAACAACCGATCATTGATCGGAAAACTGGGTTTCTTGAGTTGGGGACGTGCCTCTTCGGCCATGCCAACAACGTGGCAACCGAACGGGCCATTGGCAAATAAAGCGTCAAAGAGTTGCAAACCGCGAAAATACCTCGTTTCTGCGCAGGGTCTGGGCAATAATCCTGCTCGTAGTAATTATGCTCCTATTCGCAGTCACCACTCTCGAGAAGCTCCAAGCAGTTCCGCAACGGTTCTGGGTCAACGCGGCTATCTTCATCGTCGGCGGGTGGTTGAGTATCATGCTGCTGCGTCACGCCGCCCAAATGAACAAGGTGGTCCTCGCAATGGTCATTTTGGTCGCGACCACTACCATAGGCTTTCAGTGGATTTGGGAACGCAACGAACCGCGATTCCTTACGCCTTACGTGAATCTGATCGCTCCATTCTTCCCGAGTAAAGGGATGTTCTGAGTATCGAGGGAGGTAACTCCACCATTCTGCTCTACGGAAAATGACAATCCGTTTGCGGATTTCGTGGTCGTATTCCGACCCGGTTTTGTGTCATTTCTAGGGTCGCTATGCCCAAAGCACCATCAGACATCGGACTCATCGGCCTCGCCGTAATGGGTCAAAACCTCGCTCTCAACATCGCCGATCACGGTTTTAAGATCTCGGTCTTCAACCGCACCACGGCCAAAACCGACGCTTTCGTCGAAGCCAATCCCGACACTCCGGGTGGCCTCGTCGGCAGCAAAACCCTTAAGGGTTTCGTCAAGTCGCTCTCGTCCCCGCGCAAGATCATCATCTTGGTCCAGGCCGGTCGCGCTACTGATGCGGTGATCGATGGCCTCGTGCCTTTGCTCGACAAGGACGACATTATCATCGACGGCGGCAACGCCCTCTGGACGGACACCATCCGTCGCGAAAAAGAGCTCAAGGCCAAGGGCCTGCGCTTCATTGGTTCCGGCGTGTCCGGCGGTGAAGAAGGCGCCCGCTTCGGTCCTTCCCTCATGCCCGGCGGTGACAAGTCCGCCTTCAAGGAAATCGCCCCGATCTGGAAAGCCATTGCCGCCAAGGTCGACAAAAAGACCGGCAAGCCGCTCGAAGGTGCTGCTCCCGGCAAACCCATCAAAGGCGGCGTCACCTGCACCACCTACATCGGCGAAAACGGCGCCGGTCACTACGTCAAGATGGTCCACAATGGCATCGAGTATGGTGACATGCAGATGATCTGTGAGGCCTACGACTTAATGAAAGGCCTACTCGGTCTCAAGGCTAAGGAAATCGGTGAGATCTTCGCCGAGTGGAACGAAGGCGCTCTCGATTCTTTCCTCGTCGAAATCACGGCCGACATTCTCCAGCAAAAAGATCCTGCTTCTCGCAAGGCATTCGTCGATGTCGTGCTCGACACCGCCGGCCAAAAAGGCACCGGCAAGTGGACCGCCAACAGTGCCCTCTCCATGGGCATCGCGGCTCCGACCATCGCCGAATCTGTGTTCTCCCGCTGCCTCTCTGCCGTCAAGGACGAGCGCGTGGCCGCTTCGAAAATCCTCAAGGGGCCGAAGAAGAAATTCAAGGGATCCAAGAAGGCGCTCATCGCTGCGATCCACGACGCCCTCTATTGCTCGAAAATCTGTTCTTACGCTCAAGGTTTCCAACTGATGCGCGAAGCTCAGAACGAATACGACTGGAAGCTCAACTTCGGCGCGATCGCTCAGATCTTCCGCGGTGGCTGCATCATCCGGGCTGCCTTCCTGCAAAAGATCACCGAGGCCTACCAACGCGACAAGAAGTTGGCCAATCTCCTCCTCGATCCTTACTTCAACAAAACGATCCAAGACGCGCAGGACAGCTGGCGTAAAGTGGTGGCCCTCTCTGCCGAATACGGCATCCCCGCCCCGACCTTCAGTAGCGCCCTCGCCTACTACGACGGCTACCGCAGCGCCCGCCTCCCGGCCAACCTGCTCCAGGCCCAACGCGACTACTTCGGCGCCCACACCTATGAACGTTTGGACAAGCCTCGCGGCGAGTTCTTCCACGTCGATTGGCCTGATCCCAAGCGCCCGCAATACAAGGCGTAGGGGTCGATCTCATAATCTAACTCGTTCTTCGTTCTCGTTCTCGAGAACTCCCAGCCGCGCTCATCCGAGCGCGGCTTTCGTTTGGCTTCTTTCCGAGAGCCACTCCCCCTCGAACGGGATTGCACCCCTGATCAAGCCCTTCATGGTCGCCCACTTTCATGAGTAGCCCCTTTCCTCCTGTTGATCAATCGGACCTCGCCAACATAGCGGCGGCATTTGAGCTGGACGCCCCTTTTGACAACGGGGCTCTCCACGGCAACGGACTGATCAACGACAGCTTTATCGTGGAGTGCAAAAGGGGCGACATCTCTCGCCGTTACGTGCTGCAACGGGTCAATCACCACGTCTTTCAAGACGTGCCCGCCTTGATGGAAAACGTGCAACGCGTGACCGACCATCTCGCTTCGCGGCCGCAATCTCCCAACCGGCGGCCCCTGCGCCTCGTGCGGACTCACTCCGGCCAAGGATATCACGTGGATGAACACGGCTGCCATTGGCGGTGTTACGACTTCATCGAAGGCGCCCTATCCTACGACGTGATTCCGTCCCTACCTGTCGCTCGTGCCGCCGCTTATTCGTTTGGCGAATTTCAAGCCCAACTGGTCGACCTGCCGGGACCCCGCCTCAACGAAACCATCCCGGATTTTCACAATACGCGCCAACGTTTCGCGAATTTGCGCACCGCGATCGAGGCTGACACCGTCTCACGCGTTTCGTCAGTCGGCCCCGAAATCGAATTCGCCCTCGCCCGAGAACCGCTCGCGAGTTCGCTGCTCGACCTCCACGAAGCGGGCAAAATCCCCGAACATACCACCCACAATGATACCAAGATCAGCAACGTGCTGATCGACGAAGACAGCGGCGAAGGTGTTTGCGTGATCGACTTCGATACCGTGATGCCCGGACTCGGCCTCTACGATTTTGGCGACATGGTGCGCTCCGCCACCAACCCCTGCCTCGAGGACGAAACCGATCTCAGCAAGGTCAGCGTCCAACTTCCAATTTTTGAGGAATTGGTGGCCGGTTATCTCGACAGCGCACGGTCTATTCTCAACGCCACCGAAATCGACAACCTCATCGTATCCGGCCGCCTGATCACCTACGAAATCGGTCTGCGTTTCCTTACCGACTACGTGGAAGGCGACACCTACTTCCGCACCGACCGGCCGAACCAAAATCTGGACCGAGCCCGCGGCCAATTCGCCTTGCTCCAAAGCATGGAAAACGCGGACGCCGAAATGCGTCAGATCGTAAGTAAATACGCCTGAGTCGTCGAATCTTGCGCAGTTGCTGGAAGCGCGCAGGCTGAGGTCTTCGCAT
Organism: Opitutaceae bacterium; assembly: GCA_018667915.1. GTDB lineage: Bacteria > Verrucomicrobiota > Verrucomicrobiia > Opitutales > Opitutaceae > Actomonas. The sequence goes on along the minus strand of JABIRI010000141.1, from coordinate 91,484 downwards.
TCTTTACCCCTTCGGATTGCCATGAACATACTCACCCCCGAGCAGCTCTCCAAATTTGAACTGGAAGGCTATCTTGTCATTCGGGATTTCTTCGATCCGGCAGCCGACCTGGATCCCATAATAGAGGAGTATGCCGGTGTCCTCGATCGCTTGGCGGATCGGTTGTTCGCAACTGGCGAAATCAAATCAACCTACGAAGAGGAAGATTTCAGCGAACGTCTGATTCGCATTTGTGAAGACACCGGCAAGATTCACGCGCAGTCATTCGACTTTTCTCTCCCCCAGCGGAGCATCCAGGCGGATACTCCGATCTGGTCTGGCCCGGCCGTTTTCAACCTACTGCGCCATCCTCATTTGCTCGACCTCATGGAGCAACTGATCGGTGGGGAAATCTACTCCAATCCGATCCAACACGCTCGCCTCAAACTCCCCGAAGCCCGAGCCGTGCGGGACGACCAAGGCGAGATTCTCCAAGGCGCGACGCAGTGGCACCAGGACAATGGCGTGGCGCTTCCCGAGGCTGACGCTACCGACATGATCACGGTTTGGTTGCCACTCTGGGACGCACCAATCGAGTCTGGATGCTTGGAAGTGATTCCTCGGAGTCACCGCGACGGCATTGTAGATCATTGCCCGCTCGGCGCCGCGGGTTTTGGCATCCCGGACAAACTGATTGAGAAACAGCAGGCCGTGTCTCTGCCCATGGAACGAGGTGACGTGCTGCTGTTGCATCGTCGCACGTGTCACTCGTCCCTACCCAATTTGAGCAACCGGGTGCGGTGGAGCTTCGACCTTCGCTACAATCCAACCGATCAACCGTCCGGCCGCGATGCGTTCCCCGGGTTCGTAGCGCGCAGTCGAACCCATCCCGAGACTGAGCTGCACGATCCGGCCGCCTGGGCAACTTCATGGCTCCAAGCACGAGCCAAACTATCGGGAGATGCCGAAGCGCAGAAATTCAATCGCTGGGACGGCAACCGCGAGGTGTGTGCTTAGGACCGTTTGGGCTTTTCTGCGCTGCGACAAACAACCGTCGCCGTTTCACTCGCACTACGAGGATTCAATCTGGATTTTTCGCAGTCCAAGACTATCCCCTGAAACGGTTGCAGCGCGAGAACATCGCCACAACGGGGAGCGCGTTTTCATCTTGGGTCACTTTACTCCTCACCGCAATTTCAGCCCTCGCCCCATTCTGAGGGCTGCCTTAAATTCTCTTTCGCCCCCCCCGACCCCCAATGAAAATCCCCCTGCTCGGCCTTCTCGCATGCACGCAAATTCTGGCCGCGGAGCCTCGCGAATACGGCTTCGCCCACCACGATCTCATCAGTTTCGGCGACAATGGGCAGCTTAAGATGCTCTACGATCGGCGACAGCGGCCCAACTCCGTGTTCATCCGCGATCGTGCGGTCATCGTATTCAACGCCGGAGGCGATCCCGACGGGGGAGCAAAGTCGCCGACGCAGCCGATGTTGGTCTCCTACGATCCCGCCACCCGAAGCATGGGCACGCCGTTCGTGCTAGGCGGCGGCAGTTCGGACCATCACGACTGCCCCATTATCTGGGCGGATCAACGCGAGCATTTGCACGTGTTGTATGGCAGCCACAACAGCTCCGGCTACCGCATCATTTCGGATCTTCCCGGCGATCCCGGCGACAACCTCTCCGCGTGGCAGGCGGCCCCACCCCTCTCGCCCTCCAACTCCTACCCGACGGTATTCCAGCTCTCCGGCCAGCGCCAGATGATCTACTACCGCACCGAAGGCCACACCAGTTCCTGGGGCTACAAAATCTCGGAGGACGGTCGATTCAAGGACGACCCGGAACCGGTCATCGTAACCGACCTCGATCGAATCGATCACTTCCAATGGTCCTCCTACCAAACGAAACAACTCGGTCCGGAAGGACGCTATTTGCACGTGGCCTTCACCGCCTACGATGATAACAAGGTGCGCGATACCGACCGCTATTTTAATCCGCGCTACCAAAAGGCCGTCAGCAACGAGTATAAATACAACCTCTACTATCTGCGGATCGATACCGACACGAACGAAGCGGTCAATTTCGAGGGCCAGCCTCTCACCCTGCCCCTCGATCTCGATCAGGCGAATGCGCTCTGTCGGATTTGGGACACGGACTGGCGTGGAGCAGGAGTGCCACCCGACCTCACGTTCGACGCGAACGGCGACCCCGCCTTCCTGCATGTGCTCTCCGGAGAAACCACGGAACAGCACGACTACTTCCTCTACCATCGCGTCGACAACGCGTGGCAAGCCGACCGCGTGACCGCTTCCAACCATCAGTGGAACAGCAGCCATCTGCGCTACACGCCCGACGGTGTTTGGCGGGCCTACGTGCTCACCGGCGAGGTCTACATCGATACGGTGTGGGTGGAGAGCAGCCAGATTTCGGATCGCTTTGAGCGTGGCTCGGAAGGCTACAGCAAGACGGGAGGCTACATGGATAAACACGGCGGCGGCCGACTCGAAGAGTGGACCTCCGGGGACAACGGTAAGACCTGGTCCATGGCCGCCGACCTTACACCGCAGGACCCCGAATTCGCCGGATGGCGCTACAACAATCCCCAACCCGTCACGCTCCCCAACGGCCAACCGGTGGAAGACCTGTTGATGTTTTATGGCTGGCCTCTCGGTGAGGAGAGCCCGCGCGCCAAAGCGTTTCTGCTCCACGCCAAATAGGGGTTAACCGAACGCCACCACGCGTCGTTGTTATGAACCGCTTTCACCCGCTCTCCCTCCTCCTGTTTCTGCTCATCGCGGCGGCCCTCCAAGCCGAACGGCCCAATATTCTCTATATCTTCACGGATGATCAGAGCATCCGGACCATCAGTGCTTACACCGAAGCCCAGCCCTGGATTCAGACCCCGAACATCGATGCATTGGCCAAGAAAGGACTGAGATTTCGCTACAGTTACACCGGTGCCAAATGCGTGCCCTCTCGCGGCAATGCCCTCACCGGCATGCATCAATTCAACTACAGCAAGGAGACACCCTACTGGCCCACCAACTTCCGTTCCCAAGGCTACTACACCGGCATGATCGGCAAATGGCATTGGAATGTGCCGCGCTATGACAAGGCGTGGGATTGGTCAGCGGTGTGGGAGCACCATCTTCCCGAAAATCACAAAAATTACTACTGGGATCAGTCGCTGCGCATCAACGGGAAGGACCTGCTGCCTCTGAAGAAATACAGCACAGACGCCTACACGGACCTCACCATTGAGTTTCTGAAAGAACGCGCGGAAGAGCCCGACCAGCCCTGGTATTTCTGGCTCTGCTACGGCGCCGTTCATGGTCCCTACACCCCGGCGGATCGCCACATCGGAAATCTGAGCGACTCCCCCGAAATGGTTTACCCCAAGGACCTCTGGCCACCCCGCCCAGACAAACCGGAGCACATGGTTGATCTGACCATGTATAGTCCTCACCCCGAAACCGGCATCCCCATGAAAGGCGATGACACGCTGGATGCCGCGGTGAAGCAGTATCACGAGGCGGTGATGGCCATCGACGAAAGTGTCGGCCGTATCATGCAGGCTTTGGCAGAAACCGGCCAGTTGGAGAACACCGTGGTCGTATTCACCTCCGATCAAGGCTACGCGTGGGGTCAGCACGGGTTTACCCTCAAAATAGCCCCCTACGACGCCAATCTTCTCGCCCCTTTGATCGTACACTGGCCGGGCAAGGTGCCGGCCGACACCCGCAGCACCGTGCCCGTCAACGGTGTCGATCTCATTCGCACGTTCCACAGCCTGGCCGGAGTCAAACCCGCGGAAAAACTGGACGGCCGGGACCTGACCGAAATTCTGCTCGAACCCCAAGATCGCCATTGGGACAACGAACCCATGGTGCAGGCCTACGTCGGCACGATGTATGGCGGAGAGCCGCAGCTGATCGCTGAGTTGGAGAACGCCCACAACACCGGAGATTGGAGTAAATTCATCACCCACAAAACCGGTATCCGGGCGTGGCTGATGTTGCGTCAAGGCAACTACAAATACATCCGCTACATCTACGAGGACTACCTCGATGAGCTGTATGATTTGGCGGCAGACCCCGAGGAACTTTCGAATCTGGCAGTGCGTCCGGAATACCACGAAACCAAGATGGAATTGCGGGCACTCTTGGACGCGGAATTAGCAAAAGGAGGAGCGCAGTTTATTTCTCTCCTGCCCGAGCCGCGGCAACCCTACTGAATACTCCGGCCTCCCTACGAGCGGACCAACTCGACACCCATCGCATACAGCACTTTGGCTCCGCCTCATCTCCCTTGCCGCAGTGTCGCATGCTTCGTATCTCTTCTCTGCGGCCCTCGCCGCCCAAAATCGGAGCACAATGACATTTGGTTGGAATCTATTTTTAACGTTCTTGATCGGATTCACGACGTGTTGTGCCGACCCATTCACGATTGAAAAAACCACCTTAACCAGCGGTTCCGCGAGCCTGCTTCAGGCCATCTCTATCTTGGATGCAGACGTTGCTTGGGTAAGCGGACATGACGCCACGTTTGCGCGCACTCAAAACGGCGGACGAAACTGGGAGGTCTTCACCCATCCGGATAGTGCCCTGCAGTTCCGAGACATCCATGCATTTGATGATTCTCATATCGTTTTGATGAGTGCCGGGCCGGGTGAGCGGTCCCGAATCTATCTGTTCGATGCTGGTTCCGAGGAGTTCACCGCGGCCTACATCATGCCTCATCCGGAAGGGTTTTTAAACACGATCGAATTCTGGGATGACCAAATCGGCTTAGCCTATGGCGATTCAATCGAGGGTGACTTGTTCGTCTTAAAGACAACCGACGGCGGGCGCTCCTGGCATCGAATCGACTCCAAAAACCTCCCACCTGCTGGCAGGGGCGAAGGCGGCTTTGCGGCGAGTGGTACCTGTATTTCGGTTCAGCCCGATGGCGAGGCTTGGATCGCAACCGGGGCCGGCGGGCACTCCCGAATTTTGCAAACCTCAGACTTTGGTGACACGTGGACCGTTCACGCAAATCCAATCATCAAAGGCGATGCTGCGGGGGTCGCATCCATCAATATGTTGAATTCGCAAACGGGCCTAATCGTGGGAGGTGATTTGGCCAACAAAGAGAACTACACTGACAACGTGGCCATCACCCATGATGGAGGCAGAACCTGGCAACTCACATCCCAACCCATCACGAAAGGCGCGTTCTACGGTTCTTCGATTGTGCACGTGGCAGAAACTCCGCTGATCATTGCCTGCGGGCCCAACGGAGTTGATTACTCCCCAGACCAAGGCGCGAGCTGGATCAATCTCACCGCCGATAACTACTGGGCCGTGAAACTCCACCCCGACGGATTTGGCTACGCCACCGGAACCGACGGGAAGATTCTGAGACTAGAAGCCATCGAATCGGAATAGAGCAACCCCTTCACGCGCAAAACAACTGAACCGTTCCATGATTCGGGATTAGACGTGCGGTTGATTTGAGTTCTATTCTGATCCTTCCGCCGTCGGAACCTTCCCCCCTCATGCTCACCCCTGGACTCGTCTCGATCTCTTTTCGCAATCTCACCGTATCCGAGATCATCGAACTCTGTCGTATCAATGAACTCCCCGCCATCGAATGGGGGGGTGACGTGCACGTGCCTCATGGCGATATCGAAATCGCGACTCAGGTGGGCTCAGCCACTCAGGCCGCCGGCCTTACCGTTGCTGCTTACGGATCCTACTACCGTTGCGATGCCGAGGCCGACCAACTCGATTTTAATGCTGTGCTCGACAGTGCCCGCGCGTTGGGCGCTCCCGTCATTCGGGTTTGGGCGGGCACCACGGGCTCTGCTGTGGCCTCCGCCGCCAAACGCGAGGCAATCACCGCCGATCTGCGGCGGATCGGCGAACTCGCCGCTGAACAGAACATCGAAATTGGCATCGAATATCACGCCAACACCCTCACCGATGATCCCGACTCCGCTTTGGCGCTGATCGAATCGATTGATCATCCCAACGTGAAACTCTACTGGCAGTCATCGAACGGTAAATCGGCCGACTACTCCCTAGCCGTCCTGCAAAAACTACTCCCCTATGTGTCCCACCTGCACGCCTTCCATTGGGAGTTTAGCGGAGATTCCTTTGATCGCCGCCCGTTGTCTGAAGGACAGGCGGATTGGCAAAAATACCTCTCTGTCGTCGCCACCTCACCTCGGCCAGATCGAGCGATCATGCTGGAATTTGTGCGCGATGATTCGACCGAACAGCTCGCCATGGATGCCAAGACCTTACACGCCTTCCTAAAAAACGCGGACTAGCCCAAACTTTCCTTTAGTTGTCCCACTCCTTTCAAACGTCTTACGCTTATATGGCACCCCCAACACTCCGTTTCGCCGTCGGCCTCGCCGCATCCTTACTCGCCCCCGGAATCGCCAGCCCGCTCTTCGCCCAAAGTGGCGATCGCCCCAACGACCCGCAACAACCGCCTCCCGCGCACTGGGTTATCCCACCGGCACCGGCCCTGACGGTTGAACAGGCTCTAGAAACCTTTGAGGTTGCCCCCGGATTCCGGGTCGAGGTCGCCGCTGCCGACCCCCTCGTTTTTGACCCGGTCGCGATGCAGATTGGACCCGACGGCCGTATCTGGGTCGTGGAAATGCGCGGCTACATGCCCAATGTCGATGGCATCGGCGAAGATGCGCCTATCGGCACGATCGCGATCCTCTCCGATACGGATGGTGACGGTCGCATGGACAAACGTATCGAATATGCAGACGGATTTGTGATGCCCCGCGCCCTTGCTCTCGTCGACGATGGCCTGCTCGTCGCGGCCCCGCCCATGCTTTGGCACCTGCGAGATACCGACGGCGATGATGTCGCGGACGAGCGCACGGTAGTTTCGGAATCCTACGGCGATCGCAAGAACCCCGAACACACCGCCAATGGGCTGCTCTCGGGCTTGGACAACTGGATTTACAACGCCAACGACGACGAACGTTACCAATTAAAACAGGGCAAGTGGGTTTCCGCGCCCGCGCCCGATCGCGGCCAGTGGGGCATCACTCAAGACGACACCGGACGACTGTTCTACAATACCAACAGCAGCCCGTTGAAGATGGATGTCTTCCCCGGCGAGTATCTCCTACGCAACCCGGACCTCCACCAACGTCGCGCCATCAACCGCGAAACAGTGAAAAACACGGATCTGCCCATTTTCCCCAGTCGAATCACCCCGGGCGTCAATCGTGGTTACAAGAACCTCACTGAAGATGGCTACCTGCCCCACATGACCGCCGCCAGTGGTTCCGTAATCTATCGCGGCAGCCTGTTTCCCGAAACGTTTTACGGCGACGCCTTCATCCCTGAACCTTCCGCCAATCTCATCAAGCGCCTGAAACTGTCGCCCACCGCGGGAGGCGCCATGAGTGGTTCAGATGCCTACGATCACTTCGATTTCATGACCTCAACCGACGAGCGGTTCCGGCCCGTCAGTCTCTACAACGGACCCGATGGTGCCCTCTACATCGTCGATCTATATCGCGGCATCATCCAACACCGCATCTTCGTCACCAGCTTCCTCCGCGCCCAGATCATCGAACGCGGCCTCGAAACTCCCATCGGCATGGGTCGCATCTATCGCGTCGTCCCGGATAAGGCACCCGCCTCCGAGCAACCCGCCCTCCACACGGCCAGCACCTCCGAACTGGTCGACGCGTTGAATCGTAAGGACGCGTGGTGGCGTGAAACCGCCCAACGTTTACTCGTCGAAAAATGCGATTACTCCTCCGTTTCCGGCCTGCAAAAAATCGCCCGGGACAAGACCAACCCGGGACACCTCAACGCGATCTGGACGCTCCACGGAATCGACAAACTCGACACCCAACTATTCTGGAAACTCACCAAGAATACTTCACCGGCGGGTCGGGCCGCATTGCTGCGAATCAGTGAACCGTGGTTAGCCAAAGGAGATCCCGCTTTCGTGGATTACGCCTCGAGCGAACTCAACGCCGCCGAGCCGGAAATTCAACGCCAAGCCGTGCTCAGTCTAGGAGAGTTGCCCGAGAACTCCCGCACCATTCACCTCGCCAAATTTGCGAGCCAAGGCAGTCGCATCGAAGCCATGGACGAAGCCCTCGTGAGTGGCATCGCCGGTCAGGAAATCCCATTCCTTAAACAACTCACCAATCCGCTGCACGCGGACGCCCAATCCGTCGTGCGCCTCGCGGTATCGACCCTCATCGAACGCGGCAATGCCGACGAAATTGCCGCAGCACTGGACCTCCTCCTGGCCCCTAGCTCCGACCCGGAGTTTGCCAAGGCCATCATCGCCGGATTCGAATCCCACACAGGCGGCAAAGATGGCGAACGCCGTCGACTCAAACTTCCCGTTGAACCGACGGCCTTGGAAAAATATGCGGGCAAAGGAAACGCCGCCCTCGCCCACAAAGCCAACGACCTGCTCAAGCTTATTGACGGTCCCGCCGCTCAAGCCGCCGGTCCCCAAACGATCCCGCTTACCACCGCCGAACAGGCTCTTTTCGAACAAGGGAAAACCACCTACATGCTTTGCGCGGGATGCCACCAAGCTGACGGCCGCGGTATGAACGGGCTCGCCCCATCACTCGTCGGTTCGCCGTGGGCCATCGGCCCCGCCGAGATCGCCGCCGCCATCGTGCTGAAAGGCAAAGAAGGAGAACAACTCGCCATGCCGCCGCTCGGAACGCTCGACGACAACGCTATCGCGGCTACCCTCACGTATATCCGCCGTTCCTTCGGCCACACCGCCTCGGCCGTAACTTCGGAAGAAGTTGCGGCGGCGCGTAAAAAATATGGCGACCGCTCGGCCGCGTGGAACGAGAACGACCTCAAAAAACTCTCTCAAACACTTAACCCCTGATCCCTCATGAAACTCACTCGCATTTTGCTTCTGGCATCTCTCCTCCTCGGCACTGCCGCCATCGGCCAAGCCGCCCATCACCAGGAAGATGGTTTTAAGCCCCTCTTTAACGGCAAGAATCTCGACGGCTGGCATATCGTCGGCGGCACGGGCAGCTTCAAGGCCGAAGACGACATGATTGTCGGTTATGGCGAGAACGTGAAAGGCAATACCTTCCTCCGCACCGATCGCACCTACACCGATTTCGATTTCCGATTCTCCTACAAACGCATCCATGGCAACTCGGGCGTCATGTTCCGCGCGCTACAGCGTCCCGGCGACAATGGTCGCGTCTACGGCTACCAATGTGAGCACGGCAACAAACCCGAGCGCGCCTGGTCGGGCGGCATCTATGATGAAGCCCGTCGCAAATGGTTGCAGCCCCACTCCACCGATCCGCGCGGCCAAGCCGCATTTACCCAACAAGGCCAACAGATCATCAATCACGAGCAATGGAACGACGTGCGTATTCTGTGCGAAGGCAACGTGACCAAAATCTGGTTCAACGGTGAACTTCGCGCCCATTTCGTGGATACCGACCCCGAACACAATACACTCGAAGGTTTCTTCGGCCTGCAGGTCCACTCCGGCGACAAGAGTCTCGTGAGCTGGAAAAATCTCCGTATCAAGGAACTCGAATAACCTCTTACTCTCAACCCTACCCCTAATGAAATTCCTAGCTCTACCCCTGACCGTATGCTTCGCCCTGTTTCTCGCTGCCTGTGCGCCTCAAGACGAAAGCCCTCAATTCGTCGATCTCTTCGATGGCCAATCTCTCGACGGTTGGGTCAACCACGGCGGCGGCAACTTCTATGTCGCTGACGGCATGATCGTAGGCGAAGCCGCTCCAGCCCTACCGAACAGCTTCCTCCACACGGCTCAACCTTACGACAACTTCGAATTGATCCTCGAGATCAAGATCGACCCTCTACTCAACTCCGGAATCCAAATCCGCAGCAACGTCTACGCCGAAGAAACCACCACCATGCGTTGGGGCGGCAAGGTGAACAAAGACGGTTCCAAGGCCGACGTGCGCGAACGCGTCTGGGAAGCCGGTCGCTACTGGGGTTATCAAATCGAAATCGACCCGACTGACCGCGGCTGGAGTGGTTCGCTCTACGAGGAAGGTGCCCGCGGTTTTCTTCACGCCCCTGAAAACAACGCCGAAGCTCTCAAGGTCGGCGAATGGAATCAGTTTCGCATCATCGCCAACGGCGACCACTTTCAAACTTGGATCAACGGCACCCCTATCGCCGACGTGCGCGACAGCGCGACCGCCACTGGCACCATCGCGCTCCAACTCCACGGCATCGGCAAAAGCACCGAAAAGATCGGCCAAAAAGTCCGGATGCGAAACGTGCAGATCAAAGAACTCTGATCACGCAACTCCCTAAGCCTACGCCTTAGGCGTAGGCTTCTTCGGGAGAGACTATATGCTCGTAGGGTGCGGTGGGCGGAGCATCCACAAACTTGGGTTCGGGCTCTCCAATCGCCACCATGCGGCGGACAAGCCGCTCGCGCATCACGCGAACTACGTCGGCGTGGGAGGTATAGCCCACCAAGTTGGTAAGCTCCCACGGATCCGCTTTAAGATCATAGAGACAGTCATCGATGTAGGTCTCCGCCGTCGGCTGAGAGATCGGATTACCCTCGTCGTCCACATCGGGACAGCGAACGGAGTATTTCCAACGTTCCGTGCGCACGGCCCGACCCGTTTGGCTCTCGCTTATTTGGACGAATACCTCTTCCGGCCATTCCGCCCGGTTGTTTTGCAAGAGGGGCAGAATGGATCGACCCTCCATCGTATCCGGTATATCAATACCGGATGCCGCCAATAAGGTCGGGGGAAGATCCACCAAACTGACGAGTTTTTTCAAGCGTCCGCCGCCTTCGAATCCCGGGCCGGTGATGGCAGTCGGAACCCGAATGGAGGCATCGTGACAGGAGCGTTTATATTCCGCATTGCGGGTCTTGAAATGATTCCCGTGATCGGAGGAGAAAAGCACGATAGTGTCGTCGGTAATTCCGAGACTTTCGAGCGCATCGAGCATGCGACCGAATGATTCGTCCAATCGCTTCACCATGCCACAATATCCCGGCCAGTGCTGGACCGCGGTGCTATCGCCGGCCCGAAGATCGGGAGGTATTTTCGAGGTGGCCTGCTCGGCCTCATAACCACGAGGCGCCGGATAATCATCCCGCGAGTTTTGGTGATGGGGCTCGAGATGGGAAACGAAGAGGAAGAACGGCTGGTTGGTTTTACTGCGTTCGTGGATATGGCGAATTGCCGCGTCCGTGAGGGCGTCAACCCGATAGCCGGGAAGTTGGTGTTCCTCACCATCTTGATCCCATAACCGCGTGTCGTAGGCATCCGAAACGAACTCCAATAAATTAGCCCCCAACCATGATTGATAGCCGCCCTGCAGGTGTCTGGGCACCGCACCGTGATGATCGGTGGATGCGAGATGCCACTTGCCGATGTAACCGGTGTGATAGCCGGCGTCGTTGTAGTAATTGGCCAACGTGGGCAGCTCGGCCGCCGGTTCGTAACCATTGCGCCAAACGCCCGTTTGGGTGGCATACTTACCCGTCTGCAGACAGGCACGGGCCGGAGCACAGACAGGTTGGCAGGTAAAACTTTTCGCGATGTGAGTGCCCTCTTGGGCGACACGATCAAAGTTCGGCGTGAGTCCCAACGTGCATCCGTGCACACCGGTGGTGTCATGCCGTTGTTGATCGGTCAGAAAAACGATCACATTGGGTTGTTTAGGGGAAACCATGGAGAGTGAAGCAGGAGGTAAGAGTAGCGGGACCGGACAATCTCACCACCGAATTTTCTTCGGGAAAAACTCCGCGATCAAGTCCTCGTAAAAAGGACGGAGTTCTTCTTCGCGAGGAGAGCCGTGGCTCTTGGTATAGAGATCGTATTCGTTGAATTTGAGGACCCAGGGCAACATCGCCCGATCGTGATCGTTGGCCAGGGCGGTGTAGGCGCCTTCGCGGTGCCAGGGATAAAAACTGTGGTAGCGGAGCATGGCCAAGCCTTCGGCCGGCAAGTAGTCCTTACACACGTTGTAAATGTATTCGTCGTGACCCCACGACAGGGCCACCTGATCAAACCCACAGCCCGGTTTGTAGATACCACATTCGGTTTGATAAGCTTCCTCTTGGGAGTCGGGATTGTTGGCAAAAAATTCCGGGAAGACGTTTTTATCGGAGAAGGCACAACCGGTCGGAAACGTATCGCCCACGACGGCCCACTGCGGTTCACCCCATAGACACAAGACTTTGCCCAAGTCATGCATCAATCCCGTGAGAATCATCCACCGGGGGTGCCCGTCGCGACGGATCCCTTCGGCGGTCTGCAGCAGATGTTCGGCCTGAGAAAGATCGGTGTCGGGATCTGAGTCGTCGATCAGCTGGTTGAGATATTGCAATGCCTCCCACACCCCCATCTCCATTCGATTGAGGCCGAGATATTCCTCCCGTTTCGCCAAGACAAACGCATGGGTCTGACCCTCGTGATTCAGTTTATAAAACTCGCGAACGGTATCACGGGCGTTCGCCTCGTAGTCGCGAAATTCCTCTTTATTTTTATCGGGATCGGTGCCCACTGATGGGATCTTTCGATCGGAGGAGGCGGGCTCTGGGTAACGTTCCTTCAGGAAGTCTTCCCATTCATCCAGGCTCTCCAGCGGGGCGGTCGAGCGGGTGTGTAATTCGTCTTTCATGGGGCAGGTAAATTCTTCTATCCAAATTCGGACATGAACAGCTGCGGTTCGCCGTTCCGTTCAGTGCTACGAAAGCTGTGAGTTACCCCGGCAGAGTCACCGTCCACTTATTGGAAGCGTTACACCACTGGCACCTACGGGAACATATCTATGGGGAAAGCATCAATGAAACCGTTACAATAATGAATTATTGTGCTCCTATCGAAGACCGACCGTTTTGAGCACATCGAATGGAACAGTTCCATCCCATTCGCCCCTCCCTACTTCACCCCATGAGCACCCCCAAACGCGTAAACATTCAGGCCATCGCCGACAAAGTCGGGGTGTCCAAAGCTACCGTGAGCCGCGCCCTGCGTAATCTGCCAGGACACAAAGCTGCCACCAAAGACAAGATCATCAAAGCCGCTCAAGAGCTTGGTTACGAATCTCACCCCATCATGTCGGCCGTCATGTCGAGCGTGCGTTTTAAACGCACCTCCCTCATCTCTCCCGTGATTGCAGAGATTCATTGCCAACCTTGGGACTACGACCGGGAAGGAAATCCAGACTCGTTGCGCCGCGGGATTCACCGCCAAGCCGAAGCGCTCGGATTTCGAGTCGAGGAATTCGGCTGGTATGAACCGGGGATGAACCCCCGCCGATTGATCGATATCATCCGGGCCCGCGGGATTGGAGCAGTGATTTTCGAACACTTCATGGAGCGCGAGGTAGACCTCTCGTCCCTTGATCTTAGCGGCTTGGCCATGGTTTCCATCGGTGGGGCTCATCTAAATCCCAACCTGCATCGCGTGGAAGTAAACCACTACGGTAACATGATCAAACTGATCAAAAAATTGCAGGACCGGGGCTACCAACGATTCGGCGTGATCATCCCCAAAATTTTCGAGCGTTCCTCCGATTTTAAACGCAGCGCCGCCCTTCACTCGGAAGACCTCAATATCGCTGAAAAGGACCTGATTCCCATCTTCTACCGGGAAGAAACAGATAGTGAGGAAGATCTGAACGAACTCGAAAAGTGGCTCAAAAAATACCAACCCGATTGCGTATTGGGTGTCGGCAAGGACGTGCCCCATCAGCTCGATTCCCTCGGTTACACTCAACCCCAAAAAGTGGGTTTCGCTCACCTCGGTTGGCACTCTTCCTATGAGGGCTACGCCGGCTATAACCCCAAGTGGAGTGGCGCGGGGAAGGTTGCCGTCAACTTGGTGGTCGATCAACTCACCCGCAACGAAAACGGCGTGCCGGAGGATCCACTTTGGATCCTCGTTGAAGGGGAATGGGTCGACGGCCACAGTGCCACGCCCGTCCATCGGTCGCGTAGTTCTGCTCCGCGCAAAACTTCGTCCGCCAAAACCTAGGACTACCGCACCGGGCCCTGAGCCTGACCATCTGCCCGGGCCGCGCCGACAACTTCAAAATCGGCCAGCACTTCGCCGAGTTGCGCCCATACTTGACGCGTTGGCGCATCGAGCGTTTCGGCGTCCAATGGCCGTTCTTCGAGAACATCCCTTACCGTGTCGAAAAAGCGTCCGTCGTGATACCGTTTGAACCGAACGGTGCGGGCGAAGGCATCCACTTCCTGATCCACAATCGATACGCGGGCTTCGTCCTTGCCCCGCCGATACCAGCAGTAGGACCACTCCCGCAGCGTGGGGCGTTCACCGGTGATGACCGGAACCAGATCGAAACCATCCATCGGGCGATCCGCCGACGGCTCATAACCTGCCAATCGATGCATCGTCGGCATGAAATCAGAAAAATCCACCAGCCCTTCTGAAACCAAACCCGCAGGCACGGTTTCGGGCCAATTCATAATCATGGGCACGTGAGTGCCACCATCCGTCATTGTCCCCTTCGCGCCCTTGATGCTGCGACCATCAATCATGTGCGAGGTGATGTCATTGTTGGTCCCATTGTCGCCGATAAAAATCAACAGCGTGTTCTCTCGAATACCTAGGTCATCGAGTTTGTCCTCCACCCGGCCAACCAGTTCATCGGTGTATTCCACCATGTCCTTGAAGTAAGCGGGATCGGCATCATCCGCAGCCGGTGAACCCGCCGAATTAGGCGTAGGGACAAACGGAGAATGTGGCAACAGCATCGGGTAATAGACAAGGAACGGCTCATCCACGTGACGTTCCATGAAATCGAGCACGAAGTTATTGAGCACATCGGGGCCATACTCGCCCTTCTCACCCGGCAAGATTTCGTCGTTTTGAATCAGCTCTCCCACGTTCCCGTAGCGCCAGCTCTTCCGCTCCAACCACCACAAGCAGTATTCATCGAAACCGAAGTGATCGATCAGCTTCCGGTCTTTCCCCAGCTGCCACTTTCCCGCAATCGCAGTCGTGTAACCCACTTCGCGTAAGTCATTTGCGAACGTCCGCTGACTAGTCGGCAACTGCCCAAAATGAGTGTAGTTCCGCACGTTGTATTGCCCGGTCATGATCTGCACCCGAGTGGGGGTGCACAACGGTTGGGAATGCGCCTGCGTAAACCGTATGCCCGACGCGGCCAAGGCATCAAGGCGTGGTGTCTCGTAGTCCGCCGACCCGTAGCTCGTTAGGGTTTCGTAACCCATGTCATCCGCCATGATGAGGACAATGTTGGGGCGTGAGGGCTCGCCTGAAGCGACCAGAGCGGCGGTAACCGTCGCGAGGAAACGAAGGGAATATTTAATCATCAGAAGAGGGAATTCGATAGACTTTGTTTTTCATCGAGAAACAAGGCGGCGGGCGGAATAGGGAGTCGTTGTCCGGATGGAATCGTATACTCCACGCGCAAGTAGCTGTCGCGGTTGGCTTGAAAGAAATGGAGTTCAATCGCATGTCGGCCCGCCTCGAGATTCGCGAAGCCCGAAGATTCACGCCGGGGATGTTTGATCTGATCATCTACGATGTCTTTACCATCGATCATCAGCCGCACGCCATCGGCCGACTCGACATGAAACCCGTAATTACCCGACTCCGGGACATCAAACCAGCCACGGAAGACAACGGCAAAATCCTCGGCGCGCCGAGTGATCTGACTTAGATCAATATTGTCGACCCGCTTGATCAAAGTGGGACTCAAGCCGGTAAAGATCGGCATCTGATTCACATGCCCTTTGCTGTTATCATGCTCGTAATAACGAGCGATCAACCCTCGGCCGGCCGGAATCTTTTTAAAGCGGACCGTATCCACCGCCCCACCGATGCCGCCCTTCGTAATCAATCGCGCTTTTAAGACCGTATCTTCATTTAAGGAAATCGGCCCCGCTGCCAAATTAGAGTCCTTTGTAGGCTCAGAACCGTCGATCGTGTAGCGGATATTACGCCCATCGTCCGGCGCTCGAAGCATGAGTTCGGTGACCTCAACAAATTCCATTTCTTCCAGAGCGATCAAATCGACGCGACGAGGAACCAGCGAGACAGCGATGGATTGATGAATCTCCATGTCCGCCAATCCTGACTGGCTGAAAGTGAGGTCTAATTCGAGTATCTCGCCGTCCGCCACCGAAAAGGATTCTACGATCATCAACTCCGTTTCTATGATCTGGCTTTGTCGACCGGTGAGTTCTTCTGCGATCGGCCCCTCCAACCGAGGATACACCTTGTGATTATGCTTAAATTGTCCGGTTACTTTTAACGGCTCAGGCGAACGATTTTGCAGTTCTACAAAGACGGAGCCACCGATCACCGTCCCGTCCGACTGGGTTTCCAGAATCACGTGCGTTTTGGCGGAAGCGCTTTGTTCCAAAGCCTGCATGTGCTTGAACGACTTTTCCGTGGCTACGTCTTTGGGCATGATGCCACTCAGCTCCAGATTCGCCATGACCGGGCCTTCATCCGTCATGGTAAACCACGCGAAGTGATCGAACTCGCCAAAGGCCTGTCCCCTTAGTTTCGATCCACCACCGGTTGATGCCAACAGGATGTAATCACTGTCATTGCGATCCATCTGCACGTAGCGGTGGTGGTGGCCGGCCAGAACGGTATGTTTCCGACCCCGCAGCGCGTTTTCAATGCGCGAAAAATTACTCTCGTGCGGATAAAGCCACAACGGATGATGCAACAGCACGAACGTCCATCGCACATCTTCGTTCTCCGCCATCGTTTGTTCGAAATAGGCCACCTGATTTTCGCCGATGAACTGCTCTTTGTTGTCGTTGGTGAAAAGCACGACAAAGAGCACGTTCTTGTAGACAAAGGAGTAGTGCGTTGTGCCGAAGCGCTCGTTCCACTGAGCCAACATGTCTTCCGGCTGCACGCGGCCCTCGATCCACTTCATCTGGATATCGTGGTTCCCCGCGGCGAAGAAGAACGGCATCTTGAGAGGCTCGATCCAACTCATCATCTCGTCCCACTCGGCGTCGTTCGTCTGCGCATTCTCGGAGGTGCCTTGAATCAAATCCCCCACCGAGATGACGAACTCAGGCATCATCCAATTCAGTTTCTTAACCGCATCCTGAAATACCCCCGCACGCGGACTGCCCGTGCGATCACTGACCACGGCAAACTGGAAATTATCCGGGTCGTTTTGAAACTCGAGATGAGTCCACGGTTTGGCCTCTGTCGTGACATCGGCCGTGAACTCCTCTGTCGCCTCGTGAGCGAAGACGCAGGTGGACACTGAAACCATTAATAACAGGACAAGGCGCAGGCGGGATAGGGGCATGACAAGTGGGATAGAAGCACTCCAACCGTTCCAGAGCCAGCCGCGAACCACGCCCGCACGGAATCGTTACAGTGCAACCGAGTCGTTGCCTCAACGGTTACAATGCGTTCACGTTTGAAACCGTGCGACCTTGCACTACAACGCCTTCACCCCGCTCTCCACCCCAAATGCGCGTTACCGCTCTTAAATTCATCGCTCCGTTTTTTGGCTTTTGCCTACTTGCACTGCCAGCAGTGCTCTCCGCCGCAGACCGTCCGAACATCGTATTGATTATTACCGATGATCTCGGGTTCTCCGACATCGGTCCCTACGGCGGTGAAATCGACACGCCCCACCTCGATCAGCTCGCTGCCGACGGTCTGCGCTTCCGTCAGTTCTACAACACGGCCAAGTGCTCCCAAACGCGCGCCACCATGTTGTCGGGACGCTACTACCCAGAGGTCTCCTTCACCGGCCAGCACCGCAACTCCGTCACCTTCGCAGAAACCCTGCGCACCGCCGGTTACAAGACGCTGATGTCGGGCAAGTGGCACCTACTCGGCGAACCAACCCAGCAGGGGTTTGATCGCTACTTCGGACACCTCGCGGGAGCGGTTAATTTCTTCAACGGCGAGAGCACCAAGGGCTACGATACTTTCCGTCTAGACGGTGAACCCTACGAAATTCCGGAAGGATTCTACGCCACCGATGCGATGACCGATCACGCGCTCATGTTCCTCGACGAAGAGATCCCGGAGAGTAGCGACCAGCCTTTCCTTCTCTACCTTGCCTACAACGCCCCGCACTACCCGCTTCACGCTAAACAGGCCGATGTCGAAAAATACCTCGGGCGCTACGACATGGGTTGGGATGAGCTACGCAAAGCCCGCTACCAACGCCAACAGGAGCTCGGTATCATTGGCGAAAATGCGGTGCTCTCCGAGCGCCCACCCGAGGTCCCAGCCTGGGACACCATCAGCGATGAACTCCGCCGTGAGCATAACCTCACCATGGCCACCTACGCCGCGATGATTGACTGCGTAGACCAAAACATCGGCCGGGTCATCGACCGTCTCAAAGCACGCGATGAATTCGACAACACCATCTTCATTTTTCTCAGCGACAACGGCGGTTGCCCGTTCCAACGCACCCGTTCCCCGACGCGCGAAGAGATGCTCATGCCATGGACGGCCGAGAGTTACTGGACCTACGACGAGGGATGGGCCCACGCCAGCAATACTCCCTTCCGTTGGTATAAACAAAACCAACACGAGGGCGGGATCTCATCCCCTTTCATTATGCACTGGCCCGACGGTCTCGGCGGCAAACGCGGCCGCATCGTCGATGGCCCCGGCCACCTCATCGACGTCGCCCCCACCCTTTACGAGCTCGCTGGCGCCACCTACCCCGAAACCTACGCTGGTGCCGACATCGCGCCCCTCCGCGGCCAATCACTCATGCCAATCATCAAAGGCAAATCAACCGGGGGTTCGCGCGAACTCTGGCAATTCTTCGGTGGCAATCGCGCCCTGCGCCACGGTGACTGGAAGATCTCCTGGCAGAAAAATATCAAGCAGTGGGAGCTCTACAATATCGTGAAAGACCGCTCTGAAACCAACGATTTGGCCAAATCGATGCCCGCCAAATTGGCGGAGATGATTGCCCGCTACGATGCCCTCGATCACGACATCGCCGACAACGCTCCCGAAGTCGCCGCCATCAATATTGGTCAGGAATAACGCTCCTTCTCTTCCATGAAATTCCGCTCCGTTTTTTTCGTCCTCCTCGCTATACCCGGTCTCCTCGCCTCTGCCGCTGATCGCCCCAATATTCTCTGGCTCAGCACCGAAGACATCAGCCCGCACATTGGCTTCATGGGCGACCCCCATGCCATCACGCCGCACCTCGATCAGTTGGCCAACGAGGGTGTCGTCTTCAATCGAACTTACACCAGTGCGGGCGTCTGCGCCCCCGTTCGCAGCGCGATCATTACTGGCATGTATCAGTCCTCCATCGGCACTCAGCACATGCGTAGTGCCGCTTACCTACCGGACCACATCGAGTTGTTTCCCTCCTACCTTCGACAAGCGGGATACTATACGTCCAACAACAGCAAAACCGATTACCAACTCCCCAAGGATGAACCTGCCGCCGAAGGCGCTTGGGACGACTCCAGCGGCAAGGGACACTGGCGCAATCGGCCGGACAAAAATCAACCCTTCTTCGCTGTCTTCAACTTCGGTGGCACCCACGAGAGTGGCATCGAAAGCGACGACAAATATCGCGACGTCACCGCCGATCTCGCTCCCGAACACCGACAAGATCCGCAAGCCCTCACCACCTACCCGCCCTATTACCCCGAGACGCCCGCCGCCCGCGATAACTGGAAGCGAAACTACGAACTCATCACCGCCATGGATACGTGGGCCGGTGATCTCATCCAACAGCTCAAGGATGATGGACTCTACGAAAATACCATCATCTTCTTTTGGTCCGATCACGGAATCGGTCTCCCCCGCGGCAAACGTTGGCTCTACGAATCCGGCACCCACATCCCGCTCGCCGTGCGTGTTCCCGACACCTTTCGCATCCCCGGACAGATCACGCCCGGCACGGTCGATTCCCAACTCGTCAGCTCCATCGACTTTGCCCCCACTGTGCTGAATCTCGCCGGCATCGACCTACCCGACTACCTGGAAGGGCAACCCTTCCTCGGCCGCGATCTCCCGGCTGCCCGCCAATACATCTACGGCGCCCGCGATCGCATGGATGAGCGCTACGACATCATCCGCATGGTGCGCGACCAACGCTTCCGTTACATCCGCAACTACGAGCCGCTCAAGACGTATTACCAATACATGAATACGCCGGAAAAGGGCACGACCATGGCCGACCTTCGCCGCCTGCATGATGCGGGCAAACTCGCTCCCATTCCCTCCCAGTTCTTCGCCCCCCGCAAACCCGTCGAAGAGCTCTATGAAGTGGGTTCGGATCCGCATGAAATCAACAACCTCGCCGACGACCCGGCCTACGCGTCCACCCTGGCCCGTTTGCGCGAAGTTCACCTGCAGTGGGTCCGTGACACCCGGGATACCGGTCTCATTCCCGAGCCCATTCTCGTCACTGAGGAAAAACGTCTCGGCAATCGCTACGACATCCTGCGGCAAAACGACGACCCCACCTTCTCCCAACGCCTCGCCCACATCGCCAATCAGGCCTCCAATGGACCGGATGCCCTGCCCGAACTCATCGCCGCCCTCGACGATACCCAGCCTTCCGTTCGCTACTGGGGTGCCATCGGCATCGGCAACATCGGTCAACCCGCCGCCAACCAAACGGCCGCCCGACTCACCCGGGCACTGCAGGATCCGGACGTGATCGTGCAAGTCGCCGCCGCCCGCGCGCTGTGCAATCTAGGCAAACCCGCCAAAGCACTGACCGTGCTCACCGCCGTGCTCGATACAGGCGCCCAATGGGAACGTCTGCACGCCGCCAACGTGCTCGACGAAATCGACGAACAAGCCCGCCCCGTTTTGGCCGCCATGCACGCCGCCCTCGAACCACGCGAGGAACTCGAACAGCGCGGCAAATACGTCGTGCGCGTCATCAACCGGGCCCTCAACCAACTCGAAGACACCACGCGTCAGGTGCGCTGAACCCCTCTCTTCCTATCATGCGCCACTCGCTCAGCTCACTGACCCTCGCTCTCTTCGCGACCGCAACGCTGACCGCGGGTGAACCGCGGGCCACCCATGTCGTCGTAATCGGCGTGGACGGCCTCAGCCCCCAAGGTATTCATCTCACCGATACACCAAACATCGATCACTTGGTGAAACGGGGATCCTACACCTGGCACGCCCGCGCAGTGATGCCCACCAGCAGCAGCTCCAATTGGAAATCCATGATTTCGGGCGCAGGACCGGAGCAACACGGCGTGACCGCCAACAGTTGGCAGCTCGACAACTACACCATCGAACCCACCGCCCGCGGCGCTGGGGGTCTGTTCCCAACCATTTTTTCCGTGCTGCGGGACCAACGTCCGAACGCAAATATCGCCCTGTTTCACGACTGGAAGGGGCTCGCTCGACTCATCGAAACGGAAGCCTGCGACATCGTCGTAAATCCCCCGGGAGATAAACACACCTCCGAAGCCGCGTTCGCTACTGCCGCGGCGGCCATCGAGTATATTGTCACGAACAAACCCACCTTCACCTTCATCCACCTCGACCACGTGGACCACGCGGGCCACCAAAAAACGTGGCTCAGTGAACCCTACCTTTTTGCGGTTCGGGAAACGGACCAACTTCTGGGTCAAATCGTAGCCGCCATCGATAAAGCCGGTGTTTCGGAGGACACACTGATTCTACTCACCGCCGATCACGGTGGCCTCGGCACCAAACACGGTGGTGAAAGTATGGTTGAGCTCGAGATCCCTTGGATCATCGCCGGCCCCGGCGTCAAAAAGGCCCACGAAATCGTCGGCCACGTGAACACCTATGACACCGCCGCCACCCTGGCCAAAGTCCTCGGCGTCACCCCACCCAAAGCGTGGATCGCCAAGCCGGTGGAAGACGCGCTCGCAAGATAGTCGGCCTCCTTCGGGAATCTCATCCCACCCAATTCTCCGCGACGGACTCCCCGTCTTTCCAAAGTAACCTAATAGGTTACTTTACCGGGTAAAAAGCGCAGGTGATTCTCGGCATTCGGGGTCTATTGGCCACCGTGATCAGGCATGTCTGATATTGTAAAAGGAAGCAAAATGCTTTCTTTTCGGAAGCATGCCTACGCTGGTTATCAAATCTTTCCCCGCCAAGCTCCACACTAAGCTGAAACGCACGGCGGTAGCCCATCGTCGTTCCGTGACTCAGGAAACCATGTATTTGTTGGAAAAGGCCCTTGAAGCCGAGGAGCAGCAAAGACCAACCACCGTTCGCGAGGAACCATCCTATTGGGGCACGCGAGCCTTCACCCCGGCCTACCTTCGCGCCCTCAAAAAAGGCGCATTCTCTGGCACAGAAGACTCAAGTGAAGGTATTTCCAACGAACGCGACATGCGATGATCGCGGCCTACTACGACACCACCTTTCTGCTCAAACTGTATTGGCCCGAACAGGGGAGCGACGACGTTCGCGCCCACGCCGCAAACATCGATGTGATCGTTTGTTCCCTGCATGGAAAAGCCGAACTCATCGCCGCTGCTCATCGTAAATTTCGCGAAAATGCGGCTACCAAAATTCAAATCAGCACCCTGCTCGAACAAATCGAAACCGATCAACAGGCGGGCGCACTTCACTGGTTGCCGATTACCGAACACCACCTTCAACGCGTTACTGCGGCTTTCGGTAAAGCGCCTGCAAATATCTTTTTGCGCGCGGCGGACGCATTGCATCTCGCCAGCGCGGCCGAGGAGCGTTTCCCCGAGATCTATAGCAATGATCGGCACCTGCTGGCATCCGCGGCACTGTTCGGCCTGTCCGGAGGAAATGTTATCTCCAGCTAGGAGCCGGCTCGATTCTACCACGGAACAATCCGATGTCGGGCAAAATAAAGCCCGACCCACCCAAACGGGGCGCTTCCTAACGTGGGTCGGGCTTTACGCCCGACATGCCGCGCATCGACACTTCGAGCCCATCAAGGTCGCCACCTGGCGGGTAGCTCAACCAAATCCTTGGACTGGAAATGCTGCCACCTGCGGTGAACCTCGATTAACTCACGGACCTTTTTAGGATACTTGTTGGCAAGATTCTCTTTCTCGCTGAGATCCATTGCGATGTTGGAAAGGAAGACTTTGTCCGTCACGGGATCCAACGGAGAGAGCTTTGAATCGTCGCGGGGGTTTACCTGCAGCTTCCAGTCCCTTTTGCGCACCGCCCAGTGTTGATTGATCCGCCAGTGCATGGTGTCCCGTGAAGGCTCATCCCGGGTAAACATCGGGACCAAGCTCGTGCCTTCCACCCCCTCGGGGAGTCGATTCACGCCGACTAATTCCGCGATGGTTGGGAACAGGTCCATCTGCATCGCGGCACTCTCGACCACCACACCCGAAGGAACCCCCGGTCCGGCAATCATGGCGGGCACGCGCACACCTGCTTCAAAGAAACCAAATTTGGAGCCGCGCATTTCGCCCGCCCAGCCTCCGCCACCAAAGGTGCGTTCCTCGTGGGAATGGCCGTGGTCGGACAAAAATACGATGATCGTATTATCCAATTCATCATAGGCCTCGAGTTCGGCCAAGAGGTGGCCAATCTGTTCATCGATGGTCGACACCGTCGCCGCATAATCGCGCCGGGGCATAGGCAGATGGTCGTAATATTCGTGCCATTTCTGCAGTCCTTGCAGCGGGTAGTGCGGCAGATTCAAGGCGAAATACATGAAGAACGGCTCGTCCCGTTTGGCCGCGATAAATCGGCGCGCCCGTTCGACCATAAGGCCCGGAAAGTATTTCACGTTCTCGAAAACTTCTTCGCCATTTTCCCAGAGGTCGTGGCGGTTGGGCGGCACCCAATAGAAGAAGTGCGAGTAGTTATCGATGCACCCCACATAGTGGCCAAAGGAGTAGTCAAAACCTTGATCGTCCGGACGACGCGGTGCCTCGTTACCCAAGTGCCACTTGCCAACATGGGCCGTGGAGTATCCCACTTCGCCCAGCATCTCGGCCATGGTGACCTGCTCGGGCGGCAACCCCACCCGACCTTTGTGCGCACCGGCGTTGGTTTCGAGCCCAGCACCCTGAGGCGTCTTGCCCGTGAGCAACGAAGCCCGTGAAGGTGAACACACCGCGGACCCCGTATAAAACTGGGTAAACATCACTCCGCGATGAGCCAAGGCATCCAAATGAGGAGTATGCAGATCCTTGGCCCCATAGACCCCCAGATCGAGCGACCCTTGGTCGTCGCTCATGATCACAATCACGTTGGGTTTTTCCAATTCCGGAGCTCCGACCGAATAGGAGAACCCGGCGGTGAGGCCTATCACCACTCCGATCCCTACACGCATACGACTGAAGGCAGTGAACATCATGTGAGGTCTCCTCAAAGTTTCCGGATTCGGATGTTTTTGAACCACATCCGATCGCCATGGTCCTGCAGCACAATGTGGCCGGGAATCGGACGCGCGAATTCGGTGAGCACGGCATACTTACTGTCCGCCACCATTTCATCCCACTCGGCCGAAGCCGTATCCTCTGCCACGATCAGTTCACCGTTCAACCAGTGTTCGATTTTGGTCCCGCGCACGACGAGACGGGAATGGTTCCAGGCGAGAGCAGGACGCGCCAACAACTCCCTTGCCCCCACCAAATCGTAGAGATCACCCGCACGATGGGATTCGATCAGGCCCTCTTCGTGACCGGCATTGTCCAACAGTTGATACTCGAGTCCCGTGTGCCACGGTTTCTCATATTTGCCGCCCTCCAGCGACTTGTAGAAGATACCGCCATTGGCGCCTTCCCCGGCCTTCCAATCCAACTCCAGTTCGAAGTCCTTCACCGGCGCAGTTGTGATCACGATGTCCTCCTTCTCGCGCAGTCCGGGCGACTCTTTTCGCGAAGCCAAAGTCAACACCTCACCCATCACACTCCAGCGTTCGGGCACCGCGTCGCCTTCATTGTAGAGATGGAATCCCGCTAATTCCGACTCCTGACCACTGAACAAAGACCCCCACCCATAACCCTTCGTCGATCTCTGACTCGCGGGCGCCCGGTGAGCCACCAAGATCTCCTCGTTCATCAATTTGCCGTCCACCGCACGATGCTGCACCCGGGCTTCAATGTTCCCCTGATTGTTCTCGACCTTCACGTGCAAGAAGCCGCCTTTGATCCGGAGAAATTTTTGGGACGGCGTGCGTCGTTCCATACTCCAACCACCCGCGTGTTTGTCCGAGCCCGCTCCGCTGCCAAACTCACGTAATCCGTGCACCGGATCGACCGTGGCATATTGCCAGTGGCGATCACCACAGACCACAAACACGTCTTCCTGACTCGCGAGGAAATCTCGGAGTTCCTGACTCTCATGCTGGAATCCCTCGTTGGCGTGATTGTCGTTTTTGTTGGGACGATCCGGACCCAGAATCGGATTGGGGCTCATGACGATCCGGAACGTAGCATCAGATGCGGCGAAGGTTTCGTAGAACCAGGCCTTTTGTTCCGCGCCTAAAATGGTTTTATCCGGACCGTCCGGGATATCGTTGGGACTGCGATACTCACGCCCTTCCAGCAACCAGATCTGCACATGTTTGCCCCACCGCACCGTGCGGTAAGGTCGCGCGCCCGTTGGCGTCTGCTCCTTAAAGATGCCCAGGCCTTCATCCCAAGTCAGATCACCATAGGTGTCTCCCGGCCACGCATCGTTTTTAAGAATATCGTGATCGTCTTTCTGAAAATATACCCCGGTTGAACCGTAGAAATCCTTCTGGAAGGGTAACGCAAAGATGCGGTTCCACTTGTAGCGCGCAAGCTCCGCATTCTTGGCCCAAGGCTGCGGCTTGTCGTAATACTCCACGTCCCCGGCGTGCACCATGAACTGGGGATTGAGCTTGGCCATCGCCGGATAAATGCGGTGCCCGTTCTCCATGTCATCCCGCCGAATGAAATCATGACACGTTACCACCGTGAAGTTGACCGCGGCATCGTCATTCTCGGCCGGTGCAGAGTGGAACTGACCTTGATACCCCACTACGGTCCCCGGCAGGTCGGCCGACCGCAAGTGCACCTCGACCGTGTAATGCGTTCCGGGCGTCAGTCCATGGAGCTGCGTCTGGGCGGTGAAGTCGCGATTCGGGTCCGCAGGCATCCAGGGCATCCATACCTTCTCACCAATGTGCTCGCGAGGCCAATACACCACCCGCACATCGCCGGCCGTGCCCGTAAGGCTGTAACGCATCTCCGGCAAGGTAAGTCCTGTCGGCACGGCCTCGTCCTCATCCTTAAACGGCACTCCCGTCGTATTATATTCCCTAGACTCGGTGACCCGGGTCCAAACAATGGCCGAAGTCGCGGTGACCTCGCCGATTTTGATACCGTTGCCGAGCGCGGCGGCGTGAATCGAGCCCGCGAGGGTCGAGACAAAGAGAAGCGTTCCAATAAAGAGGCGTTTCATAGGAGAATTGGGGTAACGAATGGATCCAAACTGGGGTTTGAACGGTCGAGACAAACGAAGGGCAGGAACTGACGCAAGCCACCCCCTGCTCAACCGCGATGGCGACGGGCCGTAACTGTTCCAGAGGTCCACGGTCGAATGCTTTTACTCATCAGAATATCCATAAAATCAGTTGAGCACCGACAAATAGTCATCACCGTCGATGCCCTCCCCCTCTACCCCCATGGGAACATTCCTCTCTTTCCTCTTTTTTACCTCATTCGTCGCGGTCGTCACCTACTACCGCACGCGTCAGGAAAACCTCAACAGCTCCCAGGGCTACTTCCTCGGTGGCAACAGCCTCAGTGGCTGGGTCATCGCCGGGTCGCTTCTGCTGACCAACCTAAGCGCCGCCAACATCACGGGCATGACCGCGCAGGTCTACGCGACCAACCTCGCGCCCATTGCCTGGACGGTGGCCGTGATCCCGCCCCTGCTGCTCTTCGCCGGCGTATTGCTGCCGACGTTCCTAAAACGGGGCTTCGCCACCATACCTGAGTTCTTGGAACAACGCTATGGGTCCAGCACCCGGCGACTCGTCACCGCGCTCTTTCTTTTTTGTTATGTTTTTGGCGGCATGCCGGTGGCACTTTACGGAGGCGCCATCGCCATCATGCACCTCTTCAATGTGCCGACCCTATTGGGTGTGGATGAGGCCACGTGCGTCTGGATTCTGGTCGGCCTGCTCGGCGTCATTGGCGGCACCTACGCACTCTTCGGTGGACTCAAAGGGGTGGCCGTTTCCGACACGCTCAATGGCATCGGTCTCCTCACCGGCGGTCTGCTCGTGTTCATCTTTGGCGTGCGCTACGTCGGCGACGGCAACTTCTTCGGTGGCATCAAAACCATGTTCACTACCGAGACCCACAAGCTGGATTCGATCGGCGGCAAAAATGACCTTGTTCCCTTTGCCGTGCTCTTCACGGGCATGATTATGCACAACGCGTTCTACTGGTGCACCAATCAGTTCATCGTGCAACGGTGCTTCGGCGCGCGCAATTTGGCCGAGGGCCAAAAAGGTGTGATTATCGCGGGTTATTTCAAGATTCTGAACGTCTTCTACATCGCGATTCCCGGCATCATCGCCTACCACGTTTACGGCGGCAACGCGTTCGAGAATAACGACTTCATTTACCCCACCCTCGTGCGCGACATCATGCCGGGCGTCTTCGTCGGATTTTTCGCAGCCGTAATATTCGGCGCAGTGTTGAGCACTTACAACAGCGTGCTCAACAGCTCGGTGACCCTCTTCGCCATCGACATCTACAAGCCGATGTGGGGAAGCCACCTCTCCGATGACGTCATCATTAAGCGCAGTAAATGGGTGGGGTGCTTTTTGGTCATCTTCACCATGTTCGTCGCCCCGTTCATCATGAAATTCCAAGACGGACTGTTCGTCTACATGGTGAAGGCCGAAGTGTTGTTCGGCGCGCCAATTTTCCTCATTCTGCTGGTGGGTTATTTTTCCAAAACCGTCTCCACCAAGGCTGCCAACATCACGTTGATCTCCTATCTGATCACGTTGTCCGTTTCCCAATTCAATCCCGCGTTACCGGTGCACTATCTGCACGCACTCGGTGCCCTGTTCGTGCTACATGTTATCATGTTGTTCGGGCTCTCCAAAGTCTTCCCGCTGGACCGCTCCATCGAGCCCACCACTCCGGCGACCAATATCGATATGACACCGTGGAAACACTTCAAACTCGTCGGCGGACTTTGCCTCGTGCTCATGGTGCTCACCTTCATGATTTTCTCGCCACTGGGACTGGTGAAGAACGCGGTCGATAAACAAATCGACTATGGCTACCTCGCCGCCGGCTCGGTCGTCGCGATTCTGATGTATCTCATCCCTTACCGCATCTACAAACGGATGCAGACCGAAGAGTGAAGCGGTGAGACAATTTTGGGGATAAGGCTGCCCCACCATGGAGTGCGGTGCTTTACCGTGGGTCGGGCGTTGCGCCCGACATGTTTCACGCTGTAGCAGAGGTCGCTGACCTCGGTTCACTTCCCGCTCGTTTAGCTCAATTCTGAGCAACATCGACTTCGACGGCCGCAGCCCCGAACTCTCCGAGGAACAACGGGCTGGAACAAATCGCGACGATGAGGTCTTGCAGGCCCAGGTCGCGTTCCATCACCACGGCAGCCATGTCGTCGGCCACGAGTCGTTCACCGACTGAAAGCGGGTGCCCGAGAGCGTAGGTGAAGAGCTTCTCGGTGATAGCCCGGGCAAATTGATCCGACCGCCCCAGCAACACCTGTTTCATTTCTTCAGAATTGGTAAACGAGCCACCCGGCACACTGCCGCGCGCATCGATCGGCTGACCTCCGCGATAGGCACTGCGGTATTCACCCACCGCGTTGAAGTGCTCCAATCCGAATCCCCACGGGTCGATGCTCATGTGGCAGTCACGGCACGATTCGACATCCCGATGCCGGGCCAACATTTCGGGAATCGTTTTGGAGCCACGCACATCGGGTTCGATCGGCTCGACATCGGCCGGCGGCGGCGAGGGCGGATCGCCCAAAATATTTTCCAACACCCAAACTCCTCGCACCACCGGGGAGGTTCGCGTGCCATTGGAGGTGAGTTTCAACACACTCGCTTGACCGAGTAGCCCTCCACGCGGACTCCCTTCGGGTAACATAACTTTACGGAATTCGCTACCGTTCACTTCAGGCAGTTCGTAGTGTAGAGCCAGACGCTCATTCACCACAACGAAGTCAGAATCGAGAAACGATTTCAGCGACAGATTCTGCTGCAGCACGAAGTCAAAAAAGTTTTCGCTCTCCTCTTTCATGAAAGATTCGAGTAACGGGTCATAGTCTCGATATAGTTTGGGGTCGGGCTTCATCAACTCGATGTGATTTAATCCCAGCCACTGCCCCGTGAAATCGATTACGAAACGACGCGCTTTCGGATCGGCCAACATCCGAGCCGCCTGTGCGCGCAATACCGCCGGACTCCTGAGCTGACCCGCATCGGCCAACGCGAGCAGAAGGTCATCCGGCATCGAATTCCACAAGAAGTAGGACAGACGATTGGCTAATGCCCAATCGTCACTCGCCTCCCCTTGGTCATAGTTAAAAAGAAAACGCGGCGAGCACAGCGCGCCCGCCACAACGTTTCGCATCGACTCCTCCGCGGAGAGGCCCTGGCCCAATCCCACGCGGTAGAGCCGTTGAAAATTTGCTACGGTTGTGTCCGGCACCGGACGCCGGAACGCTCGTAATAGGAACTGCGCAATCTGCTCATCGATATCGGCATCCGCATCCTCGCCCAGCAGTTGGCGATGCGCGAGGGTCGGCCAATCGTGGATGTCGGGTCCCGAAACCGTGATCGATTTCACCTCCAATAAATCAGCGACCAAGCGTTCCTCGCCCTCAACCACTGCGGTCGGCGACTGATTCAGCACCGCCGCCGAAGCATAGTGCAGCATGATATTCTCTCCGGCGTGCAATCGCACATCGACGGCCTGCTGCTCGAGCTCATCACCGAGGTAAAAATATCCCACGCGCCGACCCGGCACACTGGCCGCATCCATGTGCCGCGCTTCCGATGCTTGAATTGCAACGATCGAGACGAGTCCTGGTTCGTCCGAGGACCGTCGTTTGCGGGTTTTAAGGCTACTTTCGTAGTTGTCCCGCAGGTAAGTGTAATCGATGCCATCACGCTCGAGCTTTGTGCGCAGATCACGCGCCAACCCTTCGACGTGGATGCGGTAGGTCCCTTTCTGGGGGGAAACAAACCCTGACGGCCACATGACGTGTTTGCGGTCACGACTGGACGATGTGATCACAAAATCGCCTCGCTCCTCGACATTGTTGCCGTGGCCGATCGTGCCGATCGTATAGACCCGGTCCGCCCGCACGTCGGGTCCCGAAGCGATGGCGAGCTCAGCGATGTGGCGGGCGTTGTTCTGCAGTTTGAGCACCATTTCCGGGCTCGCATCGAGCGTGATCGCGAGGTTTTCGAAACCGTCGATTTCCGGATCAGCAGGCAAATTATCCGAGAGGCTTAAATTGATCCCCAACAAATCCACGACCGTATTATCCAGTGCGGTGTGGCTCAGTCGCCGAATCGCGATGCGGCCATGATTTCCCTGCGCGGCGATCGCCGCACGTAGTCGCGTATCAATCGCTTCAATAACCCCCGCCATGACCGTGGCGTCGGGGCGCACTTCTTCTTCCGGTGGCATGTCGCCGATGACCAACATGTCGGACACATCCTGCCACGAGATCGCATTGGCTGCATCCGAGAAATCCATTGCCAGGGTATCGAGACGGATATCACCCTTCTGCTTTTCCTCGCCATGACACTTGAAGCAGTGCTCCTCCATGAAAGGCGTCAGTAGGCGTTCAAAATCTTCCGCCCACGAAAGCGCCGGGGCCAGAAGCAGACCCGCCGCCAGGAGCACACCACGACGCGCGTGATTCGCAGACCGTTTCAAACCATGCGGAGTCGAGTCCATAGCAACGTCGTCAGGGATATTAACCCAACTCGTTATTGATATTGCCGGTGCTCGCGGCGAAACGGTCTTGGTCGATACCCAACCCCTGCAGCATGGTCACAAACACATTGCTCAAGGGCGTAGAGCCAGGCTCGAAAATCAGATCCGCACCGGTGTGGTTGAGATCTCCTCCCGCGACGAGCACGGGCAGGTTTTTGTTCGAGTGAGAACTACCGTTGCCCAAACCACTGCCGAAGAGAACTTGCGTGCGGTCAAACAAGCTCGCCCCACCGTCATCGATGCCTTTGAGGCGAGTGATGAACTTCGACAGGGAGCGCGTATGCATTTGTTCGATACGCACGAGTTCGTTCACCACTTCGGGGTCTTTACCGTGATGGGATTGGCCATGGTAACCGGATAGTTGTTCACCTCCGAGCGTGATGGGGAGACCGCCGGCGGGCAGCTCTACCGAAGCGACGCGGGTGGAGTCGTGTTGTAGCGCCAAGGCAACCAGCTCGAACATGATGTCCAGGTTTTCGTGAAAGGTGGTCGGACGCTCGAGGAGAGGAGGCACTTCGGGCCGGGGCGTGTTGATCCACTGCTGCTGCCGCTCGATGCGTTTTTCCACGTCGCGAATGGAGGAGAAGTAGGCGTCCACCTTTTGCCGATCTTCGTAATCGATTTCCTTTTGGAGGGCCTTCGCATCATCCGCGACCATATCGAGCACACTGCGCTGAAACCCCATCGCACGATCGGCTGCGGCTGGATTCAGGTCATCGACAAATAGCCGTTGGAACGCCTTTACCGGGTCGGCTTCAGGTAAAAGAGGCACGCCGTTTTCGTCCCACGAAAGGGTCTGGGAAGGTTTACCTTCGGACGCGCCAAGTTGGAGGGAGTGGAAGCGGCTGTTTACGCTGAGCTGCTTGGCCGCCAGTTGATCGAGGGTGATCTGGTTACGCACCATCACCGATTCGCCAATAAATTCCGGTTGATATACCCCGGACAGGAATGACGGCGTGCCCTTGTGTCCGCCGTTGATCCCGTGATCGACCCCGGAGACGACGGTAAATTCGTTGCGGTGCTCCATGAGTGGCTCGAGCAGTTTGGGCACACAGGTGGAGCCCGCTTCAGGATGCCATTCGCCGGGATACATCCCAAGGAACGTGCCCACACAGACCAGCCGTTTACGGGCCTCCGCGAGTGGTTTGGCTGCCTTAACGGGGAGTGGCATCGAGCTCAGGAACGGCAGCGCCATCAGTCCGCCAGCGCCGCGCAAAAACTGTCTACGATTTAGATTGGTGGCGTTTTTCATGGGTAAGGGGTGGTTCGACGGGGTGTTCGAGTGCGAGGCAGCAAACCCTACGCAGCTCAATCACTACCGCAAACAGGCGTGGTCCTTCCAGCCCAAAGCTCCTTTCCCAGTTAAGGAAAGCCGTGAAATTTCACCGACTCGTGAGTCGAGTCTCTGCGGTTGTAGCCGGTCTCTCTGAGGCCGGAGCTGTTGCCCCCGAACACGAGTTGTCCGACTCGAGGTAGGGCGGTTTCGGCGAAACCGCCGTTTCACCCGGTTGGGCCACTCCACCGATCGGCGCGCTCGGCGAGCACGCCCTACCTTTTTGCGAAGCTGGACGCGTTTTGTGGAGGCTCCAACCCCAACTGCTACGCCTTGAAGATAGGAAACTCCCAACCTTCGCGATATTCGCGGCGGATCATGGCGTCGGCTTCCGGCGCGCCGATGACTTTGAGATTTTCCGAATCCCATTTGATCGGCTTGCCGAGACGGATGGCCAGATTGCCCAACAGGACAACCTCGGTGAGGCGCGAGGCATACTCAAAGTTGGCGCCCGGTTGGGTGCCATTTTTGATCGCCTCAACCCACTCTTGGATCGGACCACCTTTGACGCGCGGGTATTTCTTGGCCGGGCGCTTGAAGGACCGCATGGCCTCCTCGGGCAGCAGCCGCAGACTTTCACAGTATCCTCCTGGCGAATAGATCGTGCCCTTCGACCCATGGAGAATCTGGCCAAACTGTTCGTGGAGATTCACGCCTTCGGCCAACTCTTCCGGACGAGTCGGTTTGAGACCACCATCCGACCAGAGGAACTCGACGGGCTTGATTTTGTCGCCGGATCGATTGCGGCTGAACTTATAACGTAGCACGGAACTGGCGGGAGCGGACAATTCGGTGAAATCCGATACGGCATCGACGACCACTTCGTCGGGAATACCCAGATCGAGGGCCCAGAAGGCGGCATCAAAAAGATGGCACCCGATGTCGCCGAGCGCTCCGCAGCCGTATTCCCACGAGGCGCGCCACTTCTTGGGGTGGAGTCCGTCGCTGAAGGGCCGATCCTCCGCCACCGATCCTTGCCACATATCCCAATTCACGCCGCGTGGATTCGCGGTCGGTGCGTAGTCGACTTCGGGACCTTGAGGCCAGATCGGACGATTGGTCCAGTATCGCACCTGTTCAACATCACCGATCGCGTCGGCTTCGAGCCATTCGCGCATGATGCGCATACCCTGGAAGGTGTGCCCCTGGATGCCCATTTGGGTAACGACGCCGTAGTGGCGCGAAGCGAGGAGGAGTTGGCGGGCTTCCCAGATCGAGTTGGTGAGGGGTTTTTGCGAAAAGACGTGTTTACCCAATGCCATCGCCATCATCACGGCCGGGTAGTGGGTGTGGTCGGGAGTCGTAACCGTGACCGCGTCGATCTCGTTGCCCATCTTGTCGAACATCTCCCGGTAGTCGGTGAAAACGGGGACGCCGGGAAAATCCACGATCCGTTCGGCGGCGTCACCTTCGAGGTCGACGTCGCAGAGCGCCACGATGTTGCCGTGGTAGGACGCATCGCGGACATCGCCCTTACCTTTGCCGCCTACTCCGATGCAGGCGATGTTCAGTTTGTTGGCGGGAGAGTCACTCTGCTGAGCACGGATAAAGTTTGGCGCAGCCATGAGACCGGCCGCGACAGCGGAGGTCTTCATAAAGTCACGGCGACTAGGGACGGGGGCAGACGTTATTGGGGGCATAATTGAGTAAAGTTATCGACGAGAAATCAGCGGGTGTAAATCGAACGTTATTCGAAACCGGTCGGTCCGACCGGAGGCAAATGACGATGGCCCACAAATCGCGGGCCATCGTTCCTACTCTTGAACTGACCTATGAATAACTAGAATTTGTAACCGAAACTGACATTGATCTGCATGCTCTCCATCGTGAGCTGCTCCAGGCGGTCGAACACATCGTAGTAGATGTAGTCCTGCTCCTCGGTCACGTTGATGAGATCAACTGAAACTTTGAAACCGCTGTCCCAACGATAGCGTAGACCAATATCGAGGCGGCCGACGCCTTCGGTGAATTCATTGTTCATGCCGTTGGCGGCGGCCGATGGAACCAGCAGGTAGTCATCCCGGAAGTTGTAAGCGAACCGAGTGGAGAACCCGCCCTTCTCGTAAAAGAGCACAATGTTGTAGGTGTTTTCCGAGGTGCCGGGGAAGGGGTTTGAATTCCCATTCTCATCGATAAATTCCGAGTCAATGAACGTGTAATTGATCATCGTGCCAAAGTCACTCAGCGGAGCGGGCAAGAATGTGAACGGAGTCTGGAAACTCATCTCCACGCCTTTGATGTCGGCGGTGCCACCATTCTTGAAGGTGTCGACCTGGAAGGTTTGGGACGGAATTCCCGCACTCGGAAATCCAACGGTCTCATTGAAGGAAGTCGGAACAATGAAACTCTCCACATCTTTAATAAAGCCCGTGATGGCGAACATTCCCTCGTCGTTTTCGCCAAAGTAGGTCTCGATGCCGAGGTCGTATTGCCACGCCGAGAACGGATCAAGCGACGGATTACCGCGTTCGATTTCTCCATCTGGTTCGCTGACGATTACCACCGGGCTCATTTCACCCACCGTCGGGCGAGTCATGGCCTTGGAGGCGGCGAGACGCACCTGATAGGGAGCCTGAGGATCATCGGGCGACAGGATCAGATTGAGCGAAGGCAACAGCTCGGAATAGTCTTGGTCGAGCGTGGTCGGCTCACCGACGACCACGACATCACCGGCATTGGACTCGGCATTGATATTGCCGATACCACCCGCCTTCGTATCGACGTAGCGCACCCCGATGTTACCGCGAACACGACTGTTGCCAAAACTCTCGGCAAAGTTGGCCATGAAGTAGAGCGCCGTAGTATCTTCCTCCACCGTGTAAACTCGTTCGTTATTAAATGGGATAACCGTGTCTTCCAGAGGGTATTGCTCAATAAGCGCATCTGGATTGGCCATCACCCAATTAGTGGGGAAACCAGTCGAACCCTTGCCAAAGCCGAAATCACCCTGCAGTCCCCAACCGGGTTCAATCCCGCGGGCATAATCAATGTCACCGGTCGAGGTGGCGGAGTTTGATCGGCCTTGTTTGCGATCAAAGATGTTATCCGTGGTCCGAATTCCCGCCTCCACCGAAGTAAAGAACTCGCCTTCCAACGCCCGCTCCAAATCAAGACGCATCACGTCTTCTTCGTAGCTGATGATCCGATGTTGGCGGAACAACGCCCGCACTCCCATGTTGTCGGCCGTGCGGAGTATTCCCGGCGTCGTCATGGCCGGCATCATATGATCAGGCCGAATGTCGTAAGATCCCGCCCCATCACGATTGACTCGGCTTTGGAGGGTGGACTGGAACCAATCCTCAGAACCTTCGGAGATGCTAATCTCACCGGAAATTTTCAGTAAATCACGATCCCATACAAATCCACCCGTGACACCGGTTGATTCCACATCGGTGATGCGGGTCAAGGCATCTTGGTCGACCCGGTGGCGGTCAATTGTCGCCTGCACCAGAGTGCCGGTAACCGGATCAACCACACCACTAATGAGATCACCACGGCTCCATGTCATTTGGATACGCGAGCGGTCCTCATCGCGCTCTTCCCGCGAGATGAGACCATCAATATAGAGTTCCAAGTCCTCGGTGGGTTGAAATTGCAGCGTGCTGGTAAGATTGAAACGAGGATTGTCTCCTCGCTTTTGGAAGTAACGCGTGCGCTCCGGATAGGCTGATCCCACCAATGCCAATTGGGCTGGGTCCGAGTCATCCTTCAGGAAGCCTGTATCGACAATGTCGAAATCCTGATTGCTTTCAACCCGATCAACCCGGCGATCGCGCTCTTCATAGGTAGCTTGAACGAGGAAGCCGGCTTTGCCGTCGGCAAAAATATTGGAATAGAATCCGCTGAAGCCCGGCTCATCGGAATCCTTGAAGTCGTTGGTGGCGTAACTGACCTCCCCACCGTAGGACATCTTGCCGATTTGCAGCGGCTTAAACGTGTTGAGTTTCACCGTGCCGCCGATCCCGCCCTCAACGTCGCGAGCGGAGGGGGACTTGATGACTTCGATGGAGTTGTAGAGGTCGGAATTAAAGACGGATAACTGTGCATCACGCTCCGGACTGGAGTCGTCGACCGTCACCATGGAGGAACGACCGTTGATTTCGACGCGAGTGAAGTTGGGATTAAGTCCGCGCACCGAGACTTTTTCGCCTTCACCGTTGTTACGGGTCATCGCAACGCCGGTGATGCGTTGGATCGCCTCGGCCAAATTGGTGTCGGGGAACTGGCCAATTTCCTCGGCCATGATCGAGTCTGAGACCTGATCGGACTGCCGCTTGGCATCGAGCGAATCGGCCAACGCGGAGCGATAACCGCTCACTTTAAAGGCCTCCATCTCCACCACTTCTTCGTTAGAATTTTGGGCGAGCAAAGAACCACCGGCAAATACGGCGGCTATGGATAAAACACGGCGAATAAACGGACCGTGGCAACGAGACATGGACTGTCGGGTTGAATGAATAGTTTTCATGTGAGGTGTGGTGCTAGGGGGTGGGTCTAAGTCAAAATCGCGGCAAAATGCATCGACCGATGGGCCAATACATTTGAGTCCGCGGATCACTTCTGGGGCTGGTATGACGCTAACAAGCCCTCAAACGGTCAGATCTTCGAATCGCCATCTGTGAAACCGTTACACAATGGCGGCTCCTGCCACCCCGGCGACTCACCGGTATCATGGGGCTATCGCCCACTCCAGTATTTCATGTAACCGTTACAATATCTCCCGAATTTCTCCTCTAAAAACCCTCCTACCGTGGCACCAGAAATGCTTATAGCCCGATGATAACCGGCCGAGTCATTCAGTCGATCTTCGCATAGTCTCGCCACCACGGCGCAACATCCGCGGAAACCAAGCGATGACTATCGACCACCACCCGATAGCGCAACACCACCGTTTCAGCGGGCGCGATGCGCCAATCAAATTCCTGCGTCGGCGCATAGTTGAAAAATACCTTCCCTTTCGGCCAGATGCGCATGCGCTGCGGCGCATCATGGTTTGTCGGGTGGCCCATGATCACGACCGAAGCACTCCCCTGCTCCGTGGGTCCATGCATCACCACCCAATCCCCTCGCGTCGCGTGACCTTCAGTCCGATCCAAGCCAGTCGACGTGACGTAGGAATCGTCGGGCTCACCCCACGTTTCCGGGGCCCGAAACGTAATACCTCCCCCATAACGATAGGCCGGTAGCTCCAACACGGCATCAGAAACGTTGGTCTGGGTGATCGTGTAATCGATGACGTTGGCCTGAGCCGAACTCGTGACCGAGACTTCGAGGGTTTCGTCAAGCACCACCGTTTCGGCGCGGTCTTCATACGCCAAAGCAACCTGCTGCTGGCGCACTTTGAATCCCAGACTATTGCGATCAATGACCTCAACAAATCGCACCGTGCCGCGGCCACCCTTGAGATTCCAAAAATCGATCTCCTCGCCCTGCCATTTCGTTTTCACCCACGCATGCCAGAGTCCCATATGATGGATGTGATCGGCCGGATGAATGGACGTTACCACGTCGCCATTGGGCGCATGTAACGGATGGATGAATCCACTCCGCCGAAACAACTCCGTTTCACCCGGAGGCGGCGGCATCTCCGCCTTATGATACGTCAGAACCGGAGTCTGACCGCGAGAGATCACAATCTGATTCACGTCTTCGACCACCTCAAGTGGCGCCGCAGCGGCCATCATCGCCCAACAACAACTAAACCCAAAAACGATCGCGCGACAGATTTTCATGAGCATCAGCGAAGCGTTGATCAATCGTCCTGGCGACCAAAACCCCACGAGAATTTAGCCCCCAAGTGCTCGGTGCCCCCGACCCGCACTCCCGCATACATCGTCTCCGCCATCGGAGTGCTCTCCAAAATTCGCGCGACATCAATCATCAGTTCCGCGTCCGCCACCAGCCGCTCGACCTTCTCCCCCGGATAGCCCGCCCAATACTTCAAGTCGTGCAAAAAGCACGCCGAGTAAATGCTCCGCCCTTTGACCTTATCCACCCAACTGGTGCACCCATCGCTCTTAAAAGGCTTAGTCGGTAGATCCGCTTCAATTTTGGCCCAGAGTGACATCAATCCATAATGCTCACAGATCGTTTTGATCTCCGCCAAAGAGACCTGCCCACCTTTTGGCGGGAGCTTAAACGCTGCGTCATCCGTCGAAGTCTCCGCCGTAGAAAGACTCGCGGAACCGACGAAACCCGCCACCAGCAACAGCACCCACATCCGGCATAAAGATAATCGCATAACCGGAGCCTGTTCAATCAAGGTGACTCATCGCACGTTCAAATTTCCCTCAACCCCACCTTGCACTCATGCGCCTGCTCACTCTTGCCGCCCTGCTCTTCGGAATGAGCGGCACTCTGCTCCTCGCCGAGGACTCCGCCAAACCCGGCGAGGAACTCCCCGCCAATATCGTTTCCGGCCAAGTGCTAAACGGCTCCTGGGTTCGGCCCGACGGAGGTTACGTTTTGAAAATCAACAAAGTTGAAGCAAACGGCATCCTCCAAGCCGCCTACCTCAACCCCCGACCCATCCGCGTGGCGAGTGCCCGCTGGCGCGTCGGAGGCAGCCGCCTACAAATCCGCATCGACCTCAACGACACCGGCTACGAAGGCTCCTACTACCTGCTCCAATACAACGCCGAATCCGGCAAACTCGAAGGCGAATACACCCCCGCCGGCCAAGGCGTCTTCCCCGTAGAATTCGAACGCCAATTCGGCCCCCTCGCGCCATAGTCCTCCCTCGCCTCGGCAAAACCGAGGACGAAGGAGAATCTTTCTCTTTATTCGTTCTCTTTCTCGAAATCCCTGCCTCTCAGAACTCCTGCCACCCAGCTTAGCGTCATTGCGCGAGTAAACCATCCTGCCTCACAGCAGCACCAGCCCGCCACCCATGCGCCTAATCGCCATCGAGCCATCCCCCGACGAATTCTCCGCCTGGCAAACCTATCAAGCCCGCGAGTATTCCCGTGAGAAAGTAGCCAGTGGCGCCTGGAGCGAAGCGTCCGCCCTCGCCCGCGCCGAAGCCGAAAACACCACCCTGCTGCCCAACGGATTTACAACCACCGGCCACCACATTCGCCGTATCGAGAATAAAGATACTCAGGAATTGATCGGCTGGATCTGGGTCAGTCTTGCCACCGACGGCCCGCCCGGACTGGCGTGGCTCTACGACATCGAAATCGTCCCCGAGCACCGCGGTCAAGGCCACGGTCGCGAGTTCATGAGACTCGCCGAAATCGAAGCCAAACGCCTCGGCTGCACCCGGCTCGGCCTCCACGTCTTCGCGACCAACAAAGTCGCCCACCACCTCTACCAATCCTGCGGCTACGAAGTCACCGACATCAGTATGGTCAAAGATTTGAGTTGATAAAAGGGAGGGACCGGCTCCGTCCGGTCCGCGGTGCACCGAAGCTGTCGGTCGTAAAGCCCGACCCACCTGAGAGGCAACGTGGGTCGGGCTTTACGCCCGACAGCTCCATCTTAGTGAGCTTTCCATTGGCAACGGACAACACGGATGCTTGCCCGACTCGGGCGCGTTATCCCTTCCTCGACTCTTACTCGGCTAGGAAGATCGGGCGATCATCGCGGAGTTCTAGCATGCGGGCGACTTCACCGGGTTGGAAGAGGCCGTTGGGTTGGAGCAGGGTGCTGGAGTCGAAGACGTGGTCCTTGGGTTTGATTTCGTTGAACCACTTTTCGTAGGCCACTTTGACTCGGGGTCGGGTCACCGCTTCGTCGCCGACATATTCGTATTCGAAGTCACTCATGCCGGGGAGATCGCGGAGCGTTGAATAGGTGATGAAGCGCACCGCCGCGTAGGGGTCGTTGAGGTTCAGGCTGAGCACGGGATACATCCAGTCCGTGCCGGATGCCGCTTGGGCTTCCGGTCGACTCATGTTCCACGTCACCACGGCGCGTTGACCGGCGTCACCTTTGAGCAACCAGTTAATGGCGGCCGCAATGTTACGATCGTCGGCCTCGAAATCCGGTTTCTCCTGACCATACCAATTGTGCAAGTAGTCCGCAGTCCACTCGAGCGTCTCGTCGAGATGACATAGGTTGCAGGCGTTGGGCCGTCCGGTGTCGATACTCTCGCGTGAGGTCGGCGAAGACACCTGGTGACTGCGCACGCCGCGCAGCAGGCCGTAGCTGGTGTGCGGCATGTGGCAATCGTAACAACTGCTGCCGACCGACTCCGGCGCGTGGAAGGTATGCGCGGAGATGTCCTGCGCGATGGTTTCATGGCACTGCAAACAGTCTTGATTCGTATTGCCGTGATCGGTGCGCATCTGACCGGCACGCCACGCATCCAATACTTCGGGCTTCGGGTCATCCGGATGCATTTCGTGACACGACATGCAGGAATACTCGCCGCCTTCGAAACAGGGCGACTCGACCACGCCGTTCATCTCGCGGCCGGTCACGCGCACCATGCCATCGGACCAAAAGCGGTTGTCG
Organism: Opitutaceae bacterium; assembly: GCA_018667915.1. GTDB lineage: Bacteria > Verrucomicrobiota > Verrucomicrobiia > Opitutales > Opitutaceae > Actomonas. Next base: position 50,773 of record JABIRI010000141.1, on the reverse strand, counting down.
AAATAACCCGCGTTGTAGTTCTGCAATTCTTTGCGCAGCTCCTCGCTGGCGTCGGCCATGGTCGGCTCCATCATCCAGCGCAAAACAAGCTTATCGTCGCCCGGTTGGAACTGGGTGCCTTCGCGATTCCAGGCAAGCTTGTCCTCCACACTACGAAACCCCCAAATGCTGTGGCACTGCCCGCAGGCCAGCGTCGCTCGCGGTCCGTCGAGCTTCATCGGATCGACCATCGTATCGTCACCTTCCTCTCCGAGATGCTTGGCGTAGCGGCGCAAGGGATTGCGGTTCGCGGCGATATGTTCTTCGCCCCCGCTGTGACAGGCCTCACAGGAAATACCGAATTCCACCACGTGGGAATCGAACTCCAACCCATCCACAAATCGGGGGCGGGCAAACGTCGTATGGCAGTCCATGCAGGCCTGATTCCATTCACCGATCGTATTGTGGTGGCCGACTTGGGCGCCGAATTCCGGTGGCAACAAAAACGTGTCATGCGCCGGCGCCCACCGGTCTTCCTTGATGTTGTAGGCAAACGGGAACGGTTCCATCGAACGTCCTTCGCCGGACTCGAGCCAATACATCTGCAGGTTATGCGATCCGGTCATCAACACGATTTCGCGGGACGGATTCCATTGGTCCTTCGGCGCGTTGGTTTCGCGATCCTGCGCTTTGAAGCGGTCGCCATCGCGGAAGATGCGATAGACTTTCCCCGAGAGCTCTTGGGTAAATCCTTCGAGGTCAGTCGCCGCCGTTTCGGGTGATGCGACCTAGGTCATCGTCCGGTGATAGGAGGCGTGCCAACTGTCGTAGTTGCTCGGATGGCAGGAGCGGCAGGTCTCCGATGAAACGTAATCCCGATCCAATACCGCGACCGGACGATTATCGGGACCGACGGAGTCGTCCTGCATCAGGTGAGCCACACCCACCGCCGTCACCACCCCACCCCACACGATCGCGATCAGCGCGACCCATCCCCCCACCGTGCGCGGGAAGCGGATCCCCCCGCGGGTTGAGGAAGAAGGACGTTGCGAAGCTGATACGCGATCACCTTGAGCGTTTTCCGCGCCAAATCAATGCAGCGCGTTCACCCGTGTGAAATTTGCCGCTTACTCGTCTTCGGCCGGAGACGCTTCAGCCTCTTCCAGTAGAACCAACGGCTCTGCGCCGAAATCCACCCGGAAGGTTTCGTCGGCGATACGGCGTTGGTTGGCGGCAATCTGTGCGCGATAACGATCGAGTTTGCGGCGGTTTTCCAAGGCCTCCGCCAAAGACAGCGCCGCCATGGGAGTCATTCCCGTTTGCCATACATAGAGCTGGCGCAACCGCGGCAGTTCGGTGAGCGCATCCGTCGCGGCATCGGTGACGCCGGTCGAATGCAGGTTGAGTGACGCGAGGCGTTTGAGCGGAGCCAACGCGACGAGCCCAGTGTCCGTGATTGCGGTGCCGTCCAAGCGCAAGCGGCGCAGCTCCGTCATCTGCGCAACATGGACCATTCCTGCATCGGTCACACCCGTGCCGCCCAAATCCAAGCGGTGCAAGGCAGGTGCCAGCACGAGTAAGCGGGTCAGCGTATCGTCATCAAAATCCTCTCGAGCCAAGCGAGCGTTCACGCCTAACCAAGGTTCTTCGGTCGTGAGTGGGCGGATGGTGATGCCAAGCTCAACCTCCAATTCGCGCGCAATGGCCAACATTTCGGCACGATCCGGAATAGGCGGTGGGGGCAATCCCAGTTGCGCTGCAACGATCTCGACCACCACCGGATCAGGAGCGCGCGCCATGAAACCGCCTTGAGCGGGGGAGCCATCCGCGATCCACCAGTCCAACACCGCCAGATCAAAATCCGTAGGTTGAGGCCGGCCCGCCGGCGGCATGTGTTCCTTGTGGTCGAGCGGCAAATAAAGCCGCTGCAATAGTAGGCTTTCGGCGGGGCTGCCCGCCACGATCGCTTCGCCGTGTTCGCCTCCGGCAAGGATCGCCTCGAATGAGTCCAACCGCAAATCGCCATCGGCGCGCGACTCACCGTGACAGGCGACGCAGCGCGCGTTGAGCACGGGCTGCACCACATCGTAAAAGACATCGGCTTCGGCGAGCGTTGCGGGAGCCGGACGACCGGGTGCACCTCCACCGAGCAAGGGTCGGAGCATCGCCGGCGCATGCTCGGCCAAATAACCGGGACCGTGGGTCAAAGAGCCGCCGTTGTGGCCCGTCCACGCCATGATCGCAACCGCAGCCGCCAAGAGTGACCCGTAAAGCTTGAGCCATTTCTGAACCGCAAACAACGCGACCGTGAGCCCGAGAGTAATGAAACCGAGATTCTGGTGCCGGCCGACCAACGCTTCGTCGTAGCTGCCTTGCTGCGCGAGTAACCAACCGCAGCCAGCCGCTAGCGCCGCGCCCAACACCACGAAACCCAACACCACCATGCGCGCGCCGGCCGTGAGACGCAGCTTGGACCAACGCCAACCCATCGCTTCCGAAACCGCCAACAGCAGCAGCACTCCGATGGGGACATGCACCACCAGTGGGTGAAACCGGCCAACAAATATCGTGAGATCAGACATGCAAATTCAGGATCCGGGCGCGTCAGCTCATGATGCCTTTGACCACATGGCCGTGCACATCGGTGAGTCGGAAATCGCGACCTTGGTAGCGGTAGGTGAGCTTTTTGTGATCGATGCCGAAACAAGCCAACATCGTCGCATGCAGATCATGGACATGCACCTCTTGTCCATCGTTGAGGTAGCGGTAACCGAGGTCGTCGGTCGAACCCCACGTGGTTCCCGGGCGAATACCGCCGCCCGCCATCCATACGGAAAACGCATTGATGTGATGATCGCGACCCGTGCCCTGCCCCATCGGTGTGCGGCCAAATTCGCCGCCCCAAATCACGAGCGTGTCTTCCAGCATACCGCGTTGTTTGAGGTCCTTGACCAGTGCCGCTGACGCTTGATCGCACAGTTTACTCGCGACCTGAATATTCTCATCCAATTGCCGGTGGTGATCCCAACCGCGATGATAGAGCTGGACGAAACGCGAGCCACGTTCGAGCAGGCGCCGCGCCAGCAAACAGTTCGCCGCAAAGGAACCGTCGCCCACTTCCTTGATCCCATACAGATCGAGCATCGACTGGGGCTCTTCGCTGATGTCCGCGAGTTCCGGCACACTCGTCTGCATCTTGAACGCCAACTCGTATTGGGACACGCGCGTCTCAATTTCCGGGTCGAGCGACTGCTGCTGCTGCAGGCCGTTGAGCCGCGCCACTTCGTCGATGACTTGGCGCTGCGTGCTCTGGCATACTCCGTCCGGATTGCCGACGTAGTGCACCGGCGCACCGCGGCTTTGGAACTGAACGCCTTGAAATTTGCTGGGCAAAAATCCGGCCGACCATTGGCGCGCGGAGATGGGCTGCGCGCCGCCGCCGCCTTCCGAAACGAGCACCACATATCCGGGCAGGTTCTCTGCCTCCGAACCCAATCCATAGAGCAACCACGAACCCATGCTCGGCCGACCTTTGTTGATCGAGCCCGCATTCATAAACGCGTGCGCCGGATCGTGATTGATCTGCTCGGTGTGCAACGAGCGCACGATGCAGATGTCATCGGCAATCGTCTGCGTGTGCGGCAGCAGGTCGCTGATCATTTGTCCGGAAATACCACAGCGCCGGAAGCCGACTTGCGTGCCTCGCGCGAGCAACTCGGTGCCCTGCAATTGGGCCAGCTGTTCGCCCTTGGTGAACGACTCCGGGAAGGGCTGCCCGTGTAGGCGATTCAACACCGGTTTGGGATCAAATAGATCCACGTGGGACGGCCCGCCCGCCATACAAAGATGCACGATGCGTTTCGCCTTTGGATAAAAATGCGGCGCATCCAATACCCCGCGCCACGGACCTTGTTGCCCGAGCAAGCTGGGGTTCAACAGCGAACCGAGCGCGAGCGAGCCGACTGCTTGTGCCGACTTGCCCAAGAACGTCCGGCGCGACCAGGCGCGTTGGCGGTTTTCGAAATTTTTCAGATCGGAGGGAGTAAACATGATCAACGCGCGCGCTAGTAACGCATGAGGGTTTCGTTGAGGTTGAGCAGCACACGCGCGACCTGCGTCCAAGCGGCAAGTTCAACGCGATCCAACATCGCATCGGTCATATGCAAACCGACTGAATCCAACGCGGAGGCGTCATCTGGTTCATCGCTATAATTCGCATGCTGGGTGAAATAAAACTTCTTGAGTCCGGTCGCTTCTTCAGCCGACGGCGACCGCGCCAACACCAATCGGAACGCATGTTCGATTCGGGTTTCGAAATCCGTTCGTGCCGGTTCCGTCATGGCCCGTTCCGCCAACGCTCGGGCCGCTTCCACAAACGACGGATCGTTGAGCAGCGTGAGTGCCTGCTGCGGGGTATTCGAAACGGTGCGATCCGCCGTGCACTCTTCGCGGGAAGGTGCATCGAAGTTGGCCATCATCGGATGCACAAAGGTCCGCTGCCAATGGTTGTAAACACCCCGCCGATATTGGCGTTCGTCACGCTCCGCTTGGTAACGGCGTTTGGGGAAATTCAGCGACACGTAGTAACCGTCCGGCTGATAGGGAGTCGCACTCGGCCCGCCAATCTCCGGATCGAGTAAACCGGCAATAAAGAGTGCATTGTCGCGCACAAACTCCGCCTCCAATCGGCGAGACGGATGGGCGGCCAATAGACGATTGTCGGGATCCATATCCTGCAGTTCCGGGCGGAAGACCGACTGTTGGCGATACGTCGCCGAGTTGACCATCAACCGCACCATGTGCTTCACGTCCCAACCCGAATCGACGAACTCCACCGCCAGCCAATCGAGCAACTCCGGATGGCTGGGATACTCGCCCTGTAAACCCAAATCATCCACCACGGCGGAAAGCCCGGTGCCGAAAAACTGGTTCCACAAGCGGTTCACTTGCGTGCGGGCCGTAAGTGGGTTTTCCGATGATACAATCCACTCCGCCAAATCTAGTCGCGTCGCGCGCTCACCTGAGGTGGACACGTTTTTCGCAAGAAATGCCGGCGGTGCCGGTGCCACCACTTCGCCCGATTCATCCTGCCAATTTCCACGCGGCAATACCCGCGTGATCAAAGGTTCCATGGGCTCTGTAACCATCGTAAAAGCCATGCCGTCCCGACAGGCCGCAATCTCGCGCAATGTTTCCAGTGCCGTTGCATAGGACACCGCATCGGTCGTCCCGGTGCCCTTGAAATATTCCGTCCCCAAGAGTCGCCATTGCCCCTCGGACAAAATTGCGCCTCCGCTCGTGACCGCCGTCGCGATCGTGGAAGATAAATCACTCGCCACCGTTTCCCCATTTCGACGCAACCCCAACGGCGACACATACAGCCGAGCTCGGGCCAAATCCGTTGTCTTGAGCGTCACGACGAGTTCATCCCCCTCCTCGATATCAATCGGCGATTCCAGTTGATAAATTACCCGCTGGGTTTCGTCGGCAAACTGTGGATCCGTTCGCCAGCGATCTTCGACGGAAGTGACCATGTAGGCATTGGAAAACGTCCATGAGTCGCGATCCGGAAACCCTCCCGCGAGTTCTAGCTTCTCGGCCTTGGCTGAGCCTTGCCGGCGAAGTTCAATCGTCGGGCTGACGGTGAACGAACCAAAGGAACTTCGCGCCACGGTGCCGCTTCCCTGCAGATCGGGTAAGGCTTCGAGCTGCATCGCTGCGATCATGCCCGACGCCGGGGAAAGAATCAGCCTCGTGCCATATTTTTCGTCACCCTCCTGTTTACTCTTGGGGATATTCTCCATCCGGACGGAACCGTCGTCCATCTGCGTGATTTTGGTCGCGGCATCACCGGTAACTTGGACGATCGGAATCGCTGACCATCCGCCGTTTGATGCCAGCAAGGGATCAGCATTAGCGCGCGCCCAGTCGATCACCCGAGAGCGTCCTTCCGGACGGGCCAAGATGGAATCAACCACCTCAGAAATACGCGCCGCTTGAGCCGCTTGAAGTCGGGCTGCGCGGCGCTTCAGGTAGTCATTCTCAACATCCATTTCCGGCGGGAACGGAAAGTCGTTATTGAAGCCCTTCAGGTCGGGATTGGGTGTGTATTTGTAGTCCGAATACACTCCCCATTGTTTCACATCGGCGAAGTAGGCGGCGAGGCTATAGAAGTCGCGGGTGGTGAAGGGATCGTATTTGTGATCGTGGCATTCCGCACATCCCACGGTTGAACCCATGAAGGTCGTGGACACGGCCCGCACGCGATCGGCAGCAGACTTGGCGAGATATTCGAGCGGCTGCGCTCCACCCTCACGGGTCATGAGGTTCAGACGATTAAAGCCGGTGGCTACAATCTGCTCGGGAGTCGCGTCGGGCAGGAGATCACCAGCCAACTGCTCGCGCACGAAGTCATCGTAGGGTTTGTTTTGGTTAAACGCGTCGATGATATAATCGCGATATGGGAAAATATTTTGGCGCTGATCCCCGTGAAATCCGACCGTGTCGGAGAAGCGCACGAGATCCAACCACGGCACCGCCATACGCTCACCATAGTGGGGCGATTCGAGGAGTCGATCGACCGCGCGCTCGTAAGCCCCCGGGCTTACGTCATTCAAAAACGTGTCGAGCTCCGCGGGCGTGGGTGGAAGCCCCACGAGGTCGAGCGAGAGACGACGCAGCAGTGTGGCGCGATCGGCTTCGGGATGCGGCGTGATATCCGCAGCTTCGAGCTTACGGAGAACGAAGTGGTCGATCGCGTTGCGAACGAGACCGGTCGAGGCCACCGCGGGAGGCGCAACCTTCTCCGGCATGATATAGGACCAGTGGGGCGCATACTCCGCACCCTGTTCGATCCAGCGGCGAATGATGGCTCGGTCGAGATCGGTCGCTTGGTGCAAGGCATCGGGCGGCGGCATCATCTTTACCGGATCCGTGCTCGTCAGGCGTAACCATACCTCGGACTCATCCGGTTTGCCTGGCACAATTCCCGTGATGGTGCGCCCCGCTTTGTTGACGTGAGGAGCGATCGCGAAATCCCGCAGATCTAACCGCAGCTTGGATTGGTTGTTCTCCTCATCGGGACCGTGGCACTTGAAACACGTGTTGGAGAGAATCGGCCGCACATCGCGGTTAAACTCAATCTCCGCAGGGACCCCTGCCGCCCACGCACACGAGAGCGTCGATACGACACCTGCAGCGCTCCCAATTAGGACACGAACGAATCTAGTTGAAGGAAATCGGGGGGTATAAAGTTCCATGCGGGGTAGCACCCATGAGGCAACGGGGGCCAGCGACCGGCGGCAAGAGTGCGATTCAGTAAATGTTACAGCTCAGCACGCCTACGTAATCAATCTGCTTGGGCCACTCGAGCCGTTGCCACCCGCCAAATTTCCACCAGGGCCTGAAAGTCAGCCTCTTTGGAAGAACTGGTGATCACATGATCAAAGTTATCCCGCTCCTGCTGTTCCTTTACCGCCGTGACCATCCGCCGCTCGATTTCAGCCTCGGAGTCGCCTCTCCCCGTCAAACGCACCCGCAGTTCATCGATGGGCACATCGACATAAACCGTCGCCATATGACGCGCAAGTAGTGGGCTTTTTTTCGCCGCACCCCGGAAATTCTCCACGCCCTGAACATCGACGTTGATGATAAGGCTCTGGCCGGCGGCGAGCGGATCGAACACGGATGCCGCCAACGTGCCATAGCGGTGCTTGCGGTGGACGAGCGCCCATTCGAGAAACGCATCCGCTGCGAGACGGTGGTCAAATTCTTTAGCCGTAAAAAAGTGGTAGTCGCGTCCGTTCACCTCGCCCGGGCGCGGCTCGCGCGTCGTGCTGGTCACCACCCGGGAGAATCCGGGCACTTCCGCCACCATGCGTTCGCAAAGCGTGGTTTTGCCGGAACCCGCCGGTCCGGCAAGCACGAGTAAAACGGGAGCGGCACTGGCAGAGTCGTCCGACATCGCTCAATCAGTAGGTGAAGGCTACGGCCGATACGACGGCACCGTAGGATGCGATTACCAAGCCCACCGAACGAGCCCGACCCGGTTTACGATACAGCCATTCCAAGAAATCGCGCATCCGGAACGGAGAGGCTCCCAGATAAATGGCGAGCGCCGCCGCAATATAGAGGGCGACTTTGTAGAGGTAGATTCGCCCCCCGTCCGTAATTTCTCCGTAGTCCCAAACCATATAACCCGCATCGAGTAACGGAGAGGCGGCAAGCAGCACGAGCACGCAGGCCCCGCGCACGGCCAGAAAGTCCGGCACAAACTTGAATGCGCTGACGGCTACAATCGCGAAGAAGATGAAGAGTGGTTTACGATACTGCCCAAAGTCCGCCGCCGAAAGATTCGTAATTCGGTAGAGAAACCACGCCGCCCCCGCGCCAAACAGCACGTAAGCAAAGGTGCGTGAACGCGGAAACCGCTTGATCGAGGTCACAATCGCCGGAAACGGCAGGATAAAAAGAACCCCAAGAATGAGGAGCAATAAACCGGTGATGAGCGTGGCGAGGGAAAGGGTCATGGTGTGGGAAATTCGGCAAAAGACCGCGTGGGTTCTTCGGGCAAAGATCTTTATCTTTATTCGTTATCCTTATCTTTATCTTCTCCGTATCCAGCTTGTTCCTCTTCTAATCGACCGTCTCCAGCGAAACGGGCAATCAGCCCACCCACCATGGAAACTGCTTCGAGCAAGAGCGATTTCCCTTCATCCGCTCGGGCCAGGTCCACCTGACCGCGACAAATCAAAACATCCAAACAAGCGGCACACTCCAAAGCCGAACCCCTCGCGATATCGAAAAAACGCGAACGATCAGGAAAGGATCGCTTCCCGTTTCCTTCCGCTATGTTCAGAACGACGCTCGTTGATGCGCGGTCCAATTGATCACGGGCGGCTAGTCGGGTTGGCAGTGATTCGAGGAGGGGGGTTGCCCAAGCGCAAAACTCAACGGCCTTCTGGTAAGCGTGAAGTTTTTCGTGATCGAATTTTTTACGCATAGTGAAGACTCCGCCGGGGTGAGATAAAGATAAGGATAAAGAGTAATGAGAAAGATGATGGAGCGAGTCTCGGAGAACATTCGGCAATAATCCCCCCCCCTACTCCACCCCCACTCCTTCCAGCACGAGATCGCCATAGAGGGTGCTGATGGTAGATCGCGTCACGTTCATATCGACGATTTCGCCGACCAAGCGGGGATCGGCATCGACGATCGCGACGCGATTTCCGCGGGTGCGACCGGTGAAGTGTTTGCCGGTTTTGTCCGGACCTTCGAGGAGCACTTTTTGCACCGTCCCGACCAGCGATTCGTTGCGGCGTTTGGAATTCACCCGCAGCACATCGAGCAAAGCTTGGTTACGCGCTTCTTTCACCTCGTCCGTGATTTGATCTTCGAGCTCGGCCGCAACCGTGCCGCTGCGGATCGAATACTTGAAGATGTAGGCCATATCAAAATTGCAGGCCTCGAAGAGCTCCTTAGTCTGCTGAAAGTCATCCTCAGTTTCGCCGGGGTAACCCACGATCACATCGGTCGAGAAATACATGTCCGGGCGCACGGCACGGAGTGAATCGACGATCTCCTTGTAGCGCTCCCGCGAGTAAGGCCGGTTCATCGCGCGCAACATGGTATTGCTGCCACTCTGCATCGGCAGGTGCACGTATTCGCAGAGTTTGGGTAAACGACCGTAAGCTTCGACCAGGTCCTGCTTAAAACCTCGCGGATGCGGAGAGGTGAATCGGATGCGCTCGATGCCTTCGATCTCGTGCACTTTTTCGATGAGTTGCACGAAGGGGGAGACGCCATTGATACCCTGATAGTCACGACGGCCGTAGCTGGTTACGATTTGCCCGAGTAGCGTGATCTCTTTCACGCCCCGCTGAGCGAGGTTGCGGCATTCCGCAACGATATCTTCCATCGGCCGCGAACGTTCGTCGCCGCGGGTTTTGGGCACGATACAGAAATTGCACGACATATTGCAGCCCTGCTGGATCGAAACGAACGCACTGACTTGGCGCTCTTCGGTTTCGAGGTGGTCGCGAATCGTATTCTGCGAATCCACCTCTTCGCCAATATCGACGATGGAGCTGCCAATCGGGACGCCGGCATCTTTGGCCGCGCGAATATTATCCAAATAGTCCGGGACTTGGTGAAATTTCTGCGTGCCGACGATCAGATCGACATCGGGCAATTTTTCTAGAATCGATTCGCCGCGGTTCTGGGCCATACAGCCGAGGATCCCTAACACGAAGTCCGGATTCTTCCTCTTGCGGTGCGTCACGTAACCCGCCTTGCCCAAGGCCTTTTGCTCGGCGGCATCACGAACGCTGCAGGTATTGAGCAACATAATGTCGCAATCGCTCTCGGCATCGACGATGCGATATCCGCGGTCACGCAACATCGCCGCAACAGCCTCGCTGTCGCGCTCGTTCATCTGGCAGCCATAAGTCTTAATGTAGACGCGGTTCATCTGGGAAGCGTTTGCCTAGAGGGAGAGCGTGCGGGGTCAACGGGTAAAGCAAACGATGAATACCCTCAATCGCGTCGTCCCCTGATCAGATTTAAAGAAAAATTATGTCATTTTTCTGCAATTGGCAGGCTTTATGCCGCGTTATAGGGTAACTATGACGCGATTATTTCAGACCTTTTGGATGACGGTATGCTGCGTATGCTCCCACGACGCAGCGGCTAAAGTGCTCTTTCACGACGACCACGAACCTCGCCGCGCGAAGATCCCGGTAGCCCGCGCGAGTCTTGGCATCCGGTAGGGGGACCGAGAAAACCACTCGCCTTCCCCGGGGGACCACGCTTTGAAACTCGGCATGGGATTCTTTGATCGATTGATCGGCAAATCGAAGCCGACCTCCGCCGCTAACCAGAATAACTCCGCGCCCAAGCCCGCGGAGCCGGAGGCGACGGTGCCGGAGCCTTCCCCAGATACCGCATCGAAACCCGCCATCGACCCAGGTCCGGTGGGCCCTCGCCTGCAAGCCGCGCTCGAACTGTTGGAAATCCGTAATCTCGATGACGCCCGAGTCATTTATGAGGAGGTGCTGAATTCGCCCGCAGGCAACCGGCCCGACGTGTTGGTGCGCATCTCGGGTGATCTGGGTTCGACTGGACACATCGCTGCGATCCCCGAGTTGATTGCTCCGCGCTACGACGCCGAACGTCACGGTCCGGCCACCGGCATCAACCTGCTCCAAGCCTACCTCGCCTTGCGTCGACCGGAATCGGCGCAACACGTGCTCGATCTCTTGTTTGCCCTCAAAAATCCGGAAATCGAGGAACGGCTCTGGGGATTTTCCAACGCCATTGCCGAGGCCATGGAATCCGGACGGCACAGTGGCGGCGGCGAGCACGGTGAAACCAAAGTCGAGCTCGTAAGCATCAGTAAACCCATCTGGTCCTACGGCCTGGAATCCCTGCCCGATCTTTTGCCGGAGAAGGATCCCGGAGCCAAAACGGTCGCGTTTGCGCAGATCGCCTTACCCGACCACGACAATACCGACGAGCTTTCCAAAGCCCCAGAGGAAGCGCTCGGCCGCTTTTGTCGCGGACTGCCCCTATGGCTGGCCGAGTCCATGTATTTTTCGCCCCAGTATAACTCCCTCGGGGTAGTCGGGATTTTGGAACAAAAGAGCTACATGATGTTTCCCGTGGTTTGGACTTCCGACAACATCCGCCAGCTTATCGAAACCTCAGGCTTTCAAATTGACTATGTCGTAACGGGCGACCTGCGCGAACAAGACGGTGACTACCAACTCGGCCTGCATCTTTGGGAGATCAAAGGGTTCCGTGAACGCAAGAGCTTCCAAGTCCAGTGGACCCCGGCCACAGCCGACAAAGTTTTAGGTGAATTGCATGAGCATCTCCGACTCTTTTTCGAATGTCGCGAAGGCCCCGGTCTTCCCTACCAAGCGCCCAGTTCAGCGATGGCATGGATCAATACCCTCGCCGCATCACTCACGACCTTCCTGCACGACAAAAATGTATTACCGGCAGAACAGCTAGTCGATCTCCCCTCCCCGTTGGCCGATCCGAGTTCCGGCGATTCCGCCGCGCTCGCCCGACTCACCCTCGCCGACCGCGCGAAGCGGGCCGGCTTGGAAATTCCGGCGGCGGAGTTTCCCGACTCCGCTTGGGTCGAGGCCGCTCGAACCGCCCTGTCAGAGTAAGCAACCACGGGTTAGTTTACCTATTTATAGGCTTTCATTAATGCAAATATCAGCACACAAATAGGTTACGTGAGTCTCTTCCAACTCGACGTCGGGAACCTCTACCCCCTACCCATCTGAACGAAACCGTCATTCTCGTGGTCTGTATTGTGGGAGCCATCGCCGGCGCCATGGCGTTCATGTCGTGGAGGATCAAACGGCTGCAATACCCGCCTCATTTACGGTGGCCGACGGAAAAAGAGAAACGACAGTCTCGTCGCAGGTCGGACAAAGAAAAGGATAAGCCGGACAAATCTTGAGAGCGGAGTCCCTGCTCCTTGCCAACGCCCGGCCGAAAAGCCACGTTCGCGCTTCCGATGCCTGAAACCGCTGACCTGCGCATCCGCGCCACCAAACCACTCATCGCTCCCGGCCTGCTCGCCGAAGAGATTCCGTTGCCGGACGCTTCCCGCGACCAAATCGCCGAAGCGCGACACGAAATCGCCGCCATCATGCGCGGAGAAGACGACCGGTTACTCGTGGTCGCCGGCCCATGCTCGATCCACGATCCCGCCGCCGCCCTAGACTACGCCGACCTGTTGGCTCCCGCGGCCGAAAAATACCGGCAAGATCTGCTGATCGTCATGCGGGTGTATTTTGAGAAACCACGCACTGTGGTCGGCTGGAAGGGACTCATCAACGATCCCACCCGCGACGGCTCTTACCAAATCAACCAAGGGCTGCGACTCGGACGACAACTGTTGATCGACGTCACCGCCAAAGGGCTGCCCATCGCCACGGAGTTTCTGGACACCACTCTCGGCCAGTTCTACGCCGACGTCATCAGCTGGGGAGCGATCGGCGCCCGCACCGTCGAAAGCCAGGTGCACCGCGAACTCGCCTCCGGGCTCTCCATGCCGGTCGGCTTCAAAAACCGCACCGATGGCAACCTGAAGGTCGCGGTCGACGCGATTCGCTCGGCCAACAACCCCCACTGGTTTCCCACCCTGACCCGCGAAGGTGCGCCCGCCATCATGGGCACCTCCGGCAATCCCGACACCCACATGGTGCTACGCGGCGGTTCGGCCGGGCCCAACTACTCGGCCACTCATATCGCGGAAGCCAAAACCCAGCTCGAAGCCCAAAAACTTCCGGCCTACGTGATGGTCGATTGCAGCCACGCCAACAGCGGCAAAGACGCCGAGAAACAACCCGAAGTGGCCGGCGATCTCGCTAATCAAATTGCCCAAGGCGAACCCGCCATCGCCGCACTCATGCTCGAGAGTCATCTCGTTGGCGGAAACCAATCCCTCGACACCAAACCTCTCGTCTACGGCCGCAGCATCACCGACGCCTGCCTCGCCTGGGAAAAAACCCTACCCGTCCTCGATCACCTCGCCCAAGCCGTTCGCTCCCGTCGGAATTCCGGCTAATCTTTCTCTTTATTCCTTATCTGACGGCGCCACGCGCCGCCCACCCTGCCTCCCAATTCGGAGAGTAAAGATAAAGATAAGGAATAAAGAGAAAGAACGTCTCCCCGCTCTCGCCCGACCCTCCCTCGTCCCATGACCGCCACTGCGCTCGCCAACCAACTCCTCGCCGAGCTGCGGGCCGAGTCTGATCCGGTAAACGTCGCCGGCCAATTGCGCTTCGGCATCCGCCCAAAAACCGAAATGCTCGGCGCCTCGATGGTGCGCCTGCGCGGCATGGCAAAGCTCCATCGGCGCAACCAAGAGCTCGCCCTCGCACTGTGGGAGCACCCCATCCACGAAGCGCAAATCCTCGCCGCGCTCACGGCCGACCCCAAACAATTCACTCCCGAATTGGCCGACGCTTGGATCACCAAATTCGACTCCTGGGATGTTTGTGACCAAACGTGCATCAACGTATTTCGCGAAACCGACTTCGCCCTCGCCAAAGTGCGCGAATGGGCGCCACGTGAACCCGAATTTGAGCGGCGCACCGCCTTCGCCCTCATGGCCACCCTCGCCTTAAAACGCAAAAAGGAACCCCACCAAACCTTCCTCGATTTCCTGCCCCTCATCGCCCAAACCGCCGACGACGAACGCAATTTTGTGAAGAAAGCCGTCAACTGGGCCCTGCGCCAAATCGGCAAACGCCAAAGCGAAACCTGCCTCGCCGCCGCCCTCGATCTCGCCGAGGAATTGACGACCCGAGAATCAAAATCCGCCCGCTGGATCGGCCGCGATGCCTTCCGTGAACTCGCTCAACGGTAACACTCCCTCAACTCTACAATTCAACTCACGACTCCTACCTGTCTCCCCATGAATCGACAGACTTTCCTAAAGAGCTCTCTGCTCGCATCAGGAGCGGCTGTGTCCGCTTCTTTTATTCGCGCGCAACCGGTGGCCGACGAGGAAGGTCGCGGTCCCGGCCGAGGACCGCGCACAGATCTACGCAAAGTCTACGAATTCGTGCAAGCCGCGCATCGCGATCTTCCGAAAGTGAAATCGATGCTCGCGGCGGACTCGGCGCTAATTCACGCCCGCTGGGATTGGGGCGACGGTGATTGGGAAAGTGGCTTAGAAGGTGCGGCTCATATGGGCCAACGCGAGATCGTGCGTTACTTGCTCACGCAAGGGGCGCGAAACGATGTATTTTCCGCCGCGATGTTGGGTCACACCGAAACGGTGAAGGCGATGATCGATCTGGAAACCGCCACCGTCGATTCACGCGGCCCCCATGGAATCAATCTCATGTTTTACGTGGGCTATGGCGGAAAACCCGCAATGGCCGATGCGATCTTGCAACACGTCGAAGACCGCGGTCCGCAGTGCAACCGAGCCATCCACACCGCGACGCTTTCAAATCACGTAGAGCTCGTTGGCTGGCTGATCGAGAACGGCGCGACCGATATCAATACGCCCAACTTTTTCGACAAGACACCTCTGGATGCGGCCACCGAACGGGGTTTCACCGAACTCGCCGAACTCCTCCGTCAACACGGCGGAGTGTCCGCTCTATAACGCCCATGCTGTAATCCCAAAACGGCCACCAGTAGGTTATTGATTCCCTTTACTCGCTCGCGTTCGCCAGTTGGCCGCAACCGGCGGCGATATCGATGCCGCGTCGCTGACGCACGGTGCTGGGTAGACCATACTCCGCGAGGATTGATTGGAAGTGTTTGGCCGACGTAAGATCACTCGGCAGACCTTCGTATCCGGAAGTTGGATTCAATGGAATAAGGTTCACTTGGCAAGGCACTGTTTTTAGCAGCCGTCCCACCGCATGGGCGTCTTCGGCGCGGTCGTTTTCGCCTTCGATAAGCGTCCATTCGAAAAAGATCCGCCGGTCCATTTTTTCGACGTAGTAGCGACACGCCTGCATCAGCTCATCAAGAGGCCATTTCTTCGCTACCGGCACGATGGAGGCACGTCTATCCTGATCCGCCGCGTGCAGGGAAACCGCAAGGTGAATGGGCTGTCGTTCATCAGCCAACCGGATGATCCCCGGGATCACCCCGACCGTGCTTAAGGTGATTTTTTTGGCACCTAAGGCCAGCCCCGCTGGATCACGCAAGATCTGGGTGGCCTTGATCACCGCGTCGTAGTTATGCAGCGGCTCACCCATGCCCATGAGCACGATGTTGCGCAGTCGTTCATGGCGATGATGGGGCGACTCATGGTCGGACTCCGCCAGCGCGGGCGCTTCCCGGACTGTTTCGCGCAACGTTCCGTCCACGTGGAGAGCCTGCGCTACAATTTCCGCGGTGGTGAGGTGACGCGTATAGCCCATCTGGCCGGTGGCACAAAAAACGCAGCCCATCGCACAGCCCACCTGTGAACTGATGCAGGCTGTCACACGGCCCGAGTAACGCATGAGCACGGTCTCTATTTGGTGACCATCGTGCAATCCGAGCAGGTATTTGCGGGTGAAGCCGTCGGAAGAGTGCGTTTCGCGCGTGATCGGCAATTCCCCCACCGACATCTCGGTATCGAGTCGTTGCGCGAGTGGCTGGGGAAGTTCGTGAATCGTATCCCAGTCCGAGCGGCCTGCTAGATAGAGGTGTCGCCAAACCTTGGCCGCGTGCACGGTTTTGAAACCCCAATCAGCTACCAACGATTCGAGTTCGGAGCGCGTGTAGCTATATAGTGATGGGCGGGTTTTCTCGGACATGAAACGATCAGCACAACCGGCGCGCGGCGGCTTGTAAATACACAGACGGGGTTTTCAGCGCGACTTCGGCCCTCAGTCGTTTCGTAGTGAGGCGAGCGCGTCGGCGATCGGGATGGCGTGGCGTTGGCGATCTAAGAAAATATTGATCTCTTCGTAGCCGACCTCTTGCAGCGTTTTAAGCGCGACGGCGTATCCCTCACCCACCCGGTGCGGCACATGGGCATCGGCCCCCAAGACCACGGGAATACCGCGCTCGAGCATCATCCCCAGCATCGAGGGACTGGGATTCATTTCCGGGATGGTTTTGTAGCGCCCGCTCGTATTGAGCTCCATCGCGACTCCCGTGGCGGCAATCCGATCCAGCGCGGCTCCAATATAAGGTGCAATACGCGCGAAATCCCACGCCGCCGGAGCCAAGTTTTTCACCAAATCGGGGTGAGACATCGTGTCGAAGAGCCCGGTTTCCGCTGCCTGCGCGATGTGATCGAAATAGACCTGCTGAAACGCAAAGTCGTCCCCGCGGTAAAAGTCATCCTGGTATTCGGGCAGCTGTGGGTGCACCGAACCCAACACGTGGTTGAGCGGGTGCCGGGCATGAAGCTCTTTGAGCCACGGTTCGATGCCCGGGAAAAAATCGCTTTCGAGTCCGGCCCGCACGTCCAACCTTCCCTCAAACTCTTCGCGCGCCTCTTCGATAAGCCCGAGGTAGAGTTCGTATTCTGTCGGCGCCATGCGCACCCAGTCGCTGTGTTTATCGGGTAACGGACAATGACAGGTCACAATGAGGCCCTTGAATCCCGCTTGCAGCGCGGCCTCAGCATATTCGCGCGGATGTCCTTCAGCATGTTGGCAGAGCGGAGTGTGACAGTGAGATTCGTAAAGCAAAGGCGTAGACACGATAGGTCCAATTGGCCTTACCGCGGACCGTTCGTCAAATTGTTGTAAAGTAATGCATCGAATAGGGAGCGTTCCCGAGTCTTTTTGACACTTTGGCCAGATTCACCAGAAATCTCAACTGGCTATGACTGAACTCGCTGACCTTCGAAAAAACTACGCCTTGGCGGGCTTGAGCGAAACCGATTTGGCGGCTGACCCGTTTACTCAATTCGAGCAATGGTTTGCCGAAGCGAAGCGCGCCGGCGTCATCGAGCCCAACGCCATGAGTGTAGCGACAGTCAATGCCTCCGGCCGGCCTTCCGTGCGCACCCTGCTGCTGAAGGGAGTCGACGACTCCGGCTTCACGTTTTTCACCAACTACGAAAGTGCCAAAGGCCGCGATCTTGCCCAAAACCCCGCGGTTTCGTTGGTCTTTCCTTGGTTAGCCCTAGAGCGGCAAGTGATCGTGAGAGGAACCGTCACTAAGGTTTCCCGAGAAGAGACCGAAACCTATTTCCAGAGCCGACCTCATGGCAGCCAACTCGGCGCCTGGGCCTCGGAGCAAAGCCAACCGGTCAAGGATCGTGCGACGCTCGAGGCCCGATTAGCCGCAGCGACTGAGCGCTTCGCCACCGAACCCCTCACGGCTCCACCCCATTGGGGCGGATTCCACGTCGCGCCCGAAAGTATCGAATTCTGGCAGGGGCGACCAAGCAGATTGCACGACCGATTGGTTTACCGACGGGGGTCCCCCGGATGGGTTGTTGAAAGGTTAGCGCCTTAGTCGGCGTTACCCTTAGTCCACCACCACCACTCGCATGCCAAAATCCGCTTCAACCTCCAAGTCCTCCACCCCGTCGTCGGCGGTGCTCTCCCGGATGTTCAAGGGTTTGTCTGAAGGCGTGATGATTACCGAGGGAGCTTTCGGGCGGAACGGTTGGCAAATCACTCACGCCAATCCGGCGCTGGCCGGCATGACTGGGTTTTCCGCGGCCGAACTGACCGACCTCTCCCTAGCGAAGCTCCACAAGGACCGGGGCGACCTCACTATCATGCGCTCCTGGGCCAAAAAAGGGGCCGCCACGAAGCCGCTTACCCGTGAGGGCTACCTGAAACGCCAAGATAGATCCTTCGTTTTTGTGGCCTGGACTCTGAGCGCGTTGACCGATGGGGGCGGTAATCTCGTCAACATCATGATCACGTATCAGGATATGACCGCCAATCGCCAATTGCGCGAAGCGCTGGTGCACTCGCAACGGCTTGACGCGGTCGGTCGACTGGCTGGAGGGGTGGCGCACGATTTCAATAACCTACTCTCGGTCATCAACGGCTACACCGAGATCCTACATCATCAGTTGGGAGAAAATTCCGGGGTGCGCAAAGAGCTGCAGGAAATCTATCAAGCCGGCCAACGCGCTTCGACTCTGGTCCATCAATTGCTCGCCTTCGGTCGGCGCCAGAAAATGGCGCCCCGTGTGATCGAAGTGAATCGTTTGGTCCACGAACACGTCGATATTTTGTCCCGACTGCTGGGTGAACATCGGTCACTCGAACTCGATCTCGACGAAAATACCGGCAACGTCCACGTCGACCCCACGCAGCTGCAGCAGGTTTTCCTCAACCTCGTGCTCAATGCCCGCGACGCGACCAAGAAAAACGGCCGCATCTCCGTGCGGACTCAAAACATCACCCTTAAGGGTAATAAACTGCGTCGTGCGACTGACCCGCGGCCCGGCGACTACGTCGAACTGACGGTTTCCGACAATGGCACGGGGATGGACGAATCGACGCTAAAAACGTTGTTCGAACCTTTCTTCACCACCAAAAGCGAAGGCAAAGGCACGGGACTCGGACTCGCTCTGGTTTACGGCGTAATCAAGCAAAGTGGTGGTTATGTGGATGTGGAAAGTGAATCGGGCAGGGGCTCCACGTTCAGGGTTCGCCTCCCCCGCACCCGCGAACCCGTTTCCAAGGTCCGGGGCAAACTTGCGCCCCTACCCGTAACCGGCGGTCGCGAGACCCTGTTGATTATCGAAGAAGACCGGATAGTAGGCAAAATGGTCGAAGGCATTCTGGCCGCCGATGGCTATGATGTGACGACCTGCACCTCAGTCGCCGCCGCAGAAGTAGCCATGGACCGTTTAGGAGGAAGTGTGCATCTGGTGATCGCAGATCCCACTGCTCAAAACTCCGATGTCGCGAAGATCGTGCGAAAACTACATCGCGGCCAAAAAGGCCTGCGCCTTTTGTCCACTCCAAACCAAGACTCCGACCCCATCACGGGCATACCCGCCAAGCATCAAACGGTCCTCACCAAGCCGTTCGCCCTCAGCTCGCTGTTGTATGAAGTGCGTAGTCTGCTCGACGTAAAAGGTTGATTCGGTATTTGTCGGGGCATGCGTCTGTTTTTGATCCGCCATGCTCACGCCCTCGATCACGAGATCGATGCCGAGCGGCCGATTAGCGAGCGCGGCCAAGCCGTCACCCAACTCGTTTCCGACCACTTCAAGAAAACCGGCCAGCTTACCCCCAAACAGGTTTGGCACAGCCCGCTGCAACGCGCCTTTGAAACCGCCGCCGATTTAGTCTCCCAAATTGGACTCAACAGCCCCCTCGTGGAAACAGCCGGACTCGAGCCCGCGGACGATCCGCAAATCGTCGCGGAACGGATGCGAATCTACCCTGCCACGCACGATATCGCCATCGTCGGCCATCAACCGCAGTTGAGCGCGCTCGCTTCGCTGTTGGTGACCGATGCCAGCCGCTTCAACCTGTTTCATTTTAAGAAAAACTCCGTAATGGCGCTACGTCGTGGAGATGACACCCACGCCAAATCGGGACTTCCTCGCTGGCGGGTCGCCTGGCACTTCTCTCCCGAACTGTTGCCCGGATTCGGGAACCTGGTGCGGAAATCTTGAGGACCAACCCAATCGCTCTGACTCGTTAGCGCCCAAAACCATGCCGCTCGACCAGCTTCCCGTGCGTTCCGACTCCGCCGCCGCCAACATGGCGGCAGATTTTCTGCTGCTGCAACACTACCCTGACCCCACCCGGGCGCGATGGCGCCACTACCAGTGGCATCGACCGGCGGTGACGTTGGGTTACGCTCAAAAAATCGGCGAAGTGCGGCAACAACTCGGCGAAGATGCTTTTGATCTGGAACTGTGCCGTCGGCCGACTGGAGGAGGCATCGTGGACCATCGCAATGACTGGACCTATGCCCTCGTAATACCGGCAAAACATGAATTGGGCGCCGCGCGTGCTGCTGAAAGCTACAGGGCAGTGCATCAGGTCGTGGCCAACACCCTCAATAACCAGGATTGTCCCGCTATATTGCAGCCTCCGGAGACCATCGAGCCCGCTGCCGCCGGCCCAGCCGTATGTTTCGCGCGCGCGGAACCGGCTGATGTCATCCACGCGAGGTCCAGAACGAAAATTGCCGGCGCCGCCCAAAAACGAAGCAAGCGAGGCCTCCTTTTCCAGGGCTCAATCGCGCGATCCGCAGTTGGTGGCATCGATTGGGATCAATTCGAGACAGAGTTCGGCGAATCGTTGGGCGAACTTCTGCAGAAAACCAACGCTCCCTGCCCTTGGCCGGAACCGTGGGACGAAATGGTCGACGCGCTCGCCGAGGATTACGCTTCGGAAGCATGGATTGAACGTCGCTAAACGCGCTCTTTCGCTATGCACCCATTTCGCGACCTTATCGACCGACTAGACATCGCTCATCCGATCACTTTTAAGGTCGCATTTCTACTGGCCTCTTGGCTAATGATCTGGCGTCTCGAAGCCCTGCTGCATCGCGGACTCGAGGGCACCGCACTCGGCACTTTGGTGGTGCCCTACTGCTCCGGATTAGGAAATATGGTGTTCGTTTTTTTACTATGGCGCGACAACGGACCCGCTCAAGAAATCATGGTGAATAGTTTGGTGAACAATGTCTCCAATCTCACTCTTTTGCTCGGTTTATCGGCCTTGATTTGGCCGCTTCAAATCGTCTTAGCGAAGGGCAGTAAAACCCAAAAACGCGAACAGCGACTAAGCCGTCTTGCGCTTCTTTTTTCGCTTACGGCCGTAATATTTTTTTCCGGTCTCACCTGGATTTTAGGCCAAGACGGGTCGCTGGATCGCGGCGACGGCTTCGCTTTGATCAGTGTTTTTCTCTTTTGGCAGGCGTTCCAAATTTACGATGTGCTGAAAAACAATCTCCAGCGGGACAAAAATTTCAGCGTAAAATTCTATGGAGACCTGCTGCTGATCGCCGCGAGTGGTTGGCTAATTTACGAGAGCCTGGATGCGCTTGTTTCGCACCTCACGGCATCCGAAAATGGTTTCTTCAGCGCCACAAATTTGGGTTGGATTACCGGTTGGCTTTTGGTTCTACCCAACGCGCTATTGGCGTTCTATTATGCGGCACGTAAACGCGCCGATATCGTCTACAGTTCGCAAGTGGGCGACGGACATATTTGTATCCCGCTTTGCCTCGGATTGTTCGCGGTTCTTCGTCCCATTCCACTACCGGACTTTTTCACCACCGCGATGATTCTGCTGGGCGGTGTAACGATCGCCCATGCGGTTTGCTTACTTGTTTTTGGTCGCCTCCCTCGTTGGGTCGGCGGCCTACTGGTCGCGACGTATGGGTTTTTCGTATACGACGGATTGCTGAACTAGAACAACTTACGAAAGAGTCGATTGAACCGGATCGATTCGGAATCGTTCACACATGGCGGCAAATATTTTTTGCGCCGGCAACCAAGCCCCGGACTCACGGATCTCTGTCATCGTCGCCTGAGTATGGTTACACCAAAGATAAGCCGACGGCCCCACCCGAACACACGCATCGTAAGCGGTGCCTTCTGCATCGGCCACAAACGCGAAATCCCCGACGGTAAGTTGACGTCCTTCCAGTTCGATTTGAAGCGGCCGAATGTCGGCTTTAAATCGTAGGCGAAATTGCTCCACTCGTGGTCCAATATACGCCGCCAATTTCGCGCCGTTTCCGGAAAGTGAAATTAACGCCCATTCGTCGAAAACAATTTCTCCGCTTTCGGCGCGCATGCGCTCATTGCTTTGCTCAATCAGTTGCTGCGCTTCACTTGTCGTCATAAATTTAATGCAAAGATCTTCGCATCCACTCGCAAGCCTGCTCCTATTAATTTACATCGTATTCATATATCGGATATGCGTCCAAAATTGACCGATTTTACCGCGGAATAAAACTGCAACCGCACGTCACTGGATACTTGCAATTGTGGTTGGGTAATTGAAGCTCATGCCACGCGGCGCACGGTGCGCCAAGTGTCCGCGAGGCGAAAGTCGGACGGATGTTAGATCAGAACCAACACATAGATCCCAAAAAGGAAACTGATATGGCCAAAGCCAAAAAAACGGTAAAGAAAGCTGCTAAAAAGAAGGCGCCTGCTAAGAAGGCACCTGCTAAAAAAGCACCTGCTAAGAAGAAGGCTGCTGCTAAAAAGGCACCTGCTAAAAAGAAGGCTGCTAAAAAGGCACCTGCTAAAAAGAAGGCTGCCAAAAAGGCACCTGCTAAGAAGGCACCTGCCAAAAAGGCACCTGCTAAGAAGGCACCTGCTAAGAAGAAGTAAGCTTAGTCTTCACCAAATAAAAAACTTCAGCAGCCGTCCTTTTTGGGCGGCTGCTTTTTTTTGTTCCAAAATCGGCGCCCAACCCAAGATGCTAAACGCATAACGCTATTTGACGTCCCACGTCATCGGTCCTGGCCCCGGTCCCACCAATTCGAGCTCTTGCTCAGCCTCGGCATACACTTCTTCGGGCGGTAACTCTTCCAGGGGAGCAAATCTTTCGGATGAAAAACCGAGTTCCTGCGAATCGGCATGGAAAGGATCTATCGGATTGTTCAATTCCTCTAACAGCAGGCCAACCGTTGCCGAGTCGCCCGAGCGCACGATCTTTTCGCGGCCCAGAAACACGTCGCGCACCGTGTAGGTATCACCTTTCGTCGGCAACTGCTCGTAAATCGAGCGAACTACATCGGTAAACGTATCATTGGTGCATACTACACGCTGGCCTTTTTGCATGGAGGCAGCCGAAAGCGCCAAACCTCCTTTGGCAAGCCGAGGGCGGGCCCATTGAGCCCCAAAAATCCGGCGGACGGCGAAATATTCATAAGACTTGCACTTCCCTATACCCATTCAGAGCCCTCAAGATCGGTAGATACATGAGAAACCTCGTTACCCTTCGATGTTTGACCTGCGCTTTCGCTCTAATGGTCACCGGTGTGGGATCCGTCCACGGCAGCACCCCACCCGCTGCGCCTTTAAGTGATGGCGAAATCGGCTTCGCTTTCCAAGCCCGGCGAGCCGCCCTGATTGAACAATACCTCACCCGCACCGATCCCACCAACATGGAACGGGGCGGACTGCACGATGTAGCCCTCAACTTCGCGCAAGGCACCCATCTAGAATGGGCCCGCTCGCGGCTACGCGCTCTCACCGCGAAACCGACCGGCGCGATGTTCTGGATGTTTCCGATGGTGCTCACCATGCACGCTGGTGAACCCCATCTAAACGACGACGATTGGGCGGTGATCCGCGAAGCATGGCGCACCTACTTCCCTTACCGCGGCGATACCGAGAACCATTGGCTCATGTATTACGCCAGCATCTATCTGGCAGCCGAAATCTGGCCTGACCTTCCCGGATCCGAGTGGTATAACGGCAAGTCCTCCGCCGAAAACCGCGCCGAAGCCAAAGAATACCTCCTGGAGTCGATCCGCATCACCACCGCCTACGGTCGGGGAGAGTATGACTCTCCTAATTACATCGATCCGTATGTGTCGGCTCTGACCTTGCTTGTCGGTTGGTGTCGCGACCCTGAATTGCAGCACAAAGCCCAGATGATGCTGGAGTTCGAACTGCTCGACTTCGCCGTCGAAAACATTGGTGGCATTTACGGCGGCGCTCACAGCCGCATCTACCCGAAACACGCCATCCAACCTTCACTGGCGGCTTCGACCGCGCTGGCCTGGCTGTTGTGGGGGCAGGGTGAGATGCAACTCAACGGTTCCGCGCTCATCGTCGCGCTCAGCGGCTACACGCCTCCGCCCCTACTCCAGCACATCGCCACCGATCGCAGCAAACCTTACGTGCACCGCGAACTGCGTCGCACCCGCTGGCGCATGCGCCACGCCGGACCCGATGCGGTGGAAATCGCCGGGCTCAAAACCAAGGCGGTCTACAAATACAGCTACGTCACCGCGGACTACCTGCTTGGTTCCAGCCAGGGCGGCCTGCTCCAACCGATTCAACAACAGACTTGGAGTCACGTTTGGCACGAGGATAAGCCCCTCGGTCTCTCCAATACGTTCTTCGCCCTGCATCCGTATTTTTCCGCCCTAGAGGGCACGATGTATTTCGGCGCCGACTGGGACACGGTCGTCGATCTCATTGCTCGGTCCAAGGTCGATTATAACTCGCCGGACAAACTCATGAGCGGTTCGCCCCACGAACAGGTGTTCCAGCACGAATCCACCCTCATCGGACTCTACGACATCCCCGCCGGCACGGACTTCCCTCATATCAATACCTTCTTCTCCCGCGATCTCACCCATCGCACGGAAGACGATTCCGGGTGGATCTTCGCCCAAGGCGGTGAGTCCTATATCGCTTACCGTCCCTTCGTGGCCGGTGAATGGCGCCCCACCGATTGGACGGGACTGCTCGCCGGAGGCGCGGGCGCCTGGATCAGTAGCGGACACACGGAATGGGGCACCGGCCACCAGGTCTATGTCAGCGAATCCCCCCAAAACGGCTACATCGTGCAAATCGCCACCGCCGATGACTTCGACTCGTTCGAAGCCTTCGTAAACGCGGTGAAAGCGCTCCCGTTCGAGTTCTCGCTCTCGCCTGTCGCCACCGCATCCTTCACCACGCTCGATGGCACCAAACTCCGCGCCACTTATGGCGAAACTCCGACCGTCAATGGCCGAAGGGTCGATTACGATGCGTGGCCGCTCTTCGACGGCCCCTTCGCCCAAGCCACACCCGGCCGCAACGAGGTGACCCTGCGCCATGGCGACACCCAACGCCGACTGAACTTCCGCGACGGCTCCATCAATACCACCATCAACTCCGACGACGAATGATGCTCACCACGATCCGAACCCTTCTCGCTCTGGGACTCACCGGCAGCATCGCCTTCGCTCAGCCGGAATCGGTGCTGTTCACCGCTGCCGCCTTCACCAAGGCGCAGAAGAACTCATCGATACCCACCGATGCCGGAATTTTCATCCATCTACCCGACAAGGGTTGGACACCCTACGGCCCCAAGATCCAACAAGTGGCCAGTGCTTCGGTCGACCCCTCGGATTCGAGCCGCATCTTTCTCGCCTGTGGTAACGGTATCGTGCGCAGCACCGACGGCGGCCAATCGTGGCGCATGGTCACCGACTGGCGCGTGAGTGACGTCACCGCGATCGTCATCGACCCCACCGATGGCAAAAACGTCTACGCTGCCTCCGGCTGGGGCCTTGTCCGATCGCTGGACGGCGGTGATTCTTGGGAAAGCATCAACACCGGCATCGACGAACGGTTCTCGAAAACCATCACGTTAGACCCCCGCAACCCAAGCCGCCTCCTGGTCGGAACCGGCGGAGGACTATTCGAATCCACCAACCGCGGCAACAAATGGCGACGGATCAAAGCCGTGCCTGCCGGTCACGTATTGCGACTCCGCCACGGCAACGCCAAATCCGGCGTGTGGTTGGCCGTGACCGAAGGCCACGGCGCCTGGCTTTCGACCAACTCCGGCAAAACGTGGCAACCCACCGCCCCATCCGCTGGCGATGCCAATCTCTACGCCTGCGCCGTCGACCCTCAGAACGCCCAGAACCTGGCCGTCGGCGGTTGGGCCGTCGGTGTGCTTACGTCTACCGACGGTGGCAAAACCTGGCAGCAGCGCAGTGAAGGACTCCCCAGCCCCAACGTGCTTACCCTGGCCTACGACCCCAACAACCCCGGCAAACTCTGGGCCGCAAGTTTCGAAGAAGGCACCGTGTGGAGCCAAGATGCCGGAGCAACCTGGCAAGACGGCGGCCTCGACGGCGCCCTCACCAACGACCTCGGCTTCCTAACTCTGGCCGACAATACCCGCTGAATTTGGCGGATCACCTCAGCCTCTCCTTAATCCGCTGATCAGCCTGGTTTTTAGCCACAAAGAGGCGCAAAAAGCTCCGTCTTGTTTCCCAACGCCGACCGCGCGCCTATAGGCGCGATTAACGGTTGATTCGCCTTAAGTCATTTTGGGCCTTTTTGCGGCCAAATAATTCAGGGCTCATTCCGCTGTTCAGCGGAAATCGACTTACTCGATCCGACCTTCGTCAAAATCGATCAGGTCGGGCACACTGATGATCTCATCCGTGCGATCGGCGCAGCCCATATTGCCCAACGCCTCGGCGAGAAACTCGCGCCCGGCCTTGGTCATCCCCTTTTGGACCAAATCGCGGTTCCACTTCGTTGCCCGCACATCATCGGGAAAAAGCGCCAACAACTTTGCGTCGAGCTCCGCGTCATCCACCGACGCGTGCACCGCCTCCTGAATCTGCTTCGGCTCGACGCCAAGGTGCATGGAAATAAACCGATCTAGTCCGCGCCCATAGTTCTTCCGGTAGCTCTTCGGCATCTCGCCGTGCTTCTGCACATAGCGGCACTTCGCGATCATGCGCGGAAGATACAACAGCCCCGTCGCCGCATGCGGGACATAAGGCGACGGCAAACAAGTAAGCACTTCCCCGGTCGACCCCGTAATCGGTTTGGATTTGGCCATGGGCTAATTTCGCTTAGGCCAACGCCGGGGCGTTGGCTTCGTCGAAGCGGTAGAGAGCTTTCGGGGTTTCCGGAGTCGGCGGGTTAGGCACGGCTTTCCAGAATTTTTTAATCGTGTTGTCCCAGTCCTTGAGCAACGCCTGCGCGTGCGGCGATCCCGTAAGGCTGGCGTGCACGCTGACGAGTTGGGCGAGGCTCGCGATTTCCTCTTCATCACTGAGGCGCTCGACACTGATCATGTCCGGGTTGATGCGAGAATCGAACTTGTCTTCGTCGTCGTAGATGAAGGCTAAGCCTCCGCTCATGCCGGCACCAAAGTTGATGCCTGTGGGTCCGAGAACTACGATCATGCCACCGGTCATGTATTCGCAGCCGTGATCACCCACGCCTTCGATGACCGCGGTCGCTCCTGAGTTGCGCACGCCGAAGCGTTCGCCCGCACGACCCGCGGCAAATACGTGTCCGCCCGTCGCACCGAACACACAGGTGTTGCCTACGATGGACTGTTGATTCCACCCGAAACTCTCGGTCGGTTTAGGTCGGATGATGATCTCTCCTCCGTTGATGCCCTTCGCCACGTAATCATTGGCTTCACCATTCAGCGTGAGGCGGATGCCTTTGACCAGAAATGCGCCAAACGACTGTCCAGCGGAACCGGTAAAGGTCAGATCGATCGTGCCGGGTTCGAGACCCGCATTACCTTTTTGGTAAGCAATCTGTCCGGCGAGGTGCGTGCCAATGTCGCGGTTGACGTTGGTGATCTTGTAGCGCGCCACGAGGCGCGCCGACTTGCCCAGAATAACATCACGGGCTTCCTGCAAGATCGCTTCGTCGAGCGATCCTTCACCACCAAAGCGTTCGTTGCGCTCACGGGTGTGGCAACGATCCATCTCACCCGTCGGATCCGGATTGTGCAACAAGCCTGAAAGATTGATGAGCTTGGTCTTCTCGTTGGCGGGATCGTCGATTTGTTCGAGCAGATCTACGCGACCAATGATATCCTCGAGCGAACGCGCCCCGAGCTTCGAGAGGTATTGGCGCACGTCTTCGGAGACGGCGTTGAAGAAGTTGATCACATTCTCCGGCTTGCCGCGGAACTTCGCGCGCAAATCTTCGCGTTGGGTGGCGACGCCGACCGGACACGTGTTCAAGTGACAGACGCGGAACATCGCGCAACCGGCCGCGATGAGTGCAGCGGTGCCGAAGTTAAATTCCTCGGCGCCGAGTAATGCGGCGATCACGATGTCGCGACCGGTTTTCATGCCGCCATCGGTGCGCAGCACGACGCGTCCGCGCAGATCGTTTTGCATCAGAACTTGGTGCGCTTCCGCGACGCCAATTTCCCAGGCAGAGCCGGCATTTTTGATCGATGCGAGCGGCGACGCACCGGTGCCACCATCGTGGCCGGATACGAGCACCACATCGGCGTAGGCCTTAGCCACACCAGCGGCGACCGTGCCGACCCCGGATGACGAAACGAGCTTCACGCAAACCTTGGCGCGCGGGTTGACTTCCTTGAGGTCAAAAATGAGCTGAGCCAAATCCTCGATCGAGTAGATATCGTGATGCGGCGGCGGCGAGATGAGGGTCACACCCGGCACCGAGAAACGCAATTGCGCGATCATTGGCGAAACCTTGTGGCCGGGCAATTGCCCGCCCTCACCCGGCTTCGCGCCTTGGGCCATTTTGATTTCAATCTCCTTCGCGTTAGCCAGATATTCAGCAGTGACACCGAAGCGACCGGAAGCGACTTGCTTGATGGCGGAGTTGGCGTTGTCGCCATTTTCGCGCACCGAGTAACGCTCGGGATTTTCGCCGCCTTCACCGGAATTGGATTTGCCGCCAATGCGGTTCATGGCAATCGCGAGAGCTTCGTGCGCTTCAGGCGAGAGCGCGCCCATCGACATGCCGGCCGTAGTGAAACGCTTGCGGATGTCTTCGATGCCTTCGACCTCTTCGAGATCGACTCCGTTTTCGGGGAAACGGATTTTCAACAGATCCTTGAGCGCGACCGGTTGGTGCTCGTCGGCTTGGGCTTTCCACGGCTGGAAGGCTTCCGTCGTGCCGGCGCGGTTGAATTTGTTCATCGAAGCGATGAGCTTCGGGCTCCAGGCGTGGTATTCGCCTTCGCCGCGCTTGTTGACGCGGTAGTAACCTTCCGGCTTCAGGCCGGGTGCGACGGCTTGGCCGGCATTGTCGGGATCGGCCGTATCGAGTTCAGGAAAGGCAAGTGCATGACGCACCATGGTGGCTTCACCAATCTGTTGGTAACCCACTCCGCCAATCGGACTCGGCACACCAAAGAAACAGTCCTCGATCACTTGGTGCGATACACCGAGCGCTTCGAAGATCTGCGCACCACGATAACTGTAGAGCGTGGAGATACCCATCTTCGCCATGATCTTGCGCAGACCTGCACCGATAGCGGTTTCGTAATTGCGCCGCGCTTGGGTCGGGGTGACATCTTCGCCCGCTTTGCCATCGAGCGCGAGTTGGCTGATGACCTCGAAGGCGAGATAAGGATTCACCGCGTTGACTCCCATGCCGAGCAAGCAGGCAATTTGGTGAACTTCGCGGGCCTCACCGGTTTCGGCGACCAGATCACAACGCACGCGCACCCCAGCCTGGATCAGCGCCTGATGCACCGCACCCACAGCGAGCAACATCGGGATAGCCACTTGACTGGCACTGACTCCGCGATCGGAAAGAATGATGACCTTGTCCCGGTTTTCGGCGACACCTTTAACCACGGTCTCGGCGAGCGCCTTGACCGCCGTCTCGAGTCCAGCGGCCCCAGCGGTCGCATTAAACAAAACTGAATGGCGGGCGACCCGATCTTTCAGGAAATCGATCCCGTCGAACGCGGCGACTTCGTGGTCGAAAAGGATGGGCGACTTGAGCTCCACCAATCCGGCGGTCTTCGGTAACTCCTCCAAAAGTCCGAGGCGGCCGCCGACGAACATGGAAAGCGACATCACCGTCTTTTCGCGGATCGAATCGATCGGCGGATTGGTGACCTGGGCGAAGAGTTGTTTAAAATAATTATAGAGTAGACGCGGGCGACGAGAGAGCACGGCAAGCGGAGTGTCCTCACCCATCGAACCAGTCGGTTCTGCGCCAGCGGCAAGGGGTTGGAGCACCATCTCGACTTCGTCGGTTTCGTAGCCGAAAGCGATTTGTTGCGGCGTGCTATCTGCGGGCGCCTCATCTGCATCGGCGGCGGGCTCACCGGCGACGTCGTGCAGGTTCACGAGATGTTCCGCACACCACGTTTTGAAGAGCGGGTTCTGCGTGAAACTATCTTTGATTTCGTCGTCGTGCAGGAAACGATTCTGTTCGAGATCGATCGCGAGCATGCGCCCGGGACCGAGTCGTCCGGACTCTACCACCTTGCCGGGGAAATCAAAAACGAGGCCGGCTTCGGAAGCCAAGATGACATAGCCATCATCGTAGACCTTGTAGCGCGCGGGACGCAGGCCATTGCGATCGAGCGACGCACCGATGACCTTGCCATCGGTGAAGGCAATGGCGGCGGGCCCATCCCAGGGCTCCATCATCGTCGCGTGGTAACGAAAAAACGCCTTCGCTTCATCGCTGAGCGTATCGTCGGTTTCCCAGGCTGGGGGCATCATCATCATCGCGCCGTGCAGCGGATTGCGTCCGCCGAGCGTGAGGAGTTGAAGGGCATTATCGAAGGTGGCGGAGTCACTGCCGTCCGGCTGAACAAGCGGCTTCAGGTCATCGTAGCGGTCGCCCCAAACACCATGCGCGGGCGAATTCTCGCGCGCCCGCATGAGGTTGCGATTACCGCGGATCGTATTGATTTCACCGTTGTGCGCCACCATGCGAAAGGGGTGGGCGAGGTGCCACATCGGGAACGTATTCGTCGAGTAGCGTTGGTGAAAAATTGCGTAGGCCGAGGTAAACTTGGGCGACTTCAGATCAGTGAAATACTTTCGAATCTGATGGGGCGTGAGCATGCCTTTGTAGACGATCGTGCGCGAGGAAAACGAACAGATGTAGAACCCTTCGATGCCTTCTTCGGTGATCTTCCGCTCGATACTCTTCTGGGCCAGGAAGATCTTACGCTCAAATTCGTCATCATTGATGGGCTCATCATCGGAGGAGTCGGGACGAGCGATGAGGGCCTGAGCGATGACGGGCTGGGTATCAATCGCCTTACGGCCGAGACAGGAATCATCGGTCGGCACTTCGCGCCAGCAAAGCCACGCAAGCCCTTCCGCCTCAACCGCGTCGCGGACGATTTTTTTGCAATGAGCTTGGGCGTATTCTTCTTCAGGGAGGAAGATCATGCCGACGCCGAGGTCAGCGTCGTTGAAGAGGGTTTTGCCCCGCTCCTCGAGACGCTCACGCAGCAACTCGACAGGAATCTGCGTGAGTATACCGGCCCCATCACCCGTGATGGCATCGGCGTCGATCGCGCCCCGGTGAGCCAGAGCCTTCAGTGCCGCCACTGCCCGATTGATCACATCATAACTGCGTTCACCCGTCATGCGGGCAATAAATCCGACGCCGCAAGCGTCGTGTTCTTGATCAGGATGGTAGAGGGGGGAAGGAATTGGACGGACCATAGTGGTGAGATAGTGAGACAGAGAGGGAGGGCAGGTCCCGCGCCCCGGAAATTGGGGAGTGGAGGCGGGTTGGAGAAAGGCCGAACGCGAAGAGCGAGAGCCGGCCTGAAGGATGCGGTGGGAGCCGCGGATGCGCTTAAAAGAAGCGAATCGTGTCGGAAGCCATCTTAGCGTGCTCCTCATCGGAGCAGCCTGCGTCCGTCGCTACATCCGTCGTAGCTTCGTTTGGCTTGATCAACTCGTTGGAGAGCATGTAGTTCTCCACTTCTTCACCGGATACATCGGCCAACATGACTCCGTCGATTTCGACGCAAGGAGACAGGGGTTGTCCGGATTTCTGCACCATTTCGGCGTAATTATCGCGGTTATTGATGATGTCGATGTCCTCATATTCGAGGCCATGTTTGGACATGATAGCGCGAACGCCGTTGGACCAACCACACTGTGGTTTCAGATATGCTTTGATAGTCATGGCTTTACAGAATTTATCGACAAAAGGGCACCATATTACGCGACCGGAATATGCTGATTCAAGCTGAACTTTCATCTCGCGCGGTTGGAATCGCAAACCGCCGCCGCCGATAGATCGAGGGCGGCGCGCCATAAAAGGTCCGAAATTGCCGTGAAAAGTAGAACGAATCACGGAAGCCCAGCACGTGGCTGATCTCGCCTACTGAGAGGTGGGTTTCCCGGAGAAGGTGCTGCGCGCGCGCCATGCGATTGCGTAGGATGTAAGACTGAGGGCGCTCACCCATCACGTCCCGAAACAGGCGCGAAAAATAATCGACCGCAATCCCTTGCGCTTGCGCGAGTTCCTGGATTCGCCATTGACGGCCCGGTTCTTCCACGATCCGAGCCGCCAGCACTTCCATGGCCGCATCGTGTCGCGAACGAGGATGCCCTCCCGGAGTATTTAAACGCGTTGCCAATTCTTGCTCATCGTGGGCCAACACCGCCAATAGCCCTCCCAACACGTTCGCGGCGAGTTTGGGCTCCCCAGGACCGAGACGCACGACTTCACTCATCGCCGCTTGCGCAAACTCAAGAGACCGCACCTCCGCCACTTCGAACGGCGGTTCGATATCGGCGGATCCTTCCATCGTGAAATGGGCAAAACTCACCCCCAGACGGTCGTTGGGATTCTGCCAAGCCTCGTAGCGCCGCCCCGGACGCATCCACACACAGGTTCCGGGGTGTAAATCGATCTCCCGGTCCGACAGGCGCATTTTCCCGCGCCCCGACCACACCAACCACAGGTCAAAATCAACCAACCCGGCCGACCAACCCGCCTCCAACCGCCAGCCCGGTTCACAGCGAACCCGCCCCATGATATCGGATAAGACTACGCTATTAACCCGTTTTTTGCTCATCAATATCGGATTAGTGCATGTTTTTACCCGACACGTCCATTCACATTGCTGAAAATCAGGCTATGGTTGCCATCCTCCCCTTTTGGGTGCGTGGCCGTTGATCAAATCGACCCGCCGACGTCACGCTCACCCCGCTCTTCTCCTTCACACCCTCGACACCATTCCCATGAGCAGCACACCCGTAGAAACCAAAGTTGGCGGTCTTCGCTTCGATCTCGGCGCCGAACTTCACGATCCCGACCTCTACCAGCCCACCTCGGAAGCCTCGCAGGTCGAAACGCTCGCCGACATTGGCCCGGACCAAGTCGCGTTCTATCGCGAACAGGGCTACCTCTCCATCCGCCAAGCCTTCTCCCCGGCGGAGGTGAAGGCCGCGATCGACGGCATCGTGTCCCTCTTGATGGGTGAGCATCCTGGTTTCGAAGACCTCGTCTTCGAAGCGGTCGCGCAAGATCGACTGGAAGAACTGGGACCAGAAGAGCGCATGGACTGCGTGCGTAAGTTGGGCGTCTTCGAAAGCCACGAGCCGCGCCTCCGCGCGATTTCACAACACCCCGAGATGCTGCGAGTCGTCAAAATGCTCCTCCACGATCGCACTCCCGAAATGTTTCAGGATATGGCCTTGCTCAAGCCCCCGCTGATCGGCCGCGAAAAACCGTGGCACCAAGACCACGCCTACTTCGACTACCCGCTCGATACACCCGTTATCGGCACGTGGATCGCCCTGGATGATGCCAACATCGACAACGGCTGCATGCAGATCCTGCCCGGCCGCCACCACGAACCGATTATTCATTTTCAACGGCGCGACTGGCAGCTCTGCGACACCACTGTGATGGGCACAAAGTCCGTCGCCGCTCCATTGCCCAGCGGCGGCATGTTGATCTTCGATGGCAAGCTTCCCCACGGCACGCCTCACAACAATTCCCCCAAACGTCGCCGCGCCCTACAGTTCCATTACGCCCCGGACGACATCCATAAGTCCCCGCCGGAAGTGCGTCTGGCCGCCTTCGGTAGCGAAGGCAAAAACGTGAGCTGCTAACGCTCCCCTTTCTCAACGAAACCCCGCAACCCTGAGTCTCGGGGTTTTTTGGGCCTGCTCGTATTTCTGCGCCTCAATTTAGGGTCCGCGCTTGCGCGGTGGAGCTCAACGGATCACCGTCGAGGTTTTCTAACTTAAAACCCACCCACTACCCAACCCTCTCTTCATCCATGGCCAGATCCACCGTCGCAAAAACCACCGCACCCGCACCCACCAACGAGCTCGCCGCCCGCAAGAATGTCGACCTCGCCATCAGCGCCATCACCAAACAATTCGGCGAGGGTTCAATCATGCGCTTGGGCGACAACACCAAGATGAAAGTCGAGACCATCTCGACCGGCTCGCTCGCCATCGATCTCGCACTCGGCGTCGGGGGATTGCCCCGCGGCCGCATCGTGGAAATTTACGGTCCAGAGTCCTCGGGTAAGACCACTTTCTGTTTGAGTGTCATCGCCGAAGCGCAACGCAACGGCGGCCTCGCCGCTTTCGTCGACGTTGAACATGCCCTCGATCCGAAATACGCCCGAACCGTCGGCGTTAACCTCGACGACCTGCTCGTTTCTCAGCCCGACTCCGGTGAAGACGCACTCAACATCACCGAGACCCTCATCCGCTCCAACGCCATCGACGTCATCATCATCGACTCGGTCGCAGCCCTCGTTTCCAAACACGAACTCGACGGCCAGATGGGCGACGCCACCGTCGGCTCCCAGGCCCGCCTCATGTCACAAGCCATGCGTCGTCTCACCGCCGTGGTGAGTAAAACCAAGTGTATCTGTATCTTCACCAATCAGATTCGTGAAAAGATCGGCGTCATGTTCGGCAGCCCTGAAACCACCCCCGGTGGTCGCGCCCTCAAGTTCTTCTGTTCCGTGCGCATCGACATCCGCCGCCGCGAGCAAATCAAGCAGCCCGATGGCACTGTCATCGGTAACCGCACCAAGCTGAAGATCGTTAAAAACAAAGTCGCCCCACCCTTCACCGAGTGCGAATTCGACATCATGTATAACGAGGGCATCTCCGCCAGTGGCTCCGTCATCGATCTCGGCCTCGAGCATAAGGTCCTCGAAAAACGCGGCGCCTGGATTTCCTACAAAGGCGACCTCATTGGCCAAGGCCGCGACGCCGCTAAAGCAGCTATCCGCGATGACCCGAAACTCGGCACGGAAATCATGGACAAGGTATATGCCGCGGTAAGCGGCACCGCCGAGAAAGCCGAAGCGACCAAAAATGATGCCGCTAAAACCAAAGCCAAGGCCTAGAGGCTTCTTGTATTCAAAGTCACCCTACTGGGTGACCCTCTGCTTGGGCGGTTGTCTCGCACTCAACGTCGCCTCTTCCCAAGCAGCGGAGAAAGTGATCATGGCCCCGCCCGTCTTCGTCGGTATCGACGAAAGCGGTCCCACACGGAAAACCACCAAGCAGCTCGTCAAAGCCGCCGAGGAGGGCAACCCCCTCGCCTGCTTCCAATACGCCCAACTGCTCGAAGTCGGCGATCAAGTTGAGCAGGATAAGGCCAAGGCCTTCATCTACTACCAAAAGGCGGCCCTCAACGACCACCCCGAAGCTGTTTTCCGAATCGGTAAGTCCTATCACGAAGGCCTGCTCGGCCAGACCGTGAATCACAAACTCGCCTTCGAGTATTACCAACGCGCCGCCTATCTCGGATCCCCCGAAGCCACCTATAATGTAGGCGCCATGCTGGTAAGCGGCCGCGGGATGCGCCGCGACTATGTCGAAGGCCTCGCCTGGCTCTTATTGGCCGCCGAACGCGGCACGGATCCCGGATCCATCGACCAGGTGAAGCAACGTCTCAAACGCTACCCCGACCGGATCGACCGCGCCGAGAAGCGACTCCGTGGAATCAAAACCGAAATCGCCCGCGGCACCAACGCACTCGAAGACGAACCCGACTTGGCTCCGACCATCGCCGCTCCCGCTTCCCCCACGATCAAACCCCGCGTAACGACCCCGGCGATGCCGAGCTTCAAACCAACGGCCCCCAAGCCCAGCTTCGGTATCCCCAAAATTTCGATCCCCAAGCCCACGCCTCCACCGATCGAATCGGTCGAGGAAACCACTCCCTCCCCACAGGCTCCTCCCGGTTCCTGACCCGCCCACCCGCTCATGGACTTAAATCTGACCGGTCAGAACATTGTGGTCTTTGGCGCGGCGCAGGGAATCGGCCGAGCGATTGCGGATCAGTTCGAAACCGAAGGATGTAGCGTTGCCGGATTCGATCAGTCCCCGGACGCACCGCCACTTCCGACCACCGGCGATAACTCCGTAGGCGACGTGACTTCGTTCGAACAGGTAAACGCCTTCGCCGCCGCCCGCCCCGAAACCGATCATGTCGTATTTTCGGTGGGAGTTGGATCGGGAAAATTTGGTTTTCCGTTTTGGAACCTCGATCCGCGCGATTGGAAACACGCCCTTGAAGTAAATTTGATGGGAGCGGTCAATGTGGCTCACGCCTTCGCGCCCCACCTCACCAAAAGGGGTCGGGGGTCACTGCTCTTTCTGGTTTCAGTCGCAGGCCAAATGGGCTCGCCAACCGACCCCCCCTACAGCGCGGCCAAGGCGGGATTGATCAACTTCATGCAGGTCGTTGCGAAAGACTGCGCGCCGTTTCACGTGCGGGCCAACGCGCTTTCCCCCGGCATGGTGCAGACCGAGCTCAACGAATCGGTGTGGGCCGCTGGCCAAGCCAATCTGCCGGCCGAGCAACAGCAGGATTACGTCACTTGGGCCGAAGCAAAAATCAAAAAAACTTCTCCGCTTGGTCGCTGGCAGACGCCCGCTGAATTTGCCACCATGGCCACCTACCTCGCATCCGAACACGCCCGCAACATCACCGGTCAGACCATCAACATCGACGGCGGCCAGGTGATGCACGCGTAAAAGACGTCTCCCCAACTCCCCCCCATGATCTCCGTATCTAAGACCTGCTCTTTCCTCCTCGTTTTCATCACGGCTCAAGCCGCCGCCATTGCCGCGGATCAACCGAACATCATTCTGATGATGGGAGATGACCACGGTTGGGATGAGGTCGCCTACAACGGCCATCCTCACCTGCACACGCCCGTCCTCGACGAAATGGCCGCGACCGGATTGCGCCTCGATCGATTCTATTCGGGACACCCCTCCTGCTCACCTACCCGGGGCAGTTTTTTGACCGGACGCCACCCCAACCGTTACGGCACTTTTTCTCCCAATTGGTCGATGCGCCCGGAAGAAATTTCGATCGGACATATCATGAAGAAAGCCGGTTATCGCACCGGTCATTTCGGGAAATGGCATGTCGGCCCGGTAAACAAAAGTTCCCCCACCAGCCCCGGCGCCATGGGGTTCGATGAATGGTTGTCGCACGACAATTTTTTCGAACTCGATCCCGTGCTCGTGCGCAACGGTGGCGCGCCGCAAAAATTTCCCGGCGAAGGTTCGGAAGTGATTATCGATGAAACGATCAACTTCATCGGTCGGGCCCAAAAATCAGACCAGCCCTTCATGGCTGTCGTCTGGTTTGGTTCACCCCACGAACCCTACATGGGGCTACCTGAAGATCTCGCGCTCTACGATGACTTGCCCACCGAATATACCGAGAAATCCGTCAAACTCACCAGCATCGAAACCGGCGAAGCCACTACCCGGCCGCTGCGCGATGTTCTTCGCGAGCGCTACGCCGAAATCACCGCTATGGACCGCGCAATCGGCAAACTCCGCGATCATCTGAAAACGGCCGGCCTCCGCGAAAATACCATCGTGCTCTACTGTGGAGACAATGGCGTTCCGATCAGTGGCGATGGAGCCACCAACCCTTTCCGCGAATTAAAAGGCAGCGTTTATGACGGCGGCATCCGCGTTCCCGGAGTTGTCGAATGGCCCGCAAAAATTACCCGCCCCCG
Organism: Opitutaceae bacterium; assembly: GCA_018667915.1. Taxonomy (GTDB): domain Bacteria; phylum Verrucomicrobiota; class Verrucomicrobiia; order Opitutales; family Opitutaceae; genus Actomonas. The sequence continues at coordinate 12,917 of JABIRI010000141.1, read as the reverse complement.
AACGTCTGGTTTGCCCACCGTCACCAGCGACTTTTTACCCACGCTCGCCGACCTCGTCGGACAATCCCTGCCTGACCGTCCCATCGACGGCGAAAGCTTGGCTCCGCTTCTCACGCACGGCATGCCATCGCGCGAAAAACCCATCTTTTTCTGGGACTACGACAATTCAAACGAGGCGGAAAATCATCCGCTACCCTACATCGATCCCAAGCTGCAAGAAGGCACCACACCGCTGATCAAAATGATGGCCGGAAAATACACCCGCACCTTCCGCAACCAGCAACACCTAACCATTCACGCCACCGACTTCAAAGGCCCCCGCGCCGTGGTCTTCGACGGCTACAAACTTGTCGTTGATGGCGAAAATATCGCAGGCAACGAACTCTTTTCACTGGCCGACGATCCCACCGAAACCCGCAACCTCGCGGCCCGCTACCCGGCAATAACCGAAGCCCTTAAAACGAAACTCCAACACTGGCAATTCTCCGTCCTCCAAAGCCTAACCGGAGCCGATTACTGAGTAGGAAGGAAGCCACATCTAATCACATCGGCTATTGAATGGGCCCGAATGAAGCGCGGCACTTGCGACAACGGCCGGAAACGAGTCAAATGGTTGTCTCATGGTCGCGTCAGATTCTTCCTCTCCTGCTTCACCTCTCGTGGTCGCACGAGATTTGGCGAAGACCTATGGCAGTGGAAACGCCGCCGTCCATGCGCTGCGTGGGGTCAATCTCGACTTGCCCAAGGGTGAGTTGGTCGTGCTGTTGGGCGCTTCGGGGTCCGGTAAATCGACCCTGCTGAATCTGATCGGTGGGCTCGACAATCCCACCGGGGGATCCCTGCACTACCGCGGTTGGGATGTGAGCAAGGCCGACGAACCTGGTCTTACCGCCTACCGCCGCGATGTGGTGGGCTTTGTTTTTCAATTCTACAACCTCATCGCCAGCCTCACCGCTCGGGAGAATATTGGACTGATCACGGAAGTTTCCCGCGATCCCATGTCCCCGGAAGACGCCCTGGAACTCGTCGACCTCACCAACCGCGCGAATCATTTTCCGGCCCAACTTTCCGGCGGCGAACAGCAACGCGTCGCTATTGCTCGCGCCATCGCCAAGCGACCCGAACTCCTCCTCTGCGACGAACCTACCGGTGCGCTGGATGTGAAGACCGGCGTGCTCGTGCTGGAGGCCATTCAGCGCATCAATCGCGAGATCGGAACCCTCACCGTGGTCATCACCCACAACGCAATCCTCGCCGAAATGGCCGATCGTGTGTTCACCATGTCCGATGGTCGCCTCGAACTCGCCCGCGTGAATGCGAAGCCGCGCCCGGTCGGAGAATTGGCATGGTAACCATTTTATGAATACGTGATGGATCTGCTCGACCTCAAGTTACTACGGGACCTCAAGGCGCTTAAATCACAGGCATTCGCGGTCGCGCTGGTGATGGCGTGTGGCTTGGCCATGATGATTATGACGCGCAGCTTGATCCGCTCGCTCAATCATGCCCGCGACGGCTACTACGAGAAACACCACTTCGCCGAGGTCTTCGCTAACCTGAAACGCGCGCCAGAGAGTGCGCGGGAGAAACTTGCGGCCATCCCCGGAGTTGCGGCCGTGGAAACCGGGATCGAGATCAGCGTGACGTTAGACTTACCGGAGTTGCTGGAACCCGCTTCAGGACTGATCAACGCGGTGCCCGATCGACGCCCCACCCTACTCAATCAACTTTACTTACGCCGCGGAAATTTGCTCGAGGGCTCCAGTCGTTTAGAGGTGTTGGTGAGCGAAGCATTCGCCGATGCCAACGCACTAAATCCAGGCGACCCGATTGCGGCGATTCTCAACGGCCGGCGGCTCGAACTCCGCGTTGCTGGTATCGTTCTCGCCCCGCAATACGTCTTCGAAGCGCGACCCGGTAGCGCGCTGCCCGACAATAAAACGTTCGGCATATTCTGGATGCGGGAACAAGAGCTCGCCGAAGCATTTAATCTCGAGGGGGCGTTTAATACCCTCGCCCTCTCCCTTGCTCCCGGCGCCTCCGAACCCGAAGTCATCGCGGAAGTGGATAGGATTCTGAAGCCCTATGGTGGCCTCGGCGCATATGGTCGTTCCGAGCATCCGTCCAACATTCGGGTCGACGATGAGATCCGGGTTTTAGAAGGACTGTCGTTCGGGTTTCCCCTCGTTTTTCTGAGCGTCGCCGCGTTCATGACCCACTCGGTGATGAGCCGACAAATTGCGCTCCAGCGCGAACAGATCGCCATCCTCAAGGCCTTCGGTTTTAGAAACGCCACCATCGCGTGGCACTACATAAAATTTGCTCTGGTGATCGTGGTCGTGGGAACGGGACTGGGCACGCTCGGGGGGTTCATTTTCGGACTAAGACTCGTGGATATGTATCACCTTTTTTTCCGTTTTCCTCGGCTTGAATTTGTGCCCGCTTCCGGCGCGATAATCGGTGCACTGGTGGCGAGCTCCGCGGCTGCCTTAATCGGGGTCGCGGGCGCCGTGCGCAAAGTTGTGCGACTCTCACCCGCGCAGGCGATGCGGCCTGAGCCCCCGGAAAGTTTTCGTCCTGCCTTGGCAGAACGCATGGGGTTCTCCAAATGGCTGACGGTTTCCTTGCGCATGGCCTTGCGTAACGTGGAACGCAAACCATGGCAGGCAATATTCACCACAGTCGCCCTCGCCATGGCGACTGGTATCCTAATCATACCCAATGCTTTCCGTGATGGAATTCGCCACATTCTCGATTTCCAGTGGGACGTGGTGCAGCGCCAAACTGTAACCGTTTCCTTGGTGGAGCCCGGACCGTTACGGGCCGCACATGACTTTTCGCAGTTACCGGGAGTTGTATTAACGGAGCCCTTTCGCACGGTGCCCATTGAGATGGTGGCGGGTCATCGTTCGCGCCGATTGGCGCTGCACGGGGTCGTCAAAGATGCTGACCTCAACCGCGTTATTGGTGGGGACGGTAAGCCGCTACTACTGAAACAAAATGGCTTGGTTATCTCCGAAGCGCTTGGCGAAACGCTGGAGGTTCGGCCCGGTGATCTCGTGACCATCAATGTCCTGCAGGGAAAACGTCGTTCGATCACGGTTCCGATCGGAGGATTTTCACAGGACTTTGCGGGGATCGCTTCGTTTATGGAATTGGATGCGCTCAACCGTTTGCTGGGTGAAGGCGATCGTATCACGGGCGCCTTCATCAGTGTTGCGGGTGGTCAGTGGGAAGAGTTTTTGAAGGAGCTTAAAGCGACTCCGCAGGCATCCGGCGTCGTAATCAAAAACGCCATGCGTCAAAGTTTCCGCAAGACGACCGCGGAGAGCATTGGACTGATTCAAGTGATCTATTCGAGCTTCGCAACCGTCGTCGCATTTGGCATCGTCTATAACAGCGCGCGCATCGCACTTTCGGAACGCGCCCGCGAACTCGCGACCCTTCGCGTGTTGGGTTTTAGCCAAGGAGATGTGGGTAGCGTATTGGTCGGCGAACTCGTCGTATTGGCCGCAATCGCCCTGCCCCTCGGCCTCTGGATTGGATCCGGCATGGCTTCGCTTTTGATTCAAAGCATCAACACCGAAACGGTGCGACTGCCGCTCATCCTTTCCGCCTCAAACTACGCCTACGCCACACTGGTCATCACGCTCGCAACCACGTTCTCCGCGTTGATCGCCTGCCGTAAACTAAACCAGCTCGATTTAGTGGGCGCCTTGAAAGCCACCGAATAATCCGCTCTATTTTGAACCGACGCATTTTGTCATGACCGAACCTGCCGAAACACCTTTCGATCCCACCGCTGGGGACAACCATCAACGCCGCCGCCAAGGCTGGCGATGGATCGCGGGAGCATTGTTGATCGCGTTGATCGTCGCCGGAATGTGGCCTGCCGCGTTGCCCGTCGAAACGGCCACCGTTACGCGTGGTGATTTGATCGCGACTGTGAACGAAGAAGGCGTCACACAAGTGCGGCACCGTTACATTGTTTCGAGTCCATCAGCGGGACAGTTGCAGCGCATCGACCTAAAGCCGGGCGCTTCCGTGATCGCCGGCGAAACCGTTTTGGCGGTGCTCGAACCTGCCGGCGGCGACATCCTCGACCGGCGCAGTCGCGCTCAAGCTGAAGCGCGCGTGCGCGCCGCTACAAGCCAAGTCGATCAAGCCGAAGCCCAACGCGCCAGCGCTGCGGCATTGTTGGATCTCGCTCAATCAAAGGCCACCCGCCAACGCTCGTTGGCGAAACAACAACTCGTTTCCCAACAAGTCTTAGACGTAGCCCTCAATCAAGAGACCACCGCGGCACAAGAAGATCGCGCATCCACCTTCGCCCTACAGGTCGCGCGCTTCGAACTCGAACAAGCTCAAGCCGTGCTGAATCGCGGCGACGCCCCCGCAGACTTGGCCGATGCGTTAATGGAAATCAATTCGCCGATCAGCGGACGCGTATTGCGCGTCATGCAAGAAAGCTCACGCGTGGTAACCAGCGGCATGCCTATTCTTGAGTTGGGTGACCCCACCGATCTCGAGGTTCGCATCGAAGTGCTTTCCCGCGATGGTGTGGCGATCAAACCCGGAGCTCGCGTGTGGCTCGAACAATGGGGCGGAGATTTCGACCTCGAAGCCCGCGTGCGTTGGGTCGAACCCGCCGCCTTCACAAAGGTCTCAGCACTCGGGGTGGAAGAACAACGCGTGAACGTGCTCGCCGATCTCACCACACCACCCGACCAACGCGCCAGTCTCGGCGATGGTTACCGCGTAGAAGCCCGAATCGAAAAAGCCCGCCGCGGTATGGTCATTCAAATTCCTGCCGGAGCACTGTTTCAGGACGGGCAAACCTGGTCCACCTTTGTGCTAAACGGCTCAAAAGTTGAGAAACGAACCGTGCAACCCGGACTCAGCAACGGCCTTCAAACTGAGATACTTGCCGGCCTCGAACCCGATGAGTCCGTGGTGCTCTACCCCGGCGACCGCGTCAAAGACGGCAGCCGAGTTGCCCCCCTCGACAATTAACCCAACGCCCCCCCGCAGCTTCGAAAGGCCCAAGTAAGTTTGTCACCATAATGGTGACAAGTAACACAACCCACGACTCTTTCGGAAGGTCTGACCTCATTTGAGTCCAAGGGAGGCTATTCTGAAACAGAAACTGGGAGGGATTTCCGCGAGTATGTCACCATTGTGGTGACATGCGTTTTGATCGGAGGAAATTCAACGTCAGGGAGATGGGGGCAACAAGACCGGGTTTGGGCGAGTCGGAGGAACGTAGACCTATTCCCAGGCCACCGCATTCACACCTTCTTTAATCATTCATAAAAATTGGGTTATGCATGTTTGTCACCATAATGGTGGCAACTTTTAAGGGATCGGCGTTATATAGGGGCTGCAGTGAGATGGCGGACGGGGCGCGGACCGGGGGCTGGGAAGGTCGCGGTTTCGTTTTGCGTCCGCGGGCGAACAAGGTTCGGTCTGGCTGTTCGCATGTCTCACTCCGTCGATACCATTGCTGCTCCCGCTACGCCCGCTGGCACATCCGCCATCGCGGTAGTGCGCGTGAGCGGACCGCTTTGTCGGGACATTGCGACCTCGGTTTTTGCCGATGCCCTCGAGCCGCGCGTCGCGAGCCATCAACCCTACCGCGACGTGACCGGCAACGAAATCGATGACGTGCTGGTGACTTTCTTCGCAGGACCCCGTTCCTACACAGGTGAAGACGTCTTGGAAATTTCTACCCACGGCAATCCGGTTATTACTCAACTTGTTCTTAACGATTTATTTAAGCGAGAATGTCGAGCCGCCGAAGCTGGTGAATTCACCCGTCGGGCGTTCCTGAACGGGCAAATCGACCTGAGTCAGGCGGAGGCGGTGATGGACTTAATCCATGCTCGCAGTGCTCGAGCGGTAGCCGCCGCCAATCAACAGCTTCAGGGCAGCCTCGGCCGCCACCTCACTCGGTTGACCGATGATCTGCTTCTAGGACTGGCGCGGGTTGAGGCTTATATTGATTTCCCGGAGGAAGACCTACCCGACGAAGATCGCCGCGTCGTGCAGGACCTTTTGAGCAATGTTCTACGTGGAACGGAACGACTGCTGGCCACTCATCGCTACGGCGAATTGCTCCGTGACGGGATCAAAACCGTAATCCTCGGTGAGCCCAACGCCGGCAAGAGCTCGCTGCTCAATGCCCTGGTCGGGCGGGAACGGGCGCTGGTCAGCAACCAACCCGGCACGACTCGCGACTATTTGGAGGAGACCGTGATGGTCGGTCCGCACTGTCTACGCCTTATCGACACGGCCGGACTCAACCCCGAGCCTGGTGAAGTCGAGCGGCTGGGAATTGAAAAAACGATCGAACGGCTCCGCGAAGCCGATCTCGTTTTGCTCGTGCTCGATGCGACCCACCCTGCCCCGGCGCTACCAGCCGAGGTCTCGGCTGAGCTTAATTCTACGACCACTCTGGTCGTGCTCAACAAGGGCGATCTTCTTGGACAAAAATCGCCCGAAACCATCGGGCCCGACGGCTTTGATTCGATTCAGATTTCGGCGCTGACGCATGATGGCATGACCGAGCTGGATCAGCGCATCATCGCTTTGGCGGACAATTTTTCCCCATCCGATTCGAGCGACCAAATCGCCGTCAATGCCCGCCACGCCGAAGCGTTGCGTCATGCAACCCAGGCACTGGAATCGGCCGGACAACATCTGGCAAACCGCGGCCCGACCGAGCTGCTCGCAGCGGATCTGCGAGGGACGTTGGATGCCTTTGGGGAGATCGGTGGTCGCATTGAAAATGAGGCCATGCTCGATCGACTTTTCGAAACTTTTTGTATAGGTAAATAATTGTTATTCAACACGATACCTTATGATGTGATCGTCTGCGGAGCCGGTCACGCGGGATGTGAAGCGGCCTTGGCGTCGGCGCGAATGGGTGCATCCACCCTCCTCCTCACGGGCAACATCGACACCGTTGCCGCGATGAGTTGTAACCCCGCGATCGGTGGCCAAGCCAAGGGCCACATCGTGCGCGAGATTGATGCATTGGGAGGCGAGATGGCCATCAATGCCGACGTGACCGGAATCCAGTTTCGGTTGCTCAATGAGTCCAAGGGCTTGGCGGTTCAGGCACCGCGGGTGCAGTCCGACAAGAAGGCCTACCAATATCGGATGAAGCATACGTTGGAGCTGCAGGAGAACCTTCAGCTCTTTCAGGCTACGGTCACGGGATTGAACTTCAAGGACGGCAGAGTTACCGGCGTGCGGACCAATCTGGATATCGAATTCGCTGGCACCACCGTGGTCGTTACAACGGGCACCTTCCTCCGGGCCCTGATGCACATCGGCAAGAATAAGAACGAAGGCGGTCGCATGGGCGACTTCACCGCCAAAACGCTTTCTGCCAGTTTCGAGGAAGTTGGCATCGAGCTGGAGCGGCTCAAAACCGGCACGCCTCCTCGCCTCCTTGGCCGCAGTCTAGACTTCACCAAGATGAAGGAACAGCGCGGAGACGAACACCCCACCCGCTTCGCCTTTCACGAAACCCGCCAGGATTCGGCGTTGTTCCACGTGGAACAATCTGGTGAAGAACGCCTCGGTTGGGAGCCTGGAACGAATCAAGTTTCCTGCTGGATGACCTATACCACGCCCGAAACGGCGGAGATTGTGAATCAAAACCTCACCAAGTCTCCGATGTATTCCGGGGAGATCCAAAGCACGGGTCCACGTTATTGTCCAAGTATCGAAGACAAATTTGTACGTTTTGCCGATAAACCACGCCACCTGCTATTTTTGGAGCCCGAGGGTCGCTCGACCAACGAATACTACATCAACGGGCTTTCGACTTCGCTCCCGTTTGATGTTCAGATGGCCATGGTGCGCTCAATCCCCGGATTGGAGCGAGCCGAGCTGCTCCGACCGGCCTACGCCGTTGAATATGATTTTGCACCGCCGACCCAATTATTTCCGTCCCTTGAATCCAAGAAGGCCGAAAATCTCTTTTTTGCGGGCCAGATCAACGGAACCTCCGGGTATGAAGAAGCTGCGGCTCAAGGACTCGTTGCGGGCGTTAATGCCGTCAACAAGGCCCGAGGCAACGAACCTATGATCATCGGCCGTCACGAAGCTTATATTGGCGTACTCATCGATGATCTTGTGACCAAGGGCACCAAAGAGCCTTACCGCATGTTCACCAGCCGCGCCGAACACCGGTTGCTCTTCAACCACGGCAGTGCCGAGAACCGGCTACTGCACCACGCGGCCACCCATGGTCTGATCAAAACCGAACGGCTGGAACGGATGCAGGCCAAGGTCGCGCAAACCACCAATTGGATTGAGTGGATTGAGTCCAAACGACCCGGAGGAGAGCAGGGGACTTATGGCGATCATTTCCGCCGCATGTCGCAAGGGAAGGGCGCTCCGCCCGCCATGCCTGAAGACTATTTGAAGCTGCCCACCGAGACGCGTCAGGAGATCGAATATCGCGTGACCTATCGGGGGTATCTGGAGCGCGAGCAGCGCCAAGTTGAGAAGCTCAAGGACATTGAAAAGGTCAAGATTCCGGTCGGCCTCGATTACTCGAAAATTAAGGGATTACGAAATGAAAGTGCCACCAAGCTCGCAGAAACCGCGCCATTCAGTTTGGGCCAAGCGAGCCGCATAAGTGGAGTTAACCCGTCGGATATCAGTATCTTACTGATCTATATCGAATCCCACCGGCGCGCAGCCAGCAAATCAGACTGATCTATTCGCAAATTATTTGCGCTCGCTGTAACAATTGTGAAACAACGCGGTTTTGGACTGTTATGTCGGCAAGATGGCCACTAGGTTTTAGCGAATGGCAGAAAGCCTCCGTAAGAAAATTCTCATCGTCGACGACGAGCCAGATGTCGCTGATTTGGTCGCGTATAATTTGAAGGCGAAAGGCTTCGATACCCAGACCGTAAACGATCCGACCCACAGCATCGGCGTAGCCCGCGCAATGATGCCGGACCTGGTGATCCTCGACGTCATGATGCCGGTGATAAACGGGATCCAGATCTGTCGCCTTTTGCGCGCTGACCCTAATTTGAAAGACGTTCCGGTGATCTTCCTGACCGCTAAGGTCGAGGAGAACGATCGCGTGCAGGGTCTGGAAACCGGAGCCGATGATTATATCTGCAAACCGTTTAGCACAAAGGAGCTGGTTCTTCGGGTGCATAACATTCTGCGCCGAACATCCGATAAGGGGGAAACCTCTACGCCAAAGTTAATCGTGGGATCGATCGAGTTGGATGTGGATCGTCACGAAGTCCAAATCGGCGGGGCCGTCATCGACCTGACCGCCACGGAGTTTAAACTCCTGCATCTGTTGATGGAGCGGAGGGGACGGGTGCAGACGCGGGAGCATTTGCTGCTTAATGTTTGGAATTACGAAACCGAGATTGAAACCCGCACGGTTGACACCCACGTGCGTCGGTTACGGGAAAAACTCGGTGCAGAAGCTGAATGGATTGAAACGATCCGCGGGGTGGGGTATCGCATGGCGGAGCGCAGAGTCTACGAGTCGACAAATTAAACCGTCGGCTTAATTGAACTACGCGTTCACCCCCTAACACATGCTGGAGACTCTCATCGTAATTCTGGTCGTGGCGCTCATTATTTTGCGCGGCAAACTGGTGGGGCACCGTAAAGCACTTCGCACAATCAAAGGCGCGCTGGAAGCCCGCCAACCATTCCTCCGTCACGAACACCCGGGAGCGTCCGGGGCCGATTGGGATGAGTTCTGCACGGCTGCCAACGACCTGATTGATGAAGTCGGGGCGCTGGAAAAGACCAAGGTTTCCCATCTCGCCCAACTCGATGCTACTCTGGGCAGCCTGAACGAAGCGGTGCTGATTGTGGATAGTCACAATCATATCATGCTGGCTAACAGATCATTACAGGATATATTTCCGGAGGCTGTCGATATTCTAGAACAACGCCTGGAGGTGGTGCTGCACAGTGTGGAGTTCTTGGGTTACGTGGAGCGTGTGAGGGCAGGGGAGGCGGATCCGCGCTCGGAAATCGAATTTGTCGGCGCCGACGATACGCGTTGGGTCGAGGTCACGGGCACCACTATTCTGGCGCTCGACGGCAGCGACAGCAAATGGGCGCTGTTTGTGCTTCATGATGTGACTCGCCAAAAAGGCCTCGAGCGGGTCCGCAAGGAATTCGTGGCCAATGTTTCCCACGAACTGCGCACACCCTTGGCCGTGATCAAAGGCTACATCGAAACCCTAGTCGATGACCACGACACCATGGAAGCGGAAGACCGGTTGCGTTTTCTCGGCACGGTTCAGCGCCACACCGAGCGGCTCAATTCTCTGCTGGATGATCTACTGACGCTCTCTCGCCTGGAATCCAGCAAACCGGGCCTGAACCGTGAATCGCTCGAACTCCGCCCGCTGATCGAGGGAGTTTTGGACGATTACCTGAACCGACCTGATACGACCTCGCAGCAAATCGAGAGTATTATCGACCCCGCCGATGTCTGTGTGTGGGCCGACCCATTGAAAATCACTCAGGTTATTAACAATCTCATTGAAAACGCTTTAAAATACACTCCGAGCGGATCGACGATTGAAATCGCGGCGGCGTTGAAACCAACCGGGGTTGAAATCCGGATCTCCGACAACGGTCCCGGAATTCCAGAAGCGGACCTGCCGCACATCTTCGAGCGATTCTATCGCGTAGAGAAGGGCCGCTCGCGCGAAAAGGGCGGCACCGGCCTCGGGCTCGCCATCGTAAAACACATTGTCCAGCTCCACGGAGGCCACGTCGAGGTCGTCAGCGTGCCGGGGCAGGGGGCGTCGTTCATCCTGCTGTTACCGGTCGACGCGACCGTGCCGACCCGTGACGGAGCGTAAATCGTCGAAACGCGGTTGAGCTTGCGTCGTGTCGTTCCACCGGTTTTTTCCGGCAAACATGCCGCCAATCGAAGAGGCCCAAGCCATCAATACCCAACGCATCGCCGACCTGCGCACGGCGTTGGCGGAGCTTCCGTTGGACCATCCCCAGCTCACGTTGGAAATCGGCTGCGGCCACGGGCATTTTTTGACGGCCTACGCAGAGCAGCACCCGGACGAACACTGTCTGGCGATCGACATCATCAAAGAACGTCTGGAAAAAGCCGCCAGCAAAACGGACCGCGCCGGACTGACCAACGTATCGTGGCTGCGGGCGTCCGACGCGCACTTTTTCGCCGCTCTGCCCGACACCGTGCGGTTCAATCGCCGCATTTTCGTGCTGTTCCCCGACCCCTGGCCAAAACGGAAGCACTGGAAGAATCGCCTCATCCAACCCGCCTTCCTCGCTACGTTGGCGAAATTTACCACCCCCGGCACTGAACTGTGTTTCCGCACCGACTACGCCCCATATTTTGAAGTCGCGCGTGAGGTCGTGGCCGCTCACGCCGACTGGGAACTGCAGGACGACCGACCTTGGCCCCTGGAGCACGAAACCGTCTTCCAAGCTCGAGCGGATGGCCATCAATCCTGGATCGCGGTCCGAGCAGAAAACGCCCTCTGATCGCAGTCGAATTTAGCCAGCTAATCCTGCGGAATCTCAGAATTAGCATGATTAGCGGCACGCAACAGGGTGTTACCCTACACTTATGACTGCGGCTTGGTGCCCCCTTACAGGTTTCAGTGATTGACGAGAGCGAGACGCGTGCCCTACGAACTTCCTTTCCTGTCTTCATAAGTATCACTGCGCATCCATGTCCCGGGTAACAAAACTCCTCCAATTTCTACCGCTTCTCGCGATTGCCGTTCCGGCGTTCGCCGCTGGTGACGGGGCCGGAGTTTCCCCCCGCGCAGAGGCCGTCTTCTTTGAAGGCTTCATCACCAATTCCATTTTTACGGGTTGGGTGTTTGGCGCTATCGTCTTGGTGCTGCTCATCAAGATGGTCGGCAAGCCCTCGATTCGTCCCACTAAAGGACAGGCCCTGATAGAAGCGTTGCTGACTGCGCTGCGCGAACTCTTCGAGCCGATCGTCGGCAAAAAAGCGTTCCCGGCCGCGTTCCCGCTCCTCGCGACACTCTTCATTTTCATCTTACTCAATAACTGGATGGGATTGATCCCCGGCGTGGGCACGATCGGTTGGCACGGCGCCGACGGACACTTTACCCCGCTCATTCGCCCGTTCACTTCGGACTTCAACGGCACCATCGCACTCGCGCTGATCTCGTTCGGCGCTTGGTTGATCATCGTTTTCAAATTTGCCGGTCCCAAGATTCTCTTCCTCGATCTCTTCGGTAACAAGGCCGAGAAGAGCGAGACTCCCGGTTGGCTCTACCCGATCCTGACTCTCGTGTTTCTGGTCGTCGGCTGCATCGAGGTCTTCTCGATCATCATTCGGCCCTTCACGCTTTCCGTGCGTTTGTTCGGTAACGTATTCGGCGGTGAGAATCTGCTGCACGGCACTTACTTCGTTTTTGTTTTTTACTTCATGGAGATGCTCGTCGGCCTGATTCAGGCCACTGTCTTCACGTTACTCAGCGCCGTTTATATCGGCCTCATCTGCAACCATGGTGATGACCATGACCACGAGGAGGGCGCCGCTGAGGCCCATTAAACTTTCCCGTCGGGAGCATGCCAAGAGCGTGCACGGCGGAAACCGCAACCACATCAAATCCATCTAATATTATGATCCTCGCTGAAATCACTGGCAACATCGCCTCCGGTCTTGGTCTGCTCGGCGCCGCTATCGGCGTGGGCCTCATCGGCTTCAAAGCCGCTGAAGCTGTCGGCCGCAACCCCGGTGCCTCCGGAAAGATCCTCGTTCAAGCCATTATCGGTATGGCCTTGGCTGAAGGTCTTGGTATTCTCGCGCTCTTCCTCGCGAAATAATCAGACTCTGATTTTGCCGTGTCGCAGCGCGACTCTCGCCCTGGCGACACGGCCCT
>JABIRI010000144.1 GCA_018667915.1 Opitutaceae bacterium | reverse complement strand
TAGCTGCGATTACCCCTGTTTTGTGGACAGCACGAACAGTGATTTATTTGGTGGTTAGTTGATGTTCGAAGTCAACCGGCGAGATCCCTCCGATGGAGGTATGACGGCGACGTAGATTGTAAAAGGCCTCGATCCATTCAAAAATGGAGCAACGGGCCTGCGAGCGGGTGACGTATCGAGTGCGATAGACCAATTCGATTTTTAGCGTGGAGAAAAAGGCCTCAGCCTTCGCGTTGTCGTAGCAATTTGCGCGACGACTCATGGATGCCAGTATTTCGTGTTCAGCCAGCTGGGATCGGAAGCGAGCGCTGCTATATTGGACTCCACGGTCCGAGTGGAGAACCACCTGACGAGCGGCGCGGCCCCCGCGGTGGTTTACGGCCATAAGTAAGGCATCGACGACAAACTGGGTTCCCAGGTCGCTCGAGAACGCCCATCCTATAATGCGATTGCTGAAGGCATCCATGACCATGGCCAGATACAACCAACCTTCATCGGTTCGGACGTAAGTGATATCGGTCTGCCAGACTTGATTAAGCGAGGTGATCGCTTCGATCTTGGCCAATCGATTCGGGGCAATCGCTCCATCATGGTTACTTTGGGTCGTGCGTGGCCGGAAGGCACGTCGCCTACGCCCTTGCAGGCCAGCATCTCTCATAAGTCGGGCCACCCGAGTTTTGCCCACCCGCTCACCCCTGGCTCGTAACTCCAGAGTCATCCTGGGGTAGCCATAGGTCCGTCGTGATTGATCGAAGGCTTGGTCAATGCATTTGCCCAAATATCGATCACGAGTAGCTCGGCGGTCACGATGGCCGCCGTGCCAAGCATGATAGCCACTACGCGAGATTCCGAGAACCTCACATAGCAGCGTAATGGGATAATCGTCCTTCATCGCTTTGGCCGCGACATATCGTTCACGGATGGGTCGCTGAAGATGCCCACTGTTTTTTTTAGAATCTCACAGCGCATGTGTAGCTCACGATTCTCTCGTCGCAGTCGGGTTAGCTCCTGCTCGGGCGATTCGATGGAGGCTGCGTCTGGGGTCCCCCCGAGCGGGTCCCCCCGAGCGGGTCCCCCAGACGCAGCCTCCACGCCCTGATGCTCCCGGTCGATATCCCAAAATGGGATGCGGTTTCCTTCATTCCACTTCCCGTGCTCGCCTGATAGGCGAGCACCTCTCTCTTGAACTCTTCGGGGTAACTCGGTTTGCTTGCTGGCATGATGTTTCTTTCCTTTCTGATTCATCTGCTCTCGCTGTCCACAATCTAGGGGTAACCTCAGTTTCGGTCAACATGTGTCGTGAGGATGCGTGCACCCGCAGTATCTGTAATGTGCGGGTAAGCGCCGATTGGGTGAGCTTGGATTACGAGCCCCAAGGCTGGCTGGTGGCTCCGGTTGGCACTCGTTCGCTGCAGCGCATTACGCGTCTGCAATCGGCGTCGATGGCCGGTTAACCTCTCCATTATTTTCCATGCATATCTCAGCCCGAATTTTTAAGTCAGTTTTTGCGAGTATTGTGGTCGCTTTGTTAGGCGCCTTGCCCGCGGTGGCCGAAAAACCGGTGAATACCAATTGGCGCGGTTTGGCGATCAAGGGTTACGATACGGTGGCCTATTTTGAATTGGGTGTCCCCCAGGCCGGGTCCGGAGATTATGAGCTGGAGTGGGAAGGTGCCACCTGGAGATTTTCGACCGCGGAGCACAAAGCGAAGTTTGGGGCGAATCCGGAAAAATATGCTCCACAATACGGTGGCTATTGCGCCTGGGCAGTGAGCAACGACTACACCGCTCCGGTGGATCCGGAAGCGTGGAAAATCGTCGAAGGTAAACTCTACCTGAATTATAGCCACAAGGTGAAGGCCAACTGGGAGAAAGAGATGGCCAAAAACATCCGCAAAGCCGATGGCTTCTGGCCCAAATTACGCGACAACTGAGTTGCTGGAGGGCTTGGGCGATGCTCCCCGTGGAACCGATGCGGTTTGGCGTCGGCGTCGCATGTGGGCATCCATTTGGAGACGACTGACACGCTGGGAGTATTGGCCGATCTGGGCGATCTATCCGCCGGTCGTAGTTTATCTTTTTTGGCTCAGTTTGAGGCATCGTAGTCTCACGGTTTTTACGGCGGTGAATCCGGGGATGCCGGCGGCAAGTGGCCTGGTGGGGATGTCGAAATCGATGATCTTAGCTGGATTGGCTGGCGCGGGTGATTCGATCGCAACTTGGTCCGTGATTCCGCCGGGGAAATTCCCCCAACGGAACGCAGCGTTGCGGTTGTTCATGGCCGATCAGGGGCTGCAGTTTCCGATCGTGCTCAAACCCGATCGAGGTGAACGCGGGGAAGGTGTCGTGATTGCGCGTGATACCTTCGCGAGTGAAAACGTGCTGCGTGACTGCAAGGGACCGCTGGTGGCGCAGGCTTACATTCCGGGGGTAGAGTTTGGCGTGTTTTATCTGCGGCGACCCAAGGATACCAGGGGTGAGGTTTTTTCCATCACCCAAAAACAAGATGTGAGTATAGTCGGAGATGGCCGCAGCACTTTGGAAGAACTGATCCTGCGGGATGATCGGGCTATTGGGATGGCTCGGTTTTTTCTCAATAAATTTGAGGAACGCCTTGCCGAGGTGCCGGAGGTGGGGGCTTCCGTTAGATTGAGCGAATTGGGCACCCATTGTCTGGGCGCGCTTTTTCTGGATGGCACGGGCCTTAATACGTCTCGTCTCGAACAGGCGATCGAGGCCGTTTCACGAACCTATCGGGGATTTCACTTTGGCCGTTATGATGTGCGGGCAGAATCGGTAGACGCGTTTCAGCGCGGGGAATTCAAGGTGATCGAGCTCAATGGGGTGACCTCTGAGGCGACCAGTATGTATGACCCCAAGCACTCTGTGTGGTTCGGCTGGCGGACATTGTGTGAACAGTGGCGTATAGCGTTCGAAATCGGAGCCGCCAATCGCGGGAACGGCGCGAGGGTATGGTCGGTGCGTGAATTGTGGAATCTTTTACAGGAGCATCGCGCGGCATGAGGGTGGCGACGGTCAATGTTGCGGCGGAGACGGATCGTTATACGATGCGATTGGCGGAGACTTCTGACGAATTGCAGGCGGCTCAGCGGTTGAGGTTTGAGGTATTTAATATTGAATTACAGGAAGGTTTGGCGGAGTCGTTTGCTCTGGGGCGAGATCAGGATCGGTTTGATGCCGTGTGTGATCATCTGTTGGTCGAAGACAAATCTACGGGCGAAATTGTGGGGACCTACCGGATGCAAACCGGCGAGAGCGCGGGGCGGAATCTAGGTTACTACAGTGCTACGGAGTTTGATTTCACTCCTTTTGAAAAGGCCCGCGCGCAGATGCTGGAACTCGGCCGGGCGTGCATCGCTGAAGGGCACCGTAATCAATCGGTGTTGGGTTTGCTGTGGAAGGGAATCGCGCGATATGCGAAGGCCCACCAAGCGCGATATTTAGTGGGATGCAGTTCGATCACTTCGCAAGACGAAGCCGGTGGGTTGGGCACGTATCAAAAGCTGGCGTGGCGCTATGAAGTGGCGGAGCCGTGGCGAACCTTACCACTCCCGGGATGGCGGTGCGAGGAAACGGCCGGCGAGCCTTTGAAGGTGCCCAAACTCATGGCGGCGTATTTGGCTCTAGGCGCGCGAATTTGCGGGGAACCGGCGCTTGATCAAGAATTTGGCACGATCGTTTTTCTGACGTGGTTGGATCTCGAGTCGCTGCCATTGCGAGTCTTGCGGAAATACCTTTCCTGAGCTGGGGTGGGGGGGCGACGTTTCGAACGTGTTTACTGTCCATGGCTTCTCCACTACCCGAATCCCCACCGATACCTTGGCGCATCAATTTCCGTTCCTTGTGGCGGGCGGGGTTGCTGTTGTTGATCGGGGTTTGGGGATTGATCGAATTTGTGCTCGTGCCACGAAATCGACGCACGTTGCGGGGCAAAGCAGAATGGCTGGGGAACACCTGTCGACGATGCCTCAAAATGTTAAACGTGCGGGTTCGCCAGGAGGGCGTGGTTCCACCTGAGGTGATGCTCACGCCGAACCACGTGGGATACTTGGATATGTTGGTGCTTTCTGCGCTGAATCCGTTGGTTTTTGTTTCGAAATCAGAAGTCAAAACATGGCCCCTTTTTGGCTGGTTCGCCTCATTGGCTGGCACGCTTTTTATCGAACGAAAAAACAAGTCGGACTTGATCCGAGTGGGCGAACAATTGACGGAAGTTTGGGGCGCGAGCGTGAATCCGGTCGTTTTTCTGGAAGGGACCAGCACGGATGGCACGGGGGTGCGGCCGTTTCGGCCCGGCCTATTGGAACCGCTGGTCCGGATCAATGCGGGGGCGGTGCCGGTGATGCTCAAATATCGCGTGCCGCAGAACTATGATGCGCGCATCGATTTGGCGTGGTGGGGCACGATGCCACTGCTGCCTCACTTGTTGCGTATGATCGGCATGCCTTGGGTTGAAGTGACGGTAAAAATTGGAAAAACCGTTTCTGGATATACAGACCGTAAGTCCATGGCAGCGGCCCTGGAGTCGGCCGTGCGGAACGAGTTAGCGGCTGGAGCCTAAACCTTGTATCGGTGTGGGTTTTCCCGTTGGATCCTTGGGCGCCCTGGTTATTTCCTTTTTGTTTTATCGTTATGTCTGATGCCTTTTCGGAATTCTCGAGTCCCAGCACATGGGCGACCATCACGCGTCAACCTTTTGGGCAAACGGCCGCGGGGGCTGAAGCCGAGTTGTTCACCCTGACTAATGCTCAAGGCATGCAGGTCGAGATTACCAACTATGGTGCGACCATGGTGAAGTGCTTGGTGCCAGATCGAGGCAAGCAATTGGGCGATGTCGTATTGGGATTCGACACGTTGACGGACTATGAAGCGGGCTCGAGTTACTTTGGGGCGGTGGTGGGGCGGTGCGGTAATCGCATTGCAGACGGCCGATTCACGTTGGATGAGGTGGCTTACGAATTGCCGACCAACAGCGAGTCTGGCGGCAAGCCATGTCATTTGCATGGAGGACCGCTGGGGTTTGATCGGCGGGTATGGACCGCGGAGCCGAAGGCCGAGAGAGAAACGGCATCGTTGGTTTTGACGCTACTGAGCCCGGATGGAGAAATGGGATATCCCGGAAATGTGACCGCAAAGGTTACCTATCGATTGGGTTCGGCGAATCAACTGGAAGTTATCTATGAGGGTGAAACGGATGCTCCGACATTATTCAATCTGACCCAGCATAGTTACTTCAATCTCGCGGGAGCAGGGCAGGGCACGATCGAGGGACAAATTTTGCAGCTGCCGGGTTCCCAAATATTGGCCACCGACGAAGGGCAAATTCCGACCGGAGAAAAGATGTCCGTGGTGGGAACACCGTTTGATTTTGTCTCTCCTTACCCGCTCGGCAGCCGAATTGAAGAACCACACCCGCAGCTCGCGATTGGTCATGGGTATGACCACTGTTGGGTGTTTGATGACACCTCGGAATTATTGAAATTAGGGGCCAAGGTTATGGACCCGATGAGTGGGCGATTGATGGAGGTGTGGACGACCGAGCCCGGCGTGCAGCTTTACACGGGCACATGGATTCCAGAAGGCACCAAGGGGAAGGGGGGGGAAAGGTATGGTTCCCGAGGTGGTTTTTGTCTGGAGACGCAGCACTTTCCCGATTCGCCGAACCATTCGGAGTTTCCGTCGATCGAGCTGCGGCCGGGAATCCCGTTTCGCAGTGTCACGGAGTTTCGCTTCAGCACGATTTAGACGTCGCGGGCCGACGTCAGATAGACGGATGCCGCCGGTTATCCCGCCGTTCGACCGTTCGTCGCAGAGGGGTTGCGGTCGGCGATATTCTCAGCACGATTTGGGGCATGATTACCCGTTTTCGTATTGGCACGGTTTTTACCGTGATCGCGGCGCTGTTGAGCGCGACGTTGGCTACGGCCGAGAAACCTAAGATCACATCGCAGGATGACATTCCGCGGTTTGAATATGATCTGGACGTGAAGGCGACGGACATCCTTACGGACCCCGAGGCCTACCAGGCTCTGGCTGGTCGAGTTCAAGCCGATCTCGAAAAATTGATTTCGGAAAACGACATCGAAGATCGCAGCACATTGCAGGGAATCCTCAGCACCCTGATGTTGATCGATCTGCAAAACGGCGATCATGACGCCGCGCTCGAACGTTTGGCCATGGTTCGTGACCTTGAAGCCAAGCCCGCCAACAAGCTCACGACAGGAGTGCTGATGGAGAGTGTCATCGCTGCCCGTTCCAAGGACTACGCCACCGACGAGGCTTACCGTGCTGCCTTCGCCAAAATCTATGCGGAGAAGATCAATGCCCTCCCTTACGAGGTCGTCGGTGATAATATCAAAGGTGCCAAAGGGAGCGCCGAGATCGTGACCGATTCCCTGCTCATTGGGTTGATTGATAGTCAGGTGCAGCCTGGCCTCGACAAGACCGGCACGGTGAGCGGAGACGTTGCTCAGGCGCTGATCTCTCGCCGTTCTTCGATCGAAGCCTTCAATCCGCTTCAGGCTGAGCGGGTCGCCGTGATGCAGAGTTACGTCGACGCGAATCACGTCGAGAAGGAAGATATTTGGGCCGACCGCAATGTTACCCTTGAGGACAGCGCGGACCTCCATCCGGTCACCGTCGCAATTTGGGATAGCGGTATCGACAACGCAATTTTTCAGCCCATGGGCAAAGTTTGGGTCAACGAGGCCGAGGCTTTCGATGATTCCGATACCGATGGGAATGGTAAGGTTGATGACGTGAATGGTATTGCATTTGATCTGAAATCCAATCCGTCGTCCGAAATGCTCTATCCGCTCAATGCTGAGCAATTGGCGGCCTATCCGGAGCAGTTGGCCATGACCAAAGGCTTGCTCGACCTCCAAGCCAACATCGACAGCCCCGAGGCGTCTGACTTACGTTCCTACCTGAGTAAGATCGCCCCTGACGAAGTGGAAGGGTTCATCGAAAACCTCGGACTTTACGGAAACTATACGCACGGCACCCATGTGGCGGGTATCGCCGCCGCCGGCAATCCGGCCGTCAGGTTGATGACTTCGCGCATCACGTTTGATTACCGCACAATTCCTGACGTTCCCACCATCGAGCAGTCCCACAAGGATGCGGCCGCAATGAAGAGTTATATCGGCTACATGGCCGCCAATGGAGCGCGGATAGCCAATATGAGTTGGGGTGGGAATCCTCAGGGTATTGAGGCGGCGTTTGAAGCCAATGGTGCCGGGGGCACCCCCGAGGAGCGTCGCAAGATTTCACGCGAAATTTTTGAGATTCAACTCGAGGCGATTACGGAGGCGATCAAGGCGGCGCCGGAAGTGTTGTTTGTGGTGTCATCAGGCAACAGCGACAATGATGCCGAATTTTCCGACATGTATCCTTCGGGAATCGACCTGCCCAACATCCTCACGGTGGGCGCAGTAGATCAAGCCGGTGAAGAGACCTCATTTTCCACCTTCGGCTCCAATGTCGATGTGCACGCGAACGGGTTTGAAGTCCCGAGTTACGTTCCCGGCGGACAGATCTTGAATTTCTCTGGCACATCCATGGCTTCGCCCAACGTATCGAACCTCGCCGCCAAACTCTTGGCTGTCCACCCGGACCTCACCGTGAACCAATTGGTCAGTTTGATAACGCTGGCCTCGGATCGCAGCGAGGATGGTCGCATCAATCTCATCAATCCCAAGCGCAGCTTCCAGTTGCTCGAGGTGTTGATGCAGGACGCGTGAGCGAACGGATTGATTTCGTTAAGTGTGTCCCAACCGGCCGTGTCATGCGGTCGGTTTTTTTGTGGAGGCATGGGATGCGGGAAGGGTAGGGCGTTGTGGCCGAGGGCAACGCTCCGAATATTGCCTCACTGCATTTCGTGCCATGGTTGTAGCCCGTGTCGTTGAGGCCGGTGTTTGTGCCTCTCAGTGCAGTGCGCTTGGAGAGGGTGTGACGTTGGGGCGGGGGAAGGGGTCAGGTCGGAAAAATTTTACTCCGTCTGCTGGCGCAGACTACGTATAATTTTTTAACGACGTGCCCCCTTGAACCCACGCGAACAACATACCGTCCTATTGAACGACGCGGCGTAGACCAGCGAGAGTTACTCAGGCCCGAAGGTCGTCCGTCTCCGGATGGCGCTGCATGTAGGTCGCGACATAGCTGCACTGGGGGTCGATTTTTACCCCGGCTTTTCGCGCTGCGTCGAACGCGGCTTCAACCAGTTTGGCTGCCACACCTTGTCCGCGCAATTCGACCGGAACATACGTGTGCGTCAGCGCCCAAAGGGTTCCTTGGTCGATGTAGTCCATGAGCCCGGTGTTTCCCTTGATTTCGATAGAGAAACGGTGCTGAGACGTATCATGGGAAACGGGTGTGCTCATTTCGTAGATTAGCGGGTTTTCTTCACTGTCCCAGCACGTCGGCGAATTCGGCGACGGCTTTGAGGAGGCGGGCTTTGCGTTGTTTTCCGGAGGTGTTGAGTGCCATGGCGACGCTGAAGTATCCGTCGATGAGTTGATAGTGCCGCCGATTGATCGGGCCGTGATGGTCAACGAAACGTTGGTGGAATACTCCGTGCCAATTTCGATCTCGGAAAGGTTTCAGGCCGGGCTCGTTCCAGTTGATGGTGTAATGGAATTCGTTGCTGTGGCCGGACTCATCAAAACCGCTGACGTCGACCCATTCGGATCGCAGTCCCAGTAACTCACCGGTCGCGTAGGACTCGTATTTTACCAAGTCAAAAACGGCGGGCCCGGTCACCACTCCCGCGACTGAGACAGGGTCGATGAGAATGAGCTGGGGGATGTGGGCCGGCGGCGGTAGTTCAGCCCATAATATATTTTCGAGAAAGAAGTCGCCGTGGAGTTGCACGGTGGGCGCAGCGTCGAGCGATGCGAGATGCTCGGTTTCGTTGACGATTTTATCCCACGCCGCGCGCGGCCCGAGTGCAGGTCGGCCGTTGAGCGTGATTTCGTTCGCCTCGACTAAGGGAATCATCAGTGGGTCGTGAGTGAGTCCAAGCAACGCCTCGTGCACCGTCTGCTTCAGGTGACGGGAAAGAGGCGGCGAATCGGTCACGGGGTGGTGCACTCGCATAAGCAATGCCTCCGCCAGCTTTTCTTGAAAGTCATCGATGGTGTTCTGCTCGAGCTGGGCCTCGCGCGCAAACGACCCCACGTCGCGGTGGTGGGTAAAGAACGGAATCTCGTAACCCACCTGCGGATTGCCCGATTCGTCGGCGCGATCCCAGAATTCTAACAACGGCGGGAATACGCGCGTCGTATCCTGCGCATGGCGTTGCAGAAAGTGGATCTCACGCCGTAGTGATTCGACGCCCCAGATCTTGTCGGGATCATCGCTCTTGGCCTGCTTCCGCACGCGCACCGAACCGTCGGGCATCTCGACCACGGCGGTGTGATCCCAATAGCCTTCCTTTAAGAGACGTATCTCGTGTCCGGGACGATCCATCAGCTCGGATTGGAGTTAGGCTAAGCTTCGAATGGCGTGCCGCGTTGGCAGAGTTGAAGCGCAAGTCCCCAAGGGTCGCGAAGCATGACCAAGTGAGAACCGTCGGGGAGGTGATCATCGGTCACCAGGGTGGCTCCTGCTGCGATGAGGTCTGCGGAATCCGCTGCCGGGTCTTCGCTACAGAACGCCAAATGGAGCTGCAGAGGATTCATGGCCGCGTAGTCGGGAATGTCATTGGGGGGATTGCGGTAGATCTCCCACATCGACCCAGCGGCGTCGGTGAGAAAATGCATTTCGGCAGGTTCCGGCTTGTGGCGGACGACCCGCATACCGAGGTATTTGCAATACCAAGCCGCGACAGCGACGGGGTCCGCGACATTAGTGGCGATGTGTTCGATTTTCATCGAGAGTAAGATAAGAGACGCAGCGTGGTTCACGAATACAAAAGAACCCAACCGTTTCGGGCTGGGTTCTGATAACATCCTCGACCGCCGAAGTCCCCCATCACGGGACGACGGAGGGATACTTGGAACGTATTACTTACTCGGCGCTAGGCGCCGAGTCGTGGGAACTTTGTCCACTTGGCGCCTTTGGCGGAACTCTTCACCACGGTTTCGATGAAGTGCATGCCCGCGATGCCGTCGTCCACGGTAGGGAAGTCGTAGCCGGCTTTGGGTGGTTTACGCCCCGAGACGGCATCCGCAATCGCGGTGCCGGCGGCGGCGTAGATGTTGGCGAATGCTTCGATGAAACCCTCCGGGTGTGCGAACGGTGTGCGGCTGGCTCCTTGGGCGGCGGAGCTGAGGTAACTGTTGCCGCGACGGGAGGTAACCGGTGGCTTGTCGGCGCACTTGAAGACCAGTTCGTTGGGATCTTCCTGATGCCACTCGAGACTACCTTTGGTGCCGTAGACCCGGATATTGAGGTTGTTCTCATCACCGTTGGAAATCTGAGAGGCGTAGATGATGCCCTTGGCCCCACCTTCGAAACGCACGAGGCAATTGCCGTCGTCGTCGAGCTGACGGCCCGGGATGAAGGTGGAGAGCTCGGCGCAAATTTCCTCGATTTCGAGTCCGGTGATGTAACGGGCGAGGTTGTGGGCATGCGTGCCGATGTCGCCCATGCAGTTGGACACCCCAGAGACGGAGGGATCCATCCGCCAGTTGGAGATAGCGCCATCGCCCTTTTCTTCGAGGGCGGTTATGGCGTATCCTTGCGGGTATTCCGCGACGATTTTGAGGATCTTGCCGATTTTCCCTTTTTTCACCCAGTCGCGGGCCTCCTTCACCATCGGGTAGCCGGTGTAGTTGTGGGTGAGAGCGAAGACGTTGCCGGTTTTTTCGACGACCTTCTTCAGGGCTTTTCCTTCCTTGGCGGTGAAGCAAAGGGGCTTGTCACAGATGACGTGGATACCCGCTTCGAGGAAAGTCTTGGCGACCGCGTAGTGAGTGTTGTTGCGGGTGACGACGGAGACGAAGTCGATACGTTGGTCGGCGGGAAGGTCGGCTTCGGCTTTCGCCATCTCTTCGTAGCTGCCGTAGACGCGGTTGGCGTCGAGGTAGAAGTCCTTGCCGGAGAGCTTGGATTTCTTCGGGTTGGAAGAGAAGCAACCGGCGACGAGTTCGATCTGTCCGTCAAGATTGGCGGCCATGCGATGCACGGTGCCGATGAAGGCCCCACGGCCGCCGCCGACCATGCCCATGCGAAGTTTACGATTCAGTTTCATAGTGAGTAAGAGGGGATATAGCGGGAGTCTATCCGAACAGTAACGGAGTTAATCGGTAAGAAGTAAGAGGGCCGATTGAGTTACAACGCGACGGGCGCGCCGCTTTCAGCGGAGGCGTAGGCGGCGTCGATAACTTTCATCAAGGCGAGTGCTTCGGTTGGGGTATTGAGCGGAGTCTCTTCACCTTGGAGGGTCTTCACGAAGTTGGCGGCGGAACGCTCACGCCCCATCGTTTCATCGAGTTTTACCGTTACATCGCGGTTCACCTGGAGGCCATTTTCCGTGGTATAGATTTGGCAGGTGTCGATGGCGGTATCATCGAGGCCATCAATACCGAATAAGCGACGAACGGTGCCGCCCGCCTTGGAGCCTTGGAAAACACATGAACACTCTTCGCGCTCGTTCATCTCTGCCCAGGAGATCGCGAACGACATGGATTGGCCGGTTTTGAAGGTCACGAATCCGTGAGCCGCAGCCTCGACGTCCATCACGC
>JABIRI010000145.1 GCA_018667915.1 Opitutaceae bacterium | reverse complement strand
CTGACCCACCAGTGGTTTGTCGAGCTGTTGCGCCGGTTCAACCTGTGGTTCAGCATTTTCGATGAACAGCGCTGCATCGACGAGGAGGCCAGCGATCCGGAAGAGAACCCCTTTCTCGGCGATCAACTCGCGCTTTGTAGTGTGAACTTCCCGGCGCAAAACGAACAACGTTTTGAGCAGATCGTGGCTGCGGGCTGGGACATGGTCGTGGTGGATGAGGCGCATCACCTGGCTTGGTCCCCGCAGGAAGATGCCGTAAGTCCGGAGTATCGCTTGGTCGAGAAGTTGGCCGAACGCAGTCGCGGATTGCTGCTGCTGACCGCGACGCCGACTCAATTGGGTCTTGAAGGGCACTTTGCCCGGCTGCGGTTGTTGGATCCCAATCGGTATCGGGATTTGGATACATTCTTGGCCGAATCCGCTCAGTTTGGCGAAGTCGCGGCGGTCGCCAATAAGGTCGTAGATGAGGCCCCACTCGACGCGAAAGATCATACCGCGCTGAAGAAGATCTTTAACCGGGATATCGAGGGACTTGAAGCGCATCTGAGTGCGGTGGAGTCCGATAAACCCGGCGCGCGGAAAGCGCTGCTGCGCAATCTGCTGGATCAGCACGGCACCGGCCGCGTGGTATTCCGTAATACGAGGGCAGCGATGTCGGGGTTTCCCCAACGCCAATACTGTCCGGCCCCGTTGTCGAAGGATGACCCCACCTTGCTCACCCGGATCGCCCGGGAACTGGAGGCGGAAGAAACGGGTCGCGCATCCGAGATCAGGCACAACTTTCGCGATGATCCGCGGCTGTTGTGGTTGGTCGATTTCCTCAAGGCGGACGCCAAGCGCAAGGTGCTCTTGATTTGTCGCACCCACCGAAAGGTGGCGGCGATCGAGGCGGCGTTACGGGAGAAAATGAGTGCCAAAGTGGCGGTGTTTCACGAAGGGTTGCCGTTGGTGCAACGGGATCGCAATGCGGCCTACTTTGCCGAAGAGGACGGGGCGCAACTGCTGCTCTGTTCGGAGATCGGCAGTGAAGGCCGAAACTTTCAGTTTGCCCACCATCTGGTATTATTCGATCTGCCGCTCAATCCCGGACTGGTTGAACAGCGCATCGGTCGGTTGGACCGCATTGGACAGACCGAAACCATCCGGATTCACGTGCTGTATGTTGAAGGCAGCGCGGAGGCGTCGGTGGTGGACTGGTATCAAAACGGGTTGGATGCCTTCGCTGAACCGATGCATGGCGGTCACGAATACGAACAGACGTTCCGGGAGCGATTGCTCACGCTTGCGATTCAGTTTGGCACCGGAACCAAAGCTCCACCGACAAAGGAGCTCAAGACGTTGATCGATGAATCGGCCAATTATCGGGTGAAATTACAGGAGCGACTTCACCGGGGGCGCGACCGCCTGTTGGAATTAAATTCATTCGATCCTGTGGTGGCCGAACATATCATCGAGGACGTGCGGGCGGCGGACGCGAGTTTGGCGGTGAGGCGTTTGCTCGCGGAGCTCTTTGATCACTTCGGGGTGCGGGTGAAGGAGTATGAGGAAGGTGAGATGTTCATCGATGCCGACCATGCCTACGTCGAAGGTTTTCCGGCAGTGCCCCGGGATGGAATGCTGGCCACGTTTGATCGGGAGCGGGCGATCGTGCGGGAGGATATTCGGCTATTGACGGCCGATCACGCGTTGGTTGGAGACACGATTGATTTGTTGGTAAATTCTCCGGCCGGAACGACGGCCTTTGGCATGGTGGAAGCTGATGCCCCGAACTTACTTTTGGAGGCAATTTTCGTGCTCGAAACGGTGGCTGACACCCGCTGGCACGTGGATCAATTTCTCGCTCCCCAACCGGTGCGCGTGGTGGTGGATTTACGGGGGCAAAACCTGACCGATGAATGGGATCCCCGCACGACTGCCGACTTGGTGAAAGAAACCCCGATCACCCCGTTTCTCGAGCGACCGGAGTTTAATGCCGAGTTGATGAAAAATCTGGTCGAAGGCGCGACCGATTTGGCGGAAAAGACCGCAGTGCCCATCAAAGCAGCGGCCGAAGAACGGGCCCGTGACCAGTTGGGGGCGGATTTTCAGCGCCTGGTCGATCTGCAAAAACTCAACGACCACGTGCGACCCGAAGAAGTGAAGCTCGCACAGACTCAGTTGAAGAAAACGTGTGGCGCAATTCGTGATGCTCGGCTGCGACTTGATTCCATTCGCCTCATCGTGGCGGGATTTGAGGGCTAAGATGAGTCGGGTCATGTGCTACCGGTGTTTCTGGCCGGGCGATCTCTGCTGGTGTGATTCCTTGCCCGCGGTGCCCACGCGCACGCGGTTTGTGATTCTCATGCACCCGAAGGAATTCAAGCAGGAGAAAGCGGGAACGGGGAGGCTGACTCATCTGAGTCTGCCCAATAGTGAAATCCAGGTGGGGATCGAATTCGACGCGCATCCCGCCGTCCAACGACTGTTGGTCGATCCGAAACGCCACGTGGTGCTGCTCTACCCAGGCAAGGAAGCGGCCAATCTCTCGCGAGAAGACGTGCCCTTCGAGCTGCCCGCGGGACAGGAGCTGGTCGTGCTCGTGCTCGACGCGACGTGGAGTTGCGCGCGCAAGATGCTGAAGTTGAGTCCTTCGTTACAGCGGTTGCCACGGGTGATGTTCACGCCATCTACGCCGAGCCGTTATGTGATAAAGCAGCAGCCGTTTGAGGGATGTTTATCCACGCTGGAGTCGGTGCGTGAGGTCATTCGCTCGCTTCATGGTCGTGGCGTCGAACCGGTGAATGAATCGGACGCGTTGTTGACGGTCTTCGATCGAATGCAGCAGGTCCAGATTGACTGTGCACGGGACCCCGATCGGGGTGGTTATCGGCGCGGGGAATATGGTAAACCCGGAGAGCGGGAACCCTTAAAGGGGAAAAGCGGCCGTCGCCGCGCGAACTACTTCGAACTGCCGACTAACGAATCGAAGTGAGGGATTACTTCCGGTCGTTGAGTGACCAGTCGTAGTCCTGGTATGAGACTGTCCAACGTCGGGTTTCGTTCCGAAGGCTGTTGGCGGACGAGGTCGGCACGAAGTCCGCGAGGTATCTTAATACCTCGTTCTCATCGCTGCCAAAGTCCTCCTTAAACCAATTGAAAATTTGGGAGAGCTCTGCGGTGCGGGTGCGCGGGTCGATCATGTTGCGGTTTTCAAGAAACCGATGACCTTGTTCGTTCAACTGTTCGTCGAGCCGTCCGGCTACGAATGCCTCGTTGCGCAATTGCGGACAGGAATACGCGGCGCAAACGAGAGCGAAATGAATGCGCGCGTCCTTAAATCGCGGGCGAATGATTTCGTTTTCGATTTGGTTCAGGGTGTAGTCCTTGCCGCCGACGGTTGCGAAAACGTGATCCCAGGGTTTGGCGGTGTCCTGATTTCCCTTGGTGCCCAGTCCCGTGATTTCTCGGATGGTGGTGGCAGTGGGAACCGAGGCGACCAGTTTTAGCGTGTAGGCGTTGTAGGCGTTGATCCACAGCGCGAGTCGGGCTTCGTCGCTCGGGAGATCTGCGGGATCGGTCGCGGCGATTTGAGCAAGATAGGTGTCGAGACGGTCGTCTTGAGCGATGGCCGGATAGTCTACCGCGATGACGTCGATGTGGTCCTGCAGGACGGCGGTAAAGAGGGCATCGTCAGGCGCAGCGGTCGTAGAGACCGCAGTGGTCAGAAAACTCAAAAACGAAATAACGAATGCTCGGATCACGAAGATAGGAGAAGGTCTGAGGGCTGCTATTCCCGCCATCTTTTACGGCGTCGCTTCATCCAACACTGGGAAGGGGAAGTCCTTACTGGGCGTGCGGCTTTCCCGCATCATTTTTTCGAGTCGCGCCAGCAACTCGGGATGTTCTGAAGCGACGTTATTTTCTTCCGCTCGATCGGTGCCGAGGTGGTAGAGTTCGGTGCGAACGATTTGGGTGGTTTTTTGCGGCGGCATCAAATTTTGGCGCACGGCTTTCCAGTCGCCCACCCGGATGGCTTGCTGTCCGCGGTAAGATGGAAATTCGCGATACAGCGAATCGCGTGCGGATTGTTTTTTGCCCTGCAAAGTGGGGACAAAACTTACCCCACTGATATCAGTCGGGACTTCGTTGGCTCCGGCAACTTCGCCCAAGGTCGGCAGCCAGTCTTCGAAACCGGTTACCCGATCGGAGGTTGATCCAGCCGGGATCTTGCCGGGCCAGGTCACCACGGCGGGAACCCGAATGCCGCCTTCATAGATGGATCCTTTGCCGTCGCGTAAACCGCCGGAGGAATTGAAGAATGCGGCGTCGGTGCCCGCGAGTCCCTCATGGGTCCCACTGGTGGCGCCGTTGTCGCTAGTGAAAACGAAGATGGTGTCATTTGCGAGTCCGAGTTTTTCGACCAGATCGATGGCCCGTCCGATGTCGCGGTCCATGCGGGTGATCATCGCGGCGTAGGCGGCGCGGGGATTGAAGTGCGGGATGTAACCTTTACCGCCGGGGTAGGGTGGGTCCTCCCAGAGGCCAACGTATTCTTCGAGGGAGTCGTCAGGCACTTGTAATGCTACATGAGGCACGGTGGAGGCCCAGTAGAGGAAGAACGGTTGCTCCTGATTGTCGCGAATGAAGTTGAGGGCCTGTTCCGAAATGAGGTCGGCCGAATATTCGTTGCCTTTGAAGCGTTCGTAGCTGGCCGGATCATTCGGGTCCTCGTCATCGCGCAGTGTGTCGTGGGCAGGGAAGGCGGGGTTGTCGAGCGGGATGGTTTTGTCGTCATCCCAAAGGTAAGTGGGGTAGAAGTTGTGGGCGACGGCCTGACAATTGTAGCCAAACCAGCGGTCAAACCCTTGGCGCAATGGAGCGCCGGTGGAATCGGGTCCGCCCAGACCCCACTTGCCAAATCCCCCCGTTTTGTAGCCGGCGTCCTGCAATACTTCGGCGAGCGTGATTTCGGCGTCGGGGATGGGATATTGGCCCTCGGATTCGGGCTGACCGACGACGCGAATGCCACCCTTGGCCATACCGCGATTGGCGCGAATGAAGGCGCTTCCCGGATCTTTACCGGTCAGCAGAACGCACCGCGAAGGCGCGCAGACGGGACTGCCGGCATAATGATGGGTGAGTTTCATGCCCTCGCGGGCCAAACGGTCGATATGAGGGGTGCGGATCTTGGTTTGGCCAAAACTCCCCAGATCCCCGTAACCCAAATCGTCGGCGAGGATGAAGATGATGTTAGGAGGACGCTCTTCGCTCGCCGCGAAAAGAGCAACGGGTGCTACCAGCAGCAGTGAAAGCAGGAGTCGGCGGATCGCACGGGTAGAAAGAGGCATGAGGGGATGACGTCGCAAATAGACGATTAGAGCAATTCGATCTTTGGTTCGAACGCGGTGGGTGTGATACGAGCCTTGAGATTGGGAGCGGAAATGGCCCAGACCCCATTCTTGTCTTGCCGAACGGTTAACTTTGGCGGCCGCGAATTCTTTCCTGTCGTGGCGGCCAAAACGGTCACGATTCGGTGGGAGAGTCCGACGGGAGAGCTTACTTCGATACAGGGGAAGTCACCTGTCTCGGGTTTCACATCCAATCGAGAAAGTTTTGGGGCTGCCTCGCAATCGGATGCGACCAGCCCATGCAATCGGGCCTGGGGACGGGTAAGGGTAAACCGGTTGCCGTCGACGTCGAGTTGGGCCTCACCATCGCGGTTGTCCGGGAAAAATCGGGCATCCACGGTTTGCGGGCGGTAGCGGAAATTCACTTGGTCGAATATGACCATCACCCCGGGTTTGGCGTAGATGACGGAGCGTTGGACCTGGGTGGCGTGGTAGTTCTCGACGATATAACCCGAGGTGGCGTCGCTGGTCCAATAGATCACGTCACCAGTATCCTGATACTCGAGAATGTTGGCGTAGGCCAGGGTGTCGTTGGTGCCTTCAACCCCATCGACGTAGTGGTGGCCGTGACCGTCAATCAATACGGCGTTGTGGCCGGCGGTGCCTCGCATTTTCCAGCCATCGTGGCGGCGATCGTAAGCGGCGCCGAAGTGATCTTGCAGGAGGCGTTCACCCTCGAATTTGAAGGTGATGTGGTTGCGGTCGGCGTGTTCGTGATTGGCGGGGCCGCCGCTCTTGAATGCCAGCACGGCGTCTTTGGCGTCCCAACCGGATCGGCAGAGGATCCAGTTGTAGGCATTACGGTGGTTGAGCAGTTGGTCGGAAGGCGGGGCTTTTTCCGCGTTAGGACGATACCACAAGAAGTCGTAGAAAAAGTAAGGGTGCCCCGCGTAGTCGGCCGTGTGGGCGGCGACGGGGTTGTTGGTGATCTCGGCGACTTTGGAGACCCAACCCGGGAAGACATTGCGGCGAGCGTCGCTGAAATTCACGATGTCGGGGTCGCCCTCGGGAGTGCGTCCCATCTGCATCGTTAAGATGTAGTCGACCATGCCTTCCCAATTGAGTTTTTCCATCCAGTCGATGTCCCCCACGAGCCGACGATGGGCATCCAGAAAGGGCAGGCAGGTGCGCATCGAGTAATCGAGATAACTGAGACCCTCGAAGAAACTACCATCCTCGGCGAAGAGTTTGAGAAAACGTTCCGTGCTGGCGGTGGCGGTCTTGAGCCAAAGTTCGGCGCGTGGATCCTTGCCGCGCAGGGCGAGAGCGCCCAAGCCCAGAGCACCGGCGGGAGCGGAACGAAGATTGTTGGCGCCGAGAATCATCGGCCATCGCTCCATCGAAATATCGTAGAACCCCGCGTGTTCCTTGTCGAAGTCCCAGCCCTTCACCGTTTCGGGGTTATCCATGTCATGGACGGTCGCATAACAAGCTTGGCAGCCTTTGTCCGCCACCGCTTTCAAGATGCGCTCGTCTAAATCCTCCGAAAGATCGTCCGCCAATACTTCGCGGGCGTAGAGCAATCGGACAGTTGCAAACGATGCCCGTTGGATACCCAGAATCTCAGTGCCACCGTCGCGGAAATAGTCCCAATACGGGCGTGCGATGATGCGTTCGATGGCATCGATCAGTGAGGCGAGGCGATCCTCTGTCGGCGCGACGATTTGCACGGTCAGGCTGCGTTCGAGCGCGAATAACACCTGGCCGAAATCACTGACAATATTGCCCGATACTTCGAACTTATCGAGAGCGGCTTGGAGCTCGGCGGGAGCTTGGTTCTGCCATTCCGCCCACATTGAGGCGAGCATCGGTGTCTGGGTATTGGCGGTGATGCGCGGCACGTGGTTCGCGTTGAAAAAGAGGTAGGGCTTGCCGGCAGAACCGTGGCCTGCGTGGGCGAACAGCGGGGAACGGGCCAAACTGGCGTAGATCAGGGAAGTGCCGCCAAGGCGAAGGAGGTCGCGTCGAGTCATGGGAAATGGGGGTAGAGGTGATGACGAAAGAGTTGTCCTTTTCATCGAATGATAGATGTCCAGATTCTCCAGTGAATATCGAATGAATATTTCGCTGGTTTTCATGGTCTACGTTTGGTCTTAACAAACCGACGTTCCCCCGATTGGATCGGATCTCCTCGCTCATGAAAATACCCCTTTCCCCGACCGCCTTGCTGCTGGCGATTTTGTGCCAAACGGCATGTTCCTCTGATCAGCCTGCGACCGGTGATGCGATCGCCTCCTCGAAAACGAAACCCAACGTGTTGCTCATCTGTATAGATGATCTGCGGCCGGAATTGAAGAGCTTTGGCGTCGATTACATCAGCTCACCCCACATCGATGCCTTGGCTGCCCAAGGCCGTGGATTTCGGCGCCACTACGTGCAAGCACCTACCTGTGGAGCTTCCCGCTATGCGTTGCTGACGGGACAATACGGTGGGCCGTCTAATTCGGCGTTGTTCGAGAGGGCGGAAAATCTCGCAGAATTTCCGCCGAGTATGCCGGCGTGGTTTCGCCAGCATGGCTACACCACCGTATCAGTGGGCAAGGTCTCCCATCATCCAGGTGGCCGCGGCGGGCCGGATTGGGACGACGAAGGGATTCCGGAGATGCCCGATTCATGGGATCGGCACATTCTTGAGGCGGGAGCGTGGCAACACTCGCGCGGTTGGATGCACGGATTGGCTCACGGTGAGATCCGCGGGGACGCCACCAAGATGGATGGCATACAACTCGTAGAGGGACCCGACACGGTTTACCCCGACGGGATCAATACGGAGGTGGCGTTACGGGAACTGGATTCCTTGGCGGCGAATGCCGCGGACAAACCCTTCTTCATGGCCTTTGGAATTCTACGTCCTCATCTGCCGTTTGGTGCTCCGGCCAAATACATGGAGCCTTACGCGGGCGTCGAACTCCCGGCGACGTCTCATCCGGAAAAGCCGGCGGGGCGCACCACCTGGCATAAGTCGGGAGAGTTTTTTAAATACAATCTACTGGATCGCGAAACTTTGGCCGATCCCGAGTTCGCGATGGAAGTGCGCCGCCATTATGCCGCCTGTGTTTCGTATGCGGACGAACAGGTGGGCCGGATCTTGGCCCGCCTCGATGAATTGGGGCAGCGAGAGAATACGATCGTCGTATTGTGGGGCGATCACGGCTGGCACCTGGGAGAGCACGATATTTGGGGAAAACATGCGTTGTTTGAGGAGTCACTCCGGTCGCCCTTGATCGTGAGCTACTCTGGCATGGCCGACCCGGGGGCGATGTCTGATGCCCTGGTGGAAACCGTTGATATATTCCCGACGCTAACCGAGTTGGCCGGACTGCCCGCTCCCGGCGGAACCGTGGGTAATTCGCTCACTGCACTGATCGACTCTCCGGAGTCAGTCGGGCGTCCTGCGATCGGGTATTTCAAAAATGCTCGGACTATCCGCACTGATACGCATCGATTAATTGCCCATGATGACGGTTTCTTGGAGCTCTATGATCACCGCACCGCGGCGGGGGAATCGCTAAATCTGGCCGAGACCCAGCCCGCGTTGGCGAGCGAGTTACTCGCGCAGCTCGAAGCGCGGCTTTAAGGGGATCGGATGAGCATAGCTGTAGCCGGGGGTCGTATATGGCCGCCGAATCCTTAGCGAAGTTGGCTGACCCCGGTCTGCTGCCTCTCAGTTCACCGCCGCCACTCCGCCGCACCGGGCTCGGCGAGCCCGGCTAAAACCGTCTGACTGCAACCCTGATTACTCGCCCTGCTACAGCGGATAGTCGGAATATTCGCCCCAAAAAAACGCCTCCCCGTGAAGGGAGGCGTTAAGAGTTCTAGCTAACGAACGACGACTTAGGCGCCGAGTTGGTAGCGGGTGAAGCGGCGGATCTGGATGTTCTCGCCGGTCTTCTGGATCGTCGCAGCGATGAGTTCGCGAACGGTTTGATCGGGGTTCTTCACGAACGGCTGATCAAGCAGCACGCTTTGGGCGAAGAATTTTTCGAGCTTACCTTCAACGATCTTCTGCACCGCCATGGGAGGCTTACCTTCGGCCTGAGCGGTGGCGATTTCGCGTTCCGCGGTGACGAGTTCTTCAGGAACCTCTTCGCGGTTAACCGCGGTCGGGTTGACGGCCGCGATGTGCAAGCAGATGTCCTTCACAAAGGCTTTGAAGTCGTCGTTGCGAGCCACGAAGTCGGTCTCGCAGTTGACCTCGATCAGAACGCCTACTTTGCCACCGAGGTGGATGTAGCTTTCGATTACGCCTTCCTTGGCATCACGTTGCGCCTTCTTGGCGGTATCGGCCTCACCTTGCTTACGCAGGATGGTGGTCGCTTCTTCAACATTGCCGTCGGTTTCCACGAGGGCCTTCTTGCATTTCATCAATCCTGCGCCAGTTACCTTGCGCAGTTCATTAACCATTTGGGCGGAGATTTTGGTGCTCATGAGAGTATCTTTAATCTATCGATTTTAAGAGAGATTGGCAGACGGATTACTCCGAAGCCTTGGGTGCTTCCTTGGCGGCTTCAGCAGCAGCTTCGGTTGGCGCAGCCGGAATCGCGGGAGCAGGAGCGGGCTTGGGAGCCTCTTCAGCTTCCTCGGCAGCAGCAGGAGCGGCGGCTTCGGGGGCGGGCGTGGCTTTGGCTGGTGCAGCCTCGGCGGCGGGAGCCTCATCTGCAGCGGCGCCATCCTTGGGAGCAGCGATTTTTTTACGTTTCGCGGCGGCTGGGATAACCACCTCGTCGGAGATGGTTTCGGTGACATCAGCGGCGGGACCGGGTTGGTCCTCGGCGGCTTCAGCCGCGGCGGCGACGGCAGCGGTAGCGGCTTTGAGATCGGCTTGACCCTTGGCGATGCGGCGAGCGTCGCGTTGACCGAGACCGTTTTGCACGGCTTCGACGACGGTATCGACGATCACGCGGATGGACTTCACCGCGTCGTCATTACCCGGGATGGGGTAGGTGACGTTGGTCGGATCGGAATTGGTATCGACCAAGGCGATGGTCGGGATCTTACAGCGCACGCCTTCGGCGACGGCGATATCTTCGTGGGCAACGTCGATGATGAACATGGCCTTCGGGAGGTCAGCCATCTCGGAGATACCGGAAAAGTTCTTTTGCATGCGGACCATTTCGCGACGGATCGCGGCTTGTTCCTTACCACCGAGTTTCTGTAGATCACCGGAAGTATCCATGGCCTGATACTTCTTATACTTGGCGATGGACGCCTTGACGGTGGCGAAATTGGTGAGGGTGCCACCGAGCCAGCGGTCGACACAGAAAGGCATGTTTACGGAGCCAGCGGCTTCGCGCACGATTTCCTGAGCTTGGCGTTTGGTGCCGACGAAGAGGATGTTGCCGCCATTGGCGACGAGTTCGGTGACGGCTTCACAGGCTTTCTCGAGCAACGCATAGGTTTTGCCGAGGTCGATGATGGTGATGCCTTGACGGTGGTCGAAGACGAATGGCTTGGAACGTGGGTTCCAACGCTTGGTTTGGTGTCCAAAGTGGACGCCAGCATCGAGGAGGTCGTGGACCGTAGTGGTGATTTTACTCATGTTGATCTATGTAGTGATTCTTTACACAGGTCCGCCAGTGGGCGGCCTTGCGATCGGATTTGTTGGTTATGGGTGGAGTTCGAATGAACGGTTCTTTCCGAGGAAAGAGCCGTCGAACACAGAGATTTGGAATAGGGGATGCAAGGGTGGATTTCGGTTTTCTTAAAAACCCTGTTGACAGGACACTTTCACGTTTCATTCCTCTCCCTCCCTTCGGGGCGCATGTCCCTTCGGATATTCGGTTCTTTTAACCCAATTTTCTCGCGCTGAAACGAATCCAGATGATTCAGTGTCGAACATCACCTTTGTTGCAGGGTGGAGCAGTCTGGTAGCTCGTCAGGCTCATAACCTGAAGGTCCTTGGTTCAAATCCAAGCCCTGCACCCAATTTACCCGGTTGGCTTAGTTGCCCTCCGGTTTTTTTGTGTCCGGAAGTCGTTTCAGGTCTATATGATCGAAAATTCCGTTGGTCGGACTTACATCGGGCTCTCCGATGACGTTGGGCGACGCTTGAAGGATCACAACGATGGCATGAGTAAATGGACCAAGTCGCGTGGATCTTGGCGGTTAGTTTGGAAAAGCCATCCGATAGTTACATTGGGAGAAGCTCGGAAACTGGAGAATCTGCTGAAGCGTCAAAAAGGAGGAACTGGGCTGATGGGACTCTTAAAACAGAACGGTAAATATTGCGCCGATTGCTCATAATCCCACTAAGCGGGATCCTTGGTTCTTCACGAGCGTTGCGAGTAGCCTGACAATCCAGGCCCCATGTGCGCCAGAGCCTAAAAGCGACGGCGTATGCACCCAATTTACCCGGTTGGCTAAATTGCCAGTAAGGCGGTGCGGGATTGCCGCGGTTGCTCGATCAGTTCAGGGATGGACTCGAATGAAAGTCACCCGAGGTCAAATCGTCACGCGAGGGCTCACCAATCGGTGCCCGAATTGTGGGGGCAAAACGTTGTTCCGACAGGATAAGGTGTTTCGGGTGAATCCTGACTGTCCTCAGTGTGGGATGAAAATCGAGCGGGATGAGGGAGGCTACCTTGGGTCACTCTCTCTGATCTACGGCGTGACCGTCGTGCTCTATCTCGTTCCCATGCTGTTGCTTTATCTCGCAGAAATTTTGTCCGGATTGGTGGCGAGTGTGGCGGCTGGAATGGGAGCGATCATCGTCCCCATTCTGTTATATCGTCCGGCGCGAAGCTGGTGGCTGATGAATTATTATTTCTTCCTGCCGCATCATTTGCCGTCCAATCAACGGGAGTTGGCGCCGGACGAAGACGCCAATACGTAGCAGGATTCCCTGACTTTGCCCGCTAGATGCCCGACGAATCGTGATCTTATCCTTATCGAGGCGTTGGTCGGATAGGGGGGCGTAGTTCAAAGAGACGGAGAGTGAGGATTGGTTGGACGTGGGTCCAAGTGCTTCGCACTAACCCTAACAGGTGCCCCATCTCCCTCACGTTGTTCGGTCGTCGAACCCTGAGGGTTTTTCATCCCTCTGGGTGAGAGGTTTTCGAAATTTGGACAGCTGACGTCCTTTCGATTCGTGGTCGTGTTCCTTAAGTGGCGGAGAGAGAGGGATTCGAACCCCCGTTACCGTTGCCGGTAAATCTGATTTCGAGTCAGACGCATTCGACCACTCTGCCATCTCTCCTGACTGGGAGGCTGGAAAGTAGGCCCCTCACGAAAAAACGGAAGCAGAAAGTTTCCCGCCTCATTTGACCCCACTCAGGGGCATTTAAGACTCAGGGAAATGCGCCTGCCGCTCACGGCGTAGGTTGGCGGCTTTGATAAAGTAATTTTGGACTGAGAATGCGGATTCACCCTCAGGGAGAACCTCCGGATTGTAGGCTCCATTCGAGTGTAGCTCGCGGGCGTTGGTCGTATCTCGAAGTTCCGCGGCGAAGAGTTCTTCGATGATCCAGTTGCGGGCTGCTTCGTCGTCGATGGGGAACACGACTTCGATACGCCGAAAAAAGTTTCGGGGCATCCAATCCGCGCTGCCCGCGTAGATGTGCGGCTCGGCATCGGCATTTTGAAAATAAAACACACGGGCGTGTTCGAGATAACGGCCGACGATACTGCGCACGCGGATGTTCTCGCTGAGCCCCGGCACGCCGGGCACGAGGCAGCAAATTCCCCGGACGATAAGATCGATCTTCACCCCCGCTTGCGAAGCCGTGTAGAGGTGGTCGATCGTGGCTTTGTCCACCAGAGAATTCATTTTCGCCATGATGCGGGCGGGTTTGCTGGCCGCCGCATTGGCGGTTTCGACATCAATCAATTCGATCATGCGCGCATGCAGGTTGAAGGGGGCCACCAGCAGGCGCTCGAATTCGGGTTCCCGACTAAATCCAGTCAGAGTATTAAAGGTGTTGGCGACGTCCTCGGTGAGATCCTCCCGGGAGGTGAAGAGACTGAGATCGGTATAAAGGCGAGCTGTTTTGGGGTTATAATTACCGGTTCCCAAGTGCGCATAGCGACGGAGTTTCTCTCCTTCGCGACGCACCACCAAGGAGCACTTGCAGTGGGTTTTGTGTCCCACCAGTCCGTAGACCACCAGCACGCCGGCTTCTTCGAGTTGGCGTGCCCATTCGATGTTGTTGGCTTCATCGAATCTCGCCTTCAACTCTACAAGCGCGGTGACTTGTTTGCCGTTGCGGGAAGCCTCAATCAACGCCCGCACGATGGGCGAATCGCCACTGGTGCGATAGAGCGTTTGCTTCATCGAAAGCACGTCCGGGTCGTGGGCGGCAGCGGCCACAAAGTCGACCACTGGAGTGAACGAGTCGTAGGGGTGATGGAGTAATACATCGCGCTCTCGTATCACTTTGAACGGAGAGGTATCCGTGGGTATTACGGCTGAAGGCACGGGCACGAAGTCCGGGTATTTAAGGTCCGGCCGATTGATCTCCGTGACACTCATGAGTCGGAGCAAGTTGAGTGGGCCATTGAGCCGGAACACGTATTCGTGGGAGAGCTCAAGGTGTTCGCAAAGGGTGGAGAAGATTCCTTCGCTGACCCCCTCTTCGATCTCGAGGCGAACGGCGGCTCCGCGCCGAAGATTGCGTAACTCTTCCTCGATCGTCTTGAGGAGATTTTCCGCCTCTTCCTCATCGATGTAGAGATCGCTGTTGCGGGTTACCCGAAAAGCGTGCGCGCCGTTTACCCGAAAACCGGGAAAGAAAGAATCGGCACAGAGTTTGATGATTTCGCTCAGGAAAACGTAGGTGTCGCCGTCTTCTCCCTTGGATTCCACCCGCACTAATCGTGGCAGGATACGAGGCACGGGCAAAAGGGCGGCCTGGCGCTCTTCCTCGGCGGTCTCGGGATCGTCGAGTGATACGATGACATTGAGCGTTTTGTTACCCAGCTGGGGAAAGGGGTGAGATTGATCAAGTCCGAGT
This sequence comes from Opitutaceae bacterium, assembly GCA_018667915.1. GTDB lineage: Bacteria > Verrucomicrobiota > Verrucomicrobiia > Opitutales > Opitutaceae > Actomonas. The sequence continues at coordinate 1,345 of JABIRI010000145.1, read as the reverse complement.
GGGGTGAGCACCGGGAAAACCTGTTCTTCAAAATATTGCTGCACCCAGATCAACTCGTGAGGCGTCAATTCATCGGCAGACTTGAAGCTAATACCCTCGGCGGCCAACGCCGGAACCAGGTCATCGTGCCACGTCCGGTATTGGTCGTCCACGAGTGAAGCGACTACGGAGTGAATTCGCCGCAACTGTTCCCGAGGCCCGAGTCCATCGATGCCTGATTTGGTGGAGCCTGCCGCGACCTGTTGGATCAAACCGGCGACGCGAATTTCGAAAAACTCATCTAAGTTGGAGCAGACGATGGCGAGAAACTTGACCCGCTCCAGCAGGGGCACCTCGGGGTTGCGAGCCTGCTCTAAAACCCGGCGATTGAATGACAGCCACGAGAGTTCACGATTAAAATAGGCCGCTTTGGTGGGCCGGGTATGTCCCTGCACCAGCGAGACCTTGTTGTGAGGCACGCGCAGACCACGACGGTTGATCGGTGGAAGATCATCCGAAGGAATGGTGGTTTTTGAAGCGCGGCGTGACATACGGGAAGACAGGGAAAACAATCTAATCAAGCCACGGGAATGAGACCAACCTTTTTGGCGTCGTTCGTGCAGATGTAATTATTTTCCGGATCGGAGCGCTACGTGTTGAGCCAGCGTTGTAGCGACTGCCGCAGCTTCGTGCGGGCACGATATAAACGGGTCTCTACTGCCTTGGGAGTGGCCCCGATGATCTCAGCGATCTCCGCCTGGGAGCGGTGTTCGAACTCAGCCAGAATTACGACTTCGCGCAAAGGTAGGGGGAGTTCGTTCACCGCCGTCCGCACGGCTACGGCGGCTTCGTTCGCTTCGGTATTCGTTTGCGGTGTCGAGTTCCCGACAGCCTCCGGAGCTTCCGCCAGCGGGGCGGTCGGACGCCGCCGCATTCGCCGGGCATGATCGCGCAACAAGTTGAGGGCGATTTGGAATAACCACGTGCTGAATGTGCGCCGGGGATCGAAACGGCCAGCATGTCGAAATACGCGCACGAATGTTTCTTGGGCTAGGTCGCAGGCGTCGGCGTTGTTCAATCCGTGGCGCATGAGATAACTGCGCAGACGAATTTGCCACCGTTCCATCAGGTGATCGAGCGCCGAGGCTACGCCTCCTTGCAATCGGCGCATGTCTGCGCGGTCTTGCTCGGGTTCGGTCATTTCAACCCAAAGGGTTCGGCGTGTGCGTGGTCACTCAGGCGGGGACTAATCAAATCGAGGTAACGTTGGCCTTGGACTGGATCCATCACGCCCGCGACGGCTTGCAAATGGGCGCGGGTCGAATCGTGACAGGTCTGTTTGAGCTGGCGCAGGGCAACCTCCGCG